>JBIOIA010000022.1:0-21698 GCA_044449445.1 Gemmatimonadales bacterium
ATGCTGTGGGGGCCCGACTCGCTCGTCTTTCAGCCGCAGGACGTCCGGGACTTCGTGCAGATGTTCAAGTGGTTCTTCGGCAAGGCGCCCTTCCCGCGCTTCGGGCGCTACGGCTACAACGAGAAGTTCCACTACTTCGGCGCCTTCTGGGGCATCCTCCTGCTGGGCGGCACCGGCCTGGTGCGCTGGCTGCCCGGCATCTTCACCCGGATCCTCCCGGGCTGGGCCTTCAACGTCGCGGCCGTCATCCACTCCGAAGAGGCGATGCTCGCCGCCGGCTTCATGTTCCTGATCCACTTCTTCAACGTGCACCTCAGGCCGGACAAGTTCCCGCTGGACGCCACGATGTTCACGGGCCGCGCATCGGCCAGCGTGCTCGCCGAGGAGCACCCGCTGGTCCTGCCCCTGTCGCAGGGTCCGGGCGATCGGCCCGTCAGCCGCCGCGCGATACCGGACGAGCCCGCGCCGCCTCCGCCGCAGTGGATGACCATCACGGCCGCGGCGCTCGGTCTCCTCGCCCTCGGCGTGGGACTGGCCCTGGTCGGCATGATCATGTGGGTGCGGCTGTGCTAGCACGGGCGTTAGGCATCGCCGCGCTCGGCTCTGCGCTCGCGGTGCCCGCCTTCGCACAGGCCCCGCAGGACTGCGAACGCTGCCACTCCAGCCGGGAATTCCTGCTGCGTGTCGCCTCGGGAGCCCAGGTGGCCGCCGGCCTCGTCGTGACGCGCGCGGCGCTCTCCGGCGGCCCGCACGCAACGGTGGCGTGCGCCGCGTGCCACACCGGCGTGCAGTCGTATCCGCACGAGCCGGGGGCCGCGCGCAACGTTCGCTGCGGAAGCTGCCACGCGGCCCAGGACTCGCTGTGGCGCAAGGGTGTTCACTCCTCGCGCAGCGCGGGCCAGCCGCGCGCCACATGCGTCGGGTGCCACGGCGGTCACGATGTCGCGCAGTCCGGCTTCCTGCCGACCGCGGCCGGGCGGGCCCTGATGCGCGCGGCGTGCGCGCGCTGCCACCCGCGCCAGGTGCAGAGCGCGGCCCGCGACGTGCACGCGGACTCCATCGCCTGCACCAGCTGCCACGGCTCGCACGACATGCGACCGGTTCCGGATGCAGCGACGCGGTACATCGACGTCCGGCTCGCGCGGGCGTGCAGCGCATGTCACCGCGCGGAGGCCGCGAGCTACTGGCGCGACATCCACGGCCGGACGGCGGTGCGCCAGGCCGGCGGCGCGCAGCCGATCGGAGCGGACACCGCCGCCACCTGCATTGCCTGCCACGGCGAGCACGGCATCCGGCGCGCCAGCGATCCCTCGTGGCGCTCCGCCGTCGCCGACGCCTGCACGCGCTGTCACGAGCTCTACGGCGGGACCTACCGCGACAGCTATCACGGCCAGGCCTCGCGCGTCGGCTCGCTCCGGGCGGCGCGGTGCGCCGATTGCCACACTCCGCACGCGATCCTCCCGGCCTCCGACACCGCCTCGTCCGTCTCCGCGGGCCACCGCCTCGGCACCTGCCGCCACTGCCACGCCCAGGCGAACGCGAGCTTCGCCGGCTACCGGCCGCACGCCAATCCGAGAAGCCGCGCGCAGAACCCGCCGCTCTTCTACGTCTGGGCATTCATGAACGTCGCGCGGTTCGGCACCATGCTCGTGTGGGGCACGCACACGGTGCTGTGGTATCGCCGCAGCATGGCGGACCGGCGCGCGCGGCCCAGGGTCGCACACTCGCCCGCGCCGAAGCCGCTCGACGCGGCGCTGCGGGGCGGCGCACCCTTCGTGTGGCGCTTCAACGTCGTGTTCCGCATCGTTCACGCGCTGGTCGTGGCGACCTTCTTCGTGCTGGTGATCACCGGGTTGCCGCTGCTGTTCAGCTGCACGCAATGGGCGCCGAGCCTGATGCACCTGCTGGGCGGCACGAGCCGGGCGGGGCTCCTCCACCGGATCGCCGGCGCTTTCGTCTTCGGCTACTTCGGGCTGTACGCGGGGTACGTCACGTATCGGCTGTGGACGGCGCGGGATCGCCGTCGCCTGCTGATCGGCGCCGACTCCATCCTGTTCCGCGCGCAGGATCTGCGCGACGCGTTCGGAATGGTCAAGTATTTCCTGGGCCGCGGGCCGGAACCGCGGTTCGGTCGCTACAGCTACATGGAGAAGTTCGACTACTTCGCCGAGCTGTGGGGCGTGGGCGCCATCGGCTTCACCGGCCTCATGCTCTGGCGGCCGGTGTTCTTCGCGCAGTTCTTCCCGGGGATCATGTTCAACGTGGCGATCATCATCCACTCGTACGAGGCGATGATCGCCACCGCGTTCATCTTCGTGATCCATTTCTTCAACGTGCACCTGCGACCGGGAAAGTGGCCGCTCGACGCCGTGATGCTCACCGGCCGCGCGTCGCTGCGGTACATGGAGGAAGAGCATCCGCTGCTGGCGATGCAGCTGCAGGAGACCGTGACGAACGCCGAGCCGAGCCGCCAGGCGATCGCGGACCGGCGCGCACCCCCGGCGCCCTCCTGGCTGAATCGTCTCGCGGCCGTGACCGGTCTCATCCTGCTCGGCGTCGGCACCGCGCTGATCGGGCTGATTCTGTGGGGATCGCTGTGCTAGTCGCGCGGGCCGCCCTGGCCGGCGTCCTGGCGGCGCTCCTCGCCGGATGCGACATGCACCCGCGGGCGCCGCAGGCCCACGCCCGGGTCGCGTGCGCGGGCTGCCACCGCACCCTCGGGTCGCTGGCCGGCTCGGGCGCCGGGCCGGGCGCGGGCGGAGTGCCCGACGTTTCGTGCACGACGTCGCGATGCCACGCCGACGGCGGGCCGGCGCACGTCACCGTGCGCGGCGTCACCTTCGCGCACCGCCGGCACGCGGCGGCGGGGGCCGACAGCGTGGCGTGCGCAAGCTGCCACACCCACCAGACCGGCAGCACGTCGCTCTCGGCCGGGACGGCATCCTGCGCGCTGTGCCACTACGCGGCGATCGCCGGATCGGCCGACACCGGATGCGCGACGTGCCACGTCTCGCCGCGCCATGTCCGTACCACGTCGCAGGGCGTGGAGCTGCCGCACGCGCTGCTCAAGGACGCGCACATCCCGTGCACGCGATGCCACTTCCAGCTCGTGGACGGGCCCGTCCGCACGACCCGGGCCCGCTGCATCTCGTGTCACCCGGCCGGCAGCGGTCGGGCGCCCGTCGATACCACGCTCACCGGCACGGCCGCGCACGCCGCGCATCCGACCGTCGCCTGCACCGCCTGCCACGAGCCCGTCGCCCACCGCGTCGTCGCGATGAGCGGATCCGTCGAGCTGGACTGCCTGACGTGCCATGCGCCGCAGCACCGCCGGCCGATGCCGTCCGACACGAGCCGGGTCCAGCACTGCCCCACCTGTCATGCGAACGTGCACCAGGACCAGCAGCGCATGGTCCTGGGGATCGTGCCAGGCGAGAGGCCCAGCCCCAGCACCATGTTCACCGGCGGCGTGACGTGCCGCTCGTGTCACCAGGCCGCGGGCCGCACGCCGCGTCCCGGCGCGCCACTGGTCGGCACGCCGGCCGCGTGCACCGGCTGCCACGGCGGCGCGTGGGAGGGCGTGCTCGCCCGCTGGCGCCGCGGCTACGCGCGCCGCCACGACTGGGTGGCCGGCTATATCACCGCCGCGGACCACGCGCTGGGCGCCGACTCGGCACCAGCCGCGGCCCGCGCGAAGCTGCGCGAGGCCACGGACCTGCTGGCGTTCGTCAATCGCGCGGGTCCGCTGCACAACCTGCCGCTCACCGACCGCCTGATGCGCCGCTCACTCGCGCTCGCCGGCGAAGCGTATGGTCTCGCCTCCCGGCCCGTGCCGACCCCGCCCTCGCTGGGTCCCGAGGTCGAGAGCGGCCACTGCCTCTCGTGCCACTATGGCATCGAGGAAGCGCCGCTCGGCGTGGACTCCGCCGGGCACCGCACCACTCACGCGGAGCACGTGTTCAAGAACGGGTTGACCTGCGATGCCTGCCACGCCGCGGGCGCGGCGCCCCCCGGCTTCGCCGGCAGGAAGTTCATGGATACGACCGCGGCGCCGCCGGATCGGCGGCCGCCGCGCTAGGGCGTCGCGCCGACGTTCCGGGCCGTCACGTAGAAGTTCTCGTCCACCGCGATGTCGTCCGCGTGCAGAGGTCCCACGACCAGCGTCTGCCACGACTCGGTCGGGTGCAGCACGCGCTGCCCCATCCCGAGAATTCCGACGCGCAGCGGCATGTCGAAACCCGGCACGACGTTCGCCCAGCGGTACGAAAGCGTTCCGCCTTCGACACGGTACTCGAATGACGGAATCATCGTGGTCTCCAGGTACTGCGCGAACACCTTGCCCAGGTCGACTCCCGCCTCGCGGCTGATGTAGTCCCGCACCTGCCGCCCCGACACCGTCTGGTGGCGGAACGTGCGTTGCAGTCCGCGCAGAATGCCGCGCCACTTCGCGTCGTCGTCGATGATCGCGCGGATCGTGAGCAGCATGTTCCCGCCCTTGGGATACATGTCGCCCGAACCCTCGTGGTTGACGCCGAAGGTGCCGAGCACCGGGCGGTCGTTCCGCACGCCGCGCCGCGCGCCGATCATGTACGCCGCGCCCGCGCTCTTGCCGAGCTGGCACTCGGTGTAGATCCCCTCGGCGTAATTCGCGAAGCTCTCGTGCAGCCACATGTCGGCGTGGTCCTCCGCCGAAATGCTGTTGCCCCACCACTCGTGCGCGCTCTCGTGGACGATGATGAAATCCCACTGGAGGCCGAGCCCGGTGCGCGACAGGTCGCGTCCGAGATACCCGTTCTGGAAGTGGTTGCCGTACGCGACGCCGCTCTGGTGCTCCATCCCGAGGTGCGGCGTCTCGATCAGCTTGTAGCCGTCCGCGTACCAGGGATACGGCCCGAACCAGTGCTCGAAGCACTGGAGCATCGGCCTGACCTGCTGGAACTGGCGGCGCGCCGCCTCGACGTGATAGGCGAGCGGCCAGTAGTCGAGCGTCAGCGCGCCCGCCTCGCCCATCAGGGTGTCGCTGAAGTGCGCGTAGCGTCCGGCGTTGATCTCGACGTCGTAGTTGTTGATCGGCTCGGTGACGAACCACTCGTACGTCGTCGTGCCGTCGTGGTTGGGCGTCGTGCTGCGCAATCGCCCGTTCGATACGTCGATCAGCGAATCGGGCACGGTGATCGCGATGCGCTGGCTGTCGGGCTCGTCGCCCAGGTAGTCCTTGCAGGGCCACCACAGGCTCGCGCCGATCCCCTCGTTCGCGGTCGCGATCCACTGGTTGCCGAGACTGTCCATCGGGAACGTGAACCCGCCGTCCCACGGGAGACGCCGGCCGATGCGCGGCTTGCCGTGATACCACACCGTCACCGTCCTGTGCTCGCCGGCGCGCTGGCGCGCGGACAGCGTCACGAAGAACGCGTTGCCGTCGCGCCGGTACGTGAGGCGCCGGCGGTCCTGCACCATGCTGTCCACTTCGAGCGGCACCTGGAGATCGATCTGCATCTGCTGCGCCGGCCGCTTCACCAGGTAGGTGATGCCGTTCCAGCCGCTGATGCTGCTGTCCGAGGGATTGACCCGCGTGTGCAGGTCGTAGAACGTCACGTCCCACCAGGAGCGGTCCGGGCCGTTGGCGCCGCGCAGCGTGTCGGCGCGGGTGAAGCGCGTGGTATCCTGGGCCGCCAGCGCGAGCGGGCACAGCAGCAGGGCGGCCGTCAGCGTCATGGTTCGCATGACTGGAGATTGGCGCGGTGGGGGCCCAGCGGCAAGGCCCGCTGCCGCGTATCCTTCAACGGGTCATGAGAAAACTTGTCCTCCTCCTCGGCATCGCGTGCGTTGCGCACGCTCCACTCGCCGCCCAGAGCCACCGCCAGGTCGAGCGGTGGCAGCGCCAGGCTCGGAACGTCACCATCGTCCGGGACGACTGGGGCATCCCCCACATATATGGAAGGACCGACGCCGACGCCGTGTTCGGCCTCATGTACGCCCAGGCCGAGGACGACTTCAACCGCGTCGAGACCAACTACCTCGACGCGCTGGGACGGCTCGCCGAGGCCGAGGGGGAATCCCATGTCTGGCACGACCTGCGCGCGAGACTCTTCATGGACTCGGACTCGCTGCGCGCCCTGTACCGCACCAGCCCGCCGTGGCTCAAGCGCCTCATGGATTCGTTCGCGGACGGGCTGAACTTCTACCTCTACAGGCATCCCGAGGTGCATCCCCGGGTCATCACGCACTTCGAGCCCTGGATGGCACTCGGCTTCAGCGAAGGCAGCATCGGCCCCGATCTCGAGCAGGTGAATCTCCAGCAGCTCCAGGCCTTCTATGGAGGAGGGCCCGCGCCCACCTCCGCCTCGGGCAGCGGCGACGGCGCCGAGGACAATCCGGATGGCCCCCCCGATCCGACCGGATCCAACGGCATCGCGATCGCGCCGTCGAATACCGCCAATCATCACGCGCTGCTGCTGATCAACCCGCACACGTCGTTCTTCTTCCGGGCCGAAGTGCAGATGGCGAGCCAGGAAGGGCTGAACGCCTACGGCGCGGTGACCTGGGGACAGTTCTTCATCTACCAGGGCTTCAACGACCGGATCGGCTGGATGCATACCTCCAGCGGTGTGGACGCGATCGACGAGTATCTCGAAACGGTCGTCATGCGCGGCGATCGGCCCTACTACCGATATGGCAACGAAGATCGTGCCATGATCGCGAGTCCCGTGGTCATCCGCTACAAGGTGCCTAACGGATTCGCCGAACGGCGGTTCACGGTCTCTCGCACCCACCACGGGCCGATCGTCAGGCGCTCGGGCGAACGCTGGGTGAGCATCGCGCTGATGCAGGAGCCCCGTAACGCGTTGATCGAGTCCTACACGCGCACCAAGGCGAGGGACCTGGAGTCGTTCCGCCGCACCGTGGACATGCGCACCAACTCGTCGAACAACACCATCTACGCGGACGCCGACGGCGCCATCGCCTACTTCCACGCCAGCTACATCCCTCGGCGCGACACGTCGTTCGACTTCACGCGGCCGGTGGACGGCAGCAACCCCGCCACCGACTGGCACGGATTGCTCACGGTGGACGAAAGCCCGCACGTCGTGAATCCGCCCAGCGGCTGGGTCTACAACACGAACGACGCACCGTGGTGGGCCGCGGGACCGAGCAGCCCGAGGAAGCAGGACTATCCCGCCTACGTCGAAAAGGGCGAATGGTCCGCGCGCGGACGCCACGCCGTGCGCGTGCTCGAGGGAACTCACGACTTCACGGTCGAGTCGCTGATGCGCTCGGCGTTCGACCCGTACCTCACCTGGTTCGAGAGACCGATTCCCACGCTGCTCAGGGCCTGGGACGAGGCGCCGGACTCGAGCGCGCTGAAACAGCGGCTGCGCGATCAGGTCGAGGCGCTGCGAGCGTGGGACCTGCACTGGGGCGAGTCGTCGGTGCCGACCACGCTGGCGATATTCTGGGGCGAGAACATCTCGCGGCGCGTGGCCCGTGCCGCGCGCGGTGCCGGGATTCTCGCCGAGGACTACATTCCGCGCCAGGCGACGTCGTCCGACCTGCTCGAGGCGCTCGCGGCGGCATCCGACACGCTCACCGCGCGCTTCGGCACGTGGCGCACGCCGTGGGGCGACATCAACCGCTTCCAGCGACTGACCGGCGACATCGTTCAGCCCTTCAACGATTCCGGGCCGAGCATTCCGGTCGCGTTCACGGGAGGCCAGTGGGGCTCGCTCGCCGCGTTCGGCGCGCGCGCCTATCCCGGAACGCGCAAGCGCTACGGCACCAGCGGCAACAGCTTCGTCGCCGTGGTCGAGTTCGGCGACAGCGTGCGGGCGAGGGCCGTCACGGCGGGCGGCGAAAGCGGCCACCCGGACTCGCCGCACTTCAACGACGAGGCGCAGCGCTACGCCACCGGCAACCTCAGGGACGTCTACTTCTACCGCCCCCAGCTCCAGGGCCACACCGAGCGGGAGTACCACCCGGGCAACTGAATCCGCCCGGCTGACGTATTGTCAGACCGTTACGGCCCGTCGCGCGCGCCCTGGTTTCCCATCAGCGGAGTCTCCGGATGCGAACTGCCCCAGTCGTCTTCCTGCTTGCCCTGGCCGCCGTCCCGGCGCTGGCGCAGTCGAACCTGGCCCTCATGGCCAACGACCACTACACCCGCTCCCACGACTACGACCTCGTGCACCAGCGCATCGTCGTCTCCGATTTCGACTGGGACTCGACGTCCTTCCGCGGCAGCGTCACGACCACGCTCGTCGCGCGCAGGGCCGACATGGACTCGATCATCCTCGACGAAGGGACGCTGCTGCGGAACACCGCGGTCACCGACCGGAGCGGAGCGACGCTCCGTACCGCGCGCCATGGCGACACGCTGGTCGTCTTCCCGGCAGCGCCGGCGCGCTTCGGCGACACGCTCGTCTTCACCGTGACCTACCAGGCGAAGATCACGAACGGCCGCGGGCTCACGTTCATCACGAACGACGGCCTCCCGCACCGCCCCCGGCAGATCTGGAGCCAGGGCGAAGGCGACAACAACCACCTGTGGTTCCCGACCTTCGATTTCCCGAGCGACAAGATGACGTGGGAGATGGTGGCGACCGTGTCCAGGGAAGACATGGCCGTCTCCAATGGGCGGCTGGTGTCGGACGTCGTGCGCGGCGCCACGCGCACCCTCACCTGGAGCCAGGACCGGCCGACGGTGACCTACCTGGTATCGCTGATCGTGGCTCCGCTGGCCAAGGTCCACGACGCGTGGCAGGGGACGCCGGTGGACTACTACGTCTACCGCGAAGACAGCGCCCGCGCCTGGCGCCTGTTCCACGTGACGCCCGACATGATCGGGACCTACTCCGCGCTCACGGGCATCCGCTATCCCTGGGCCAAGTACGCGCAGACCACGGTGGCCGATTTCTTCGGCGGCATGGAGAACGTCTCCGCGACGACCCTGATCGACGCGGTCCCCGACGCCCGCGCCTACCAGGACCGCCCGTGGTACCAGCACATCCTGATCCCGCACGAGCTGGCCCACCAGTGGTTCGGCGACTACGTGACGACCGTGAACTGGGCCAACATGTGGCTCAACGAGGGATTCGCCGAGTTCATGCCCGGCCAATACTGGGGGCGCAAGCTGGGCGAGCACGCCGAGCAGGACTACTACGCGGACGAGTACCGCCAGTTCATGCAGATCGACCGCCGGCGAGCGATGCCGCTCGCCTCCGACGGCTCGAACAACATCTATCCCAAGGGCGCGCTCGTCCTGGAGATGCTGAAGCACTACCTCGGACCCGAGCCCTTCTGGGCGTCGGTTCACGCGTATCTGACGGACCACGCGTTCGGCGTCGCCACCACCGACGACCTGCGGCAGGCCGTGCTCGAAGCCACTGGACAGAACCTCGACTGGTTCTGGGACGAGTGGATGTACCAGGCCGGCTATCCGCAGTTCGACGTGACGGCAACCTGGGACTCCACTCGGCATGCGCTCACGCTCGCGGTCAAGCAGACGCAGCCGGACACGCTGAAGGCCGATAGCACCGGGCTCCGATTCACCGTCCCGGCGGCGTTCCGGATGCCGGTCGTGGTGCGGGTCGGGACCGCGTCGGGCGACGTCACTCAGCGAATCGAGGTCAACGCCCGGGAGCAGACGTTCACCATTCCCGGCGTGACCAGCGAGCCGACGATGGTCGTGTTCGACGACGGGAACGCGGTGCTCAAGACCCTCCACTTCGATGAGCCGACGCCCTGGCTCGTCACCCAGCTCGGGCGCGACAGCGACCTGTGGGATCGCCAGTGGGTGATCGCGCAGCTCCAGACCCGGACCGCCGACACGCTCGCAACCCAGGCGCTGGCCGACGCGGCGGCGCATGCCGACTACTTCCTCACGCGAGTACAGGCCGTGGACGCGCTCGGCCACTTTCCCGCCGCCGCCGCCCTGCCCGCGGTCCAGGCGGCGCTGACCGATACGTCCGCAGCCGTGCGCAGCGCCGCGCTCGAGGCGCTGGGCCAGCTCGGCGGCGAGCGCGCCGCTTCGCTGGCGCGAAGTGCCTTCACCACCGACTCGAGCTACGAAGTGCGGGCGGCCGCGGTCCGCGCCCTCGTCGAAGCCGACAGCGCCAACGCCCGCGCCACCATTACCGCGGCACTGGTCGAGCCGTCCTATCAGGACGCGATCCGGAACGCGGCCTTGTCGGCGATCGCGATCACGAACGACACGAGCTTCATCGGCGCCCTGGATCAGCTGGTCGGCTCGGGCTCCGGACAGACGCCGGCCTTCGTGCTCGCGCGACTCGCCGTTTCGGGGAGCGCGCACGCGCGGGGTGCGCTGCGCACCCGGCTCGATGACGAGAAGGCGGCCGTTCGGCGCTCGGCGTTACAGGCAGTCCGCCGCGGGATGCCGCGGCCGGCGGCCCTGGAGCTGCTGCGGGGGGCGGTGGACGGCCTCACGCACGCCGACGCGAAGCAGGCGGTGCGTGACGCGATCCAGGCACTCGAGGCACAGAGCGGGCGTTAGGCTTGCGGCGAGCCACGTTGATGCTTCGCTGCGGACGTGAGACCCGGAGGATGACGTGAGGCACTCAGCGGTTCGTTCAACCTGTGCACCAATGCGCCGCGGCGGGTTGTCGTTGCTCGCGTTGTGCATGCTGGCGACGCGGGCGCTGCCGGCCCAGGACACGACCGGCGCGGCCGGCGGGAGCGGAAATCCGCCCTCGCGCATCGCCCGACTCAGCGTTGTGAGCGGCAGCGTGTCGTTCCAGCCCTCGGGCGACACCGGCTGGAGCCAGGCAACGCTCAACTACACGCTCACGACGGGCGATCGTCTCTACGCCGATTCCGGCAGTCGCGTGGAGCTCGAGGTCGGTCCGTTCACGGTACGCCTGATGGGCGTCACCGACCTGACGCTGACCAACCTGTCGGACGACTTCATGCAGCTGGGTCTCGCCGAGGGCATGGTCCGGGTCAGCGTATACTCGCTGCCGGCGGGCGACTCGCTCGAGGTGGACACGCCGAACGGCGCGGTCGCCGTTGGTTCGATAGGCGAATACCGCGTCGATGCGTCGAGCGCCGACAGCACGACGCTCGTGCGGGTGGACCGTGGGGCGCTCGACGTCGATGCGCCGGGCTTCTCCCGCTCGCTGCGCGGTGGCCAGACCCTCCGGCTGGTCGGCACCGATTCCGTCACGGCTTCGGAAGCCGTGCCGCCGCCCGCCGATGGCTTCGACCAGTGGAGCGCGGAGCGAGACCGCCGTCTGGCAGCGTCTGCCACGGCGCAGTATGTCGGCCGCGATGTGCCGGGCTACGAAGATCTCGACCAGGCCGGCCGCTGGGACGTGGACGCCCAGTACGGGCCCGTGTGGTATCCGACCGCAGTGCCGGCGGGCTGGCTGCCGTATCGCTACGGCCACTGGGCGTGGATCGAGCCGTGGGGCTGGACGTGGGTCGAAGATGAGCCCTGGGGTTACGCTCCATTCCACTATGGGCGATGGGCGTACGTCGGATCGGCGTGGGCGTGGCTGCCGGGTGCGATCGGGCCGCGGCCCTGCTACGCGCCGGCGCTGGTGGTGTTTGTGGACGGCTCACGACTGTACGGGCGGGACCGGTCCGGCATTGGTGTCCAGGCCTGGTTCCCGCTCGGACCGGGCGAGCCCTACTTCCCCTGGTATCACCACGACGACGCGTATCGCAGGCGGGTGAACGTGAGGAGCGTGACGAACATCGGGAACGTCACCGACGTCACGAACATCGCCACCATCAACTACCGCAATCGCGGCATCGCCACCACCGCGGTGCCGACCACGACGTTCCGCGGCGGGCGGCCGATCGCGCGCCGGGTGATCCCGATCGGCCCCGGGCAGATGGCGAACGTCCCCGTAGCGCCCCATCCCTCGACCGCTCCCGCGCCGAGGGCCGCGGCGGGGGGCGCTCCCGCACCGAATCCGCCGCGGGCCGCGCGGCCGGTCATGATCACTACCGCGGTCAGGCGCACGGCGCCGCCCATCGCCGGAAATCCGCAGGCCGCTCCGGGCCAGGCGTCGGCGCCAAGAACCCCGCTGCCGGTGATCACGCGGAAGGCTCCGGCGCCACAGAACCTGCCATTTCCGGTGCGGGAGCCGGCGATGCAGCAACACCCCGGGCGCCCGCTGGAGCCGCAGCAGATCGAGAACCTGCGGGCCGGAAAACCGGCGGGACCGATGCGCGACCCGGAGCTGTCGCACGCGCAGCCACGCGCGCAGCCGGCACCGCGCGCGCAACCTGCACCCCGGCCGCCTGCGGCGGCAGCGCCGCGACCGGCGCCGCGACCGACTTCAAAGCCCCCGGAGCGCAGGCCGTAACGATCACCTGGCCCGCGACTATTCGAAGCGGAGAGAGATCATCGGATCTACCCGCATCGCGCGGAGAGCCGGAATTCCCGTCGCCAGGATGGCGATCGCGATCATGAACCCGGCGGCGGCCGAGTAGACGGCCGGATCGGCAGGCTGGACCGAGAACAGCAGCGCGGAGACGAGGCGGGTCAGAGCGACCGCGGCGCCGAGGCCCAGCACGAGGCCGAGGGCAAGAAGAGCCGCGGCCTGCCGCATGACCAGGCGGAACACGTCAGAGCGCTGCGCGCCCAGCGCGAGCCGGACGCCGATCTCCTTCGTGCGCTGCGCCACCGAATACGCCATCACTCCATACAGGCCGATCGCCGCGAGGGCCAGCGAGACGCCGGCCAGGATGCTCAGCAGGCTCGCCGCGGCGTCCTGCTCCGTCAACGGCGCGGCGATATACTCGGCGAGCGACATCGCGTTAAACGCCGGCACCGCCGGATCCACGGCCTGAGCGTCGCGGCGCAGCGCCGCGATTGCGTCGTTCACGGACCCCGAGGTCCGCACGAAGAACGTGAACGGGAACTCGGGGCGATACACCTGCCTGATGGGAACGAAGAAGTACGGCGCGGGGGGCTCGGTCAGTCTCAGCGTCTTGATGTCCTTGGCCACGCCCACGATCGTGAACCACACTCCCCATCCGTGCACCTTGCCGCCGACCGCGGTCCGACCGTTCAGGAAATGGCGCACGAACTCCTCATTGACGATCATGACCGGCGCGGCCGCCGAGTCATCCTGGACGGTGAAGTCGCGCCCCGCCAGCAGCGGGATCCTCATCACGCCGAAGTATCCGGGGGCGACCGCGCTCCGATAGAGCTTCATGTTCTCGCTCGGCCCCGGCGTGTAGCCTTCCACCTGAAGGTCTTCCCACGAGCCCGCTCCGACGCTGAGCGGCACGTAGTCGGCATAGCTGGCCGATGTGACGCCCGGCTGGCGCTCCAGCCGCTCGCGCAGCGCGCGGCAGAACGCATCGCCGTGCGGCGCATCGAAGCCCGCGGTGTTCAGACTGACCTGCGCCATCGCCACATGATCCGGGTCGAAGCCGGGTTGGACCGCGCGCGTCAGCTGCAGACTCTTGAGAAACAGTCCCGCTCCCACGAGCGACAGCACGGCGAGGGCCATCTCGCTGATCACGAGCAGGCCGCGGAGCCGACCGGATTGCGCTCCGCCCGTTCCGCCGCGACCCGCCTCGTTCAGCGCGTCGCTCAGCTGTCCGCGCGCGCCGTGAAGCGCGGGCGCGATGCCCGCGAGCAGCGTCACGCCGCACGTCAGCGCGGCAGTGAAGACGAGGACGCCGCGGTCCACTCCGGGCCGCAGCAGCGTGGGCGCCGCGAATGACGGCACCAGCCAGCGCAGCGAGCCGCTGAGCCAGAACGTCGCGAGCAGGCCCAGCACCGAACCGGTGACGGTGAGCAACGACGCCTCGGTCAGCAGCTGCCGGACCAGCCGGGAGCGCGGCGCGCCGAGCGCGAGCCGCAAGCTCAGCTCCCGACGCCGGCCCGTGGCGCGCGCCAGCAGCAGGTTCGCGAGATTGGCGCAGACGATCAGCAGGAGCAGGCCGCACGCGCCGAGCAGCACGACCAGCGGCGCACGAAGATGGTTGACGATGCCGTAGTGCGACTGCCACATCGGCAACAGCGTGGCGCTCATGCCCTTGCTGGTGGACGCATTCGCCTGAGCCATGAACGCGGCGAGGATATGCAGGTTGCTCCTGGCCTGCTCCAGGCTCACGCCGTCTCTCAGCCGGGCCAGTACCCGGAACATCCGCGTCTTCCGATCCTGCAGGAACATCCCGCCGTTCGGATCCAGCCGGCTGAGCATCGTCGCCGGGGCCCACATCTCGAAGTCGCTCCCGGGCATGGAGCCGTGAAAGGCCGGAGGCGCGACGCCGATGACCGTGAATGGGTAGCGGTTGATGAGGATCGTCTGGCCGATGATGGCGCGATCGGCATGATACCGCGTGGCCCACAGCGTGTGGCCGAGGACGACGACGGGATGCGCGCCCGGCGCGTCGTCCCGCTCGGCGCCGGCGAAGAACCGGCCGGCCTCCGGCTGGATGCGCAGCACGTCGAAGAAACTGCCGGAGACCAGCTCGCCATAGCGCCGCTCGACCGCGCCGGGCTCGCCGACGGCGAGGCTCAGCGGATACGCCACGCTCATCGACTCGAGCGTCCGAAGGCGTTCGCGCATGTCGCGGAAATCCAGGTACGACGTAGGTGTCCAATCACCCGAGGGCGCGAGACTCTCCAGGGCGACGACGCGCGAGGCGTCGCTCGCTCCGGGGAGCGGATCGAGCAGCACGGCGCGGGTCCAGCTGAAGACAGTCGTGTTGGCGGCGATGCCGATCGCGAGCGTGAGGATCGCGGCCGCGGCGAGCCCGGGGCTCCGCCGCAGCTGGCGCAGCGCGTAACGCAGGTCCATCGCGAACGACTCGAGCGTCGGCCACTGCCAGACGGCGCGGCCTTCCTCCTGCGTCCGCGTCACGTTGCCGAACGCGCGGCGGGCCGCGAGCGCCGCCTCCGCGGGCGGCATGCCGCCCCGAACCAGCTCCTCGGTCTTCTCCTCCAGGTGCGCGCGGATTTCCTCGGCGAGATCGGCCTGGTGCCGGCGGCGGGCCACGAACCACTTGAAGGGGTTCACGATTGATTGAGCGCGAGCACCAGCCCGATGCCCCGCAGCATTCTTTCGAAGCTGGAGATCTGCTGGGTCAGATGCTTCGCCCCCGCGGGTGTGATCCGGTAGATACGCACGCGGCGGTTGGTCGCCGAGACGCCCCACTCCGCGGTAACCAGCTCGTCCTTGAGCAGCCGTTGGAGGGCCGGGTAGAGCGAGCCTTCCTCGACCTGGAGCAGATCGTTGGAAACCTGCTGGATGCGCTGCACGAGGGCGTAGCCGTGGAGCGGCTGACGCTTCAGGAGGCGCAGGATCATCATCTCGAGTGCGCCGGGAAACAGGTCGCGCGGTTCCGGATGCTTCATCGGCGGTGCCCTCGATGGCGGGCGCAGACAGTGTTGCTCAAGGCCTAGAGCAAACTAGTATGCTGCGCCCGGTGCCGTCAAGTACCGGCCGGCGCTAGGCTCGCTCCTCATCCGGGTGGGGGATACCGCCGAACAGTTTCGGGAAGCAGTCGGGGCAGACGCCATGACTGAACGTCGCGTCGCTGTGAGCACTCACGTAGTGCTCCACGCTCTGCCAGTAACCGGCGTCATCCCGGATCTTCTTGCAGTTCGAGCAGATTGGGAGCAATCCGCTGAGCGTCGTGACGTGGCCCAGCGCGTCCCTCAGTTCCACGATCAGCCTGGCTTGGTCTTCCTGGCTGACGGCGAGCAGAATGCTCGTCTCCAGTTGTTTCGCCAGTGCGGCGTGCGCGCGGCGATACAAAGCCAGCAGCACGACGGTGAACACCACGACGATCCCGGCGACGACGATGTGCGGGCGATCAACGGCCGAGGCAAGGATGCCGAATGGCAACGCGCCGCCCAGTGCCCCGAGGAACCAGTAGAGACTCGGCGCGTCGGGGGCGAGCGTCGCCAGTGAGCCGGCCCCTATGCCCGCGAGCACGACGAGGACGATCGCCATGTCCGGCAACGGCATGGAGGGCATGAGGAGCGCCGCGCCCAGACCCCACGCCAGGGCCTGAAGAGCGGCGCCGGCGCGCGCACCAGCCAAAGCGGAACGGTCTTCGATGTCCTGACGCGCCGCTCTTCGCAGCGTTACAACCCTGGCGACGGTCGTCAGCAGGACCACGATCGCCCACGACGCAAGCCGGACACCCAATTCGTCGCGCCAGGTCAGAGCCACCACCAGGACGATCAGGGCACTGTGCCCGAACAGCACGAGCATGCTGTCGCCCTTGAGCCGGGCCCGAAACTCGCGGCCCAGATCCTGGCTGACTCGTCCTCGCAACTCCCGATCCGTGATCGTCATGGGTGAATCCGTTGAACGCACGGCCGCGATCAGGTACTGCCGCAAGTAAGATACGACCAGAGCGGGACGGGCTGGAAGGCACCCCGCTTAATGCGGCGGCCTGCCGTGCGTCAGTAGTGAGTGATCCCCGCACCGCGCCGCATCGTGGTCAGTCGTGTCGATGGCCGTGGCGACGTCGTCATGACGCTTCCGCTCATGGGCCTCCTGCGCGAACGCTGGCCCGACACCGAGCTGTGTTTCCTCGGCGGGCACCATGCGGCCCCGATCGTCGGGGCGTGCGGTAACGTGGACCGTTTCGCGGAATGGCCCTCCGACCCCGCCGACGGGGCCGGTCGCGTAGAGGCGCTCGCCGCGCTGGATGCGGACGTGATTGTCCACGCCGGGCCGTGCCGCGAAGTAGCCTGGGCAGCTCGCCGCGCCCGCATTCCGCGGCGGCTCGGCACGAATCGGCGCCTGTACCACTGGCTCACGTGCACCGACCTGGTCAACGTCGGGCGCGCGCACTCCGGTCTCCACGAGGCCCAGCTCAATGTGCGGACCGCTGCACTGTTCCTCGCGCGCACCGATTTCGCGGTGAGCGATCTCGCGCCGAAGATCGGACTCACCCGGGTGAAGCCGCTCGCGGCGAAGTTGGCCGTGCTTGTCGACCCGACACGCTTCAACCTCGTGGTCCAGCCGATGACGGGCGGCTCCCTTCCCGCGTGGCCGCTCTCGCGGTACACGGCCCTGACCCTTGCACTGCCGCCGCACCGCTACCAGGTATTTGTCACCGGTTCCTCGGAGGAGCGTCAAGTTCTTAGGCCGTGGCTTGCGCAGCTGCCCGCGCATGTGACGGACCTGACGGGACTCTCGCTGGAGGAGTTGATGTCCTTCGTCCGGGAGGCCGACGGATTCGTGGGCGCGTGCACCGGTCCGCTTCACATCGCCGCCGCGCTCGGGATCCGGACGCTGGGCCTCTACCCCGCGCGCTCCACGCGGGCCGTCCGCCGCTGGTGGCCGCTGGGTGACCGCGTCGACGTGATCACTGCACCCGCGCCTGCCAGTTCGGCCGACGCCCATTACGCCATTGACGGTATCAGCGTCGCTGCGGTGGTCGGAGTAATCGCGCGCTGGTGCGCGGAGAAGCGCTACCGGGTTCCCGACAACCAGGCCGACCCCGGTCGTCCTGAGCACGCTGGCACGATCTCACCACGCTGCTGACCTGCTACCAGCAGGCCGACGAAACAGACACACAAGTGCTGCAACCAGCCTTCAGGCCTTGACTTCCCGGCCGCGGGAGCGAAGCTAGGTCGGTACTCGTCGGCTCACGCTCCCACCTGAGGACCGCCCGTGTCCCGCCCAGGCCGCGCACTCATCCTGACAGCCATGGCAATCGTTGCGCTCGTCTTCGCCGTCCCCACCCTCATCGGCATCCTCACCGACTGGTGGTGGTTTCAGGAGATCGGCTACCAGGTCGTTTTCACGGGCCAGTTGGTCACGCGGATTCTCCTTTTCCTGGTCGTGAGTGCCGTCACCGCCGGCACGCTCTATCTCAACCTCCGCGTCGCTCAGCGCGGAATCGTCCTCAGCCCGATCGTCATCGCCGTCGGGCCGTCGTCCCCACAGCTCGACGTCACGCGGACGCTGCGCCGCGTGAGCCTGCCGGTCGTGCTGGTGCTGGGCTTGCTGGCCGGTCTCGCCGCCACGCCGCTGTGGGACGTGGCGCTCCAAGCCGTGAACCGCACCCCGTTCGGCATTGCAGACCCGGTCTTTTCGCGCGACATCGGATTCTACGTTTTCACTCTGCCCGCCGTGACGGCGGTCCTCGGCTTCCTCTTCGGCCTCGCGCTCGTCTCTCTCCTGCTGCTCATCTTCGTCTATCTCCAGCGCTCCGACCTCATCGTGCGTGGCCGCGCCGTGCGCGTCGTGCGCACGGCGGGGATCCACCTCGCGGTCGTGCTCGCGATGCTGCTGTTCGTCACCGCCGTGCAGCTCTGGATCGTGGACAGCGCGAACCTCCTCTACTCGTCCACCGGCCCACTTATCGGAGCCAGCTACACCGATCTCATGGCCCGCCTGCCCGCCCTGCACCTCTCGGCGATCGTGGCCGTGGCCGCCGCCGCCGCCGTCCTGATCGGCGCCCTGCGCGAACGTCTCCCCCGCTACGCGCTGCTCGCCGTTGGCGGCTACATCGTCGTGGCCGTGCTCGGGCGCGGCCTGTTCCCGTTGGTGATGCAGAAGTTCGTGGTCGCCCCGACCGAACTGACCCGCGAGACACCGTACCTCCGGTCTCACATCGCCGCCACCAGGCAGGCTTGGGGCCTCGATAGCGTGGAAGTCCGCGAGCTGGCGGGGGAGACCACCCTGAAGCTGGCCGACCTGCGCGCCAACACCCCGACCATCGAGAACGTGCGCCTGTGGGAGCGCGATCCCCTGCTCCAGACCTTCGGCCAGCTCCAGGAGATCCGCACCTACTACGACTTCGTCTCGGTGGACGACGACCGCTACTGGATCGACGGGAAGTACCGGCAAGTCCTGCTCTCGCCGCGCGAGCTGAACCCTGCGTCGCTGCCGACGCGGACCTTCATCAACGAGCACCTCACATTCACGCACGGGATGGGACTCACCCTTGGCCCCGTCAACCAGGCGACCCCCGAGGGCCTGCCGGTGCTGTTCGTGAAGGACCTCCCCCCCACCTCGAGCGTGTCGCTCACGGTCACCCGCCCGCAGATCTACTACGGCGAGCTCGACGACGACTACGCCTTCGTCGGCACCCGGCAGCGGGAGTTCGACTTCCCCTCCGGAGAGGCAGATGTCTACGCCGCCTACAAGGGGAGCGGCGGCGTCCGGGTGGGGGGCCTGTGGCGCCGCCTGCTGCTCGCCGCACGGTTCGGTGAGTCAAACATTCTCTTCTCGCAGGACATCACCAGTGACAGCCGGGTGCTCTACAATCGCGAGATCACGGGGCGGGCGATGAAGGCGCTGCCGTTCCTCACCTTCGATCACGATCCCTACCTCGTCATCGCGGCCGGCGGCAGGCTCGAGTGGATCCTGGACGGCTACACCTCGACCGACCGTTATCCCTACGCCCAGCGGCTGACCGACGGCACCAGTTATATGCGCAACAGCGCCAAGGTCGTCATCGACGCGTACGATGGCTCGGTGAAGGCGTACATCAGCGCGCCGGCCGATCCGCTGATCCGCACCTGGGCCCGCATCTTCCCCGGCATCTTCGCTCCCCTCGACAGCCTCCCGGCCGATCTGCGAGCGCACCTGCGCTATCCGGACCAGATCTACACGATCCAGACCAGCCTCTACGCGACGTACCACATGGACGCGCCGGTGGACTTCTACCACCGCGAGGACCAATGGCAGATCCCGGTCGTGAACCGGGCCAACGGCGGGGCGGTGCCGTTCCTGCGCCACATCATCATGAAGCTGCCCGGAGAGTCCACGGAGGAGTACGTGTACATGGTCCCGTTCACGCCGCGGGGGAAGGACAATCTGGCGGCGTGGATGGTGGCGCGAAACGACGGCGCGGAGTATGGGAGGCTGCGGGTCTATCGCCTCTCGCGGCAGACGCTGGTCTTCGGCCCGACGCAGATCGAGAATCGGATCAACCAGAACACGGAGATCTCGCGCCAGGTCTCGCTGTGGGACCAGCACGGCTCCCAGGTGCTCTGGGGCGACCTGCTGGTGATCCCGATCGGGACGTCCCTGCTGTACGTCCAGCCCCTCTACCTGCGCGCGCAAGGTGGGAAGATCCCCGAGCTGAAGCGCGTCGTCGTCGCCTACCAGAACGAGGTGGCGATGGCGGAAACGCTCGACGGCGCGCTGGCGGAGCTGTTTGGCGGCTCCACCGCGCCGCACGGGGAGCCGGTCACCACAACGGCGGGCGAGACGCAGTCAGATGCGGGGCAGAGCGCGCTGATCGCCGAGGCCCGGCAGCGCTACGAAAGCGCGATGGCGGCCCAGCGCGCGGGCGACTGGGCGCGCTATGGCGAGGAGATTCGGCGGCTGGGCGACTTGCTCGCGCGGATCGGGGCGGGAACAGCACCGCACCGGTAGAGCCGAGCGTCGGATCCTGATAACGACGAAGCGCGACACCGCCCATCGCAGTATCGCGCTTCGAGTTGCCCCTCCTGGGATCGAACCAGGACTCTCCTGATCCAGAGCCTGACTCGTTAGGCAGGCCAAGTCCGGCAAAATGTTGTCAAACCGCGAGTTCGTGTCGTCCGCTGCCGGGGTTGAAAAGCCTGAATATCGGCCTTTGCCACCCCTAACTGACACAGAAACAGACACAGCCAAGAGGTCAATAATGACCTCGCTCGCGTCGACGACGTCACGACAGGCCCTGTCATGTCCCTGTCATGCTGCTCGCGCATGCTTCGGCGTTACTCCAAGGCCCCTCCCCCACCGAGGCAGCTGTATGACGGCACAATACCGCATCGCGGCAGCCACCCTGACCTTCGCGCTGGCAGCGATCGGGACGCTGGCGGCCCAAAGCACGACGCCGGATGCCCAGAAGCACCCAACTCCCGCCGCCGACCGGGAACGCACCATCCCCGCCGCCCAGGTTCCTGCGCCGGTCCGCGAAGCCTTCCGGCGTGCCTACCCGAGCGCGACCGTGCTGAGATACATCACCGAACGCGAGAACGGCCAGAGACTCTACGAAGTCGTGAGCCGTGAAGGCACCACACGTCGCGACCTGGACATCAGCCCGGAAGGAAGAATTCTGGAGACCGAGACCCAGCAGACTCCCGCCCAGCTGCCGGCCGCCGTACGCACGGCCGCGGAAGCGAACGGGGCGCACATCCAGATCGCCGAGCTCGTGGTCGCGGGACGGGACACGACCTACGAAATCAAGATTCGCGGGCGCAAAGGTGAACTGAAGCTCACGGCGGACGGACGGTCCGTCCCGGCAACCCAACACTAGTCGTTAGTCGTTGTGGCGACGGTCGAGCCGAGCACTGGGCAAAGGAAACGGCGGTGGGCCACCCTGGCTTTGGTGGCCTCGATCGCGGCATTCCTCTCGCTAACGGCCACGGGCCGCGACTTGGCGTCGCGCTTCTTCGCCTCGCTCCGAATCGCGAAGCCGCAGCCCGTTAGTGTGAATGTCCCCTCGTTCTCGGGCCCCAACGCCGGCCGTCAGTTGCAGGACGCGATCGGCCCGATGATTGCCGACACCGTCGCCGTCGACCTCGACGAGCAGGATCAGCCGGTCGCCAACGTCGAGTCGGCGAGCCGCTTGGCGGGGTTTGTCGCGCACCTGCCGCGCACGCGCCGGGAAGCGCCGATGTTGGTCGTCATGGGCGCTCGCGCAACCGCCATGACCGTGCGCACCGACCAGCTCCGCACGATCCTGCGCGAGGCGGGCCAGCCGACCGCCAAGCTGTCTCCAGCGCTGGAAGGAGGCGGCGTCACGATCAGGAC
>JBIOIA010000023.1:0-21441 GCA_044449445.1 Gemmatimonadales bacterium
ATCGCCCGCGCACTCGCGGCCGTTGCCCACTGCCCGGGCTCCAATGCCGCGCTCGACAACGGCCACGCCAACCTCGTCCTGATGCACGAGTGTGGCGTGAAGGTCGGTCTCGGGACCGATTCGGTCGCGGCCGGCAACGCGCTCGACCTGTTCGCCGAGGCGCGCCTCGCCGGGATGGCATCCCAGATGGACCCGCGCCGCCAGCTCCGGCTCATCACCGCCGACTCCGCTGACGCCCTCGGCGTCGTCGGCGCAGGGCGCATCGAAGTGGGTGCCTGGGGGGACCTCATCGCGGTCGCTCCCAAGGGCCGCGGCTTCGCTGCCTTCTCCGACCCGGAAGGGGCCGTCGCGGGGGGCGCCGACGCCGCCACCGTCCGCGCGACCTGGATCGCCGGGCGCGCCGTCTACGAAGGGCGCGAATGGCCTGGAGTGGACTGGCAATTGGAGCGCGAGGCGTTCGCCCGCGCGGCCGACGCGGCCTCCGCCGAGCGCGCGCTGCTGGCAGCCGATGGCGTCCTGCGGATATCTTCGTAGCCCGTGCAATCCAAGACCCGACGACACGCCGCCATCCTCCATCTGGTCCGGGACAACGCGGTCCCGAACCAGGAAGTGCTGCGCGAGCTGGTGCTCAAGGCCGGGTTCGACGTGACCCAGGCAACGCTCTCGCGCGACATCCGCGACCTCGGTCTGGTGAAGGTCCAGGACGGTGAAGGCGTGGCGCATTACGAGGCGCCCTCCGAAGAGCTCCACCCGGCGCCGCCCCTCGCCACGCTCATCCCGCAGCTGCTCCTCAAGGCCGAAGGCGTGGGGCCGCTGCTCGTGCTGTCCACGCCCACCGGCAGCGCCAGCGCGCTGGCCGCGGCGCTGGACCACGAGGAGTGGCCCGAGGTCCTCGGCACGATCGCCGGGGACGACACGCTGCTCATGATCACCCGGTCCATCGCCGAACGGCGGAAGCTCGAGCGCCGCATCGCCCACCTGGTCCCCGGCGGGCATTGATGCGCGCCGCCCCGTCATGTATGTTTATGCGGTGCAATGCATAAACTCTCAGGAGCAGGGAACATGACGGACACTGTGGCGCTGGCGTACTCGGGGGGTCTGGACACCTCGGCGATCGTGCCGTGGCTGCGCGAGCATTACGGCTCGAAGGTCGTGTGCTGCGCGGTGGACGTGGGGCAGGGCAAGGGCGAGCTCGACGGCATCGAGGAGAAGGCGCGCCGCTCGGGTGCTGATTCCTGCATCGTCGAGGACGTGCGCGAGCGCTTCGTGCGCGAGTTCATCTGGCCGACCCTGAAGGCCGGGGCGATCTACGCGCGCACCTACCTGCTCGGCACGTCCATGGCGCGCCCGCTGATCGCCGAGCGGCAGGTCGCCGCGGCGCGGCGCGTCGGCGCGACCGCGCTGGCGCACGGCTGCACCGGCAAGGGCAACGACCAGGTCCGCTTCGAGCTCACCTACGCCGCCTTCGCCCCCGACCTCACGGTCATCGCGCCGTGGCGTGACGAGCGTTGGGCGTTCAAGGGCCGCGAAGACCTCATCGCGTATCTCAAGGAGAAGAAGATCCCGACCACGGCCACGGCGCAGAAGCCATACAGCCGCGACCGGAACCTGTGGCACATCTCGCACGAGGGCGGAATCCTCGAGGATCCCTGGCACGAGGCGCCCGCCGACGTCTTCATGCTGACGAAGCACCCGGAGGACGCACCCTCGAAACCCGCGATGGTGACGATCGGCTTCGAGGAAGGCGAGCCGGTGTCGCTGGACGGCGAGTCCATGAATCCGGTGCTGCTGCTCGAGACGCTGAACGCGCTCGCCGGCGAGCACGGCGTCGGCCGCGCCGACATCGTGGAAGACCGGCTGGTCGGCATGAAGAGCCGCGGCATCTACGAGACGCCGGGCGGCACGGTGCTGTTCCAGGCGCACCACGAGCTGGAGCAGCTGGTGCTGGACCGCCGCACCATTGCGCTCGCCGACGACGTCGCCAAGCGCTACGCGGACCTCGTGTACGACGGGCGCTGGTGGACGCCCGAGCGCGAAGCGCTCGACGCGGCGGTGGACGCGATCCAGAAGTACGTCACCGGCACGGTGCGGATGAAGCTGTACAAGGGCTCGCTGTTCGTGCAGGGCCGTGAGTCGCCGTACTCGCTGTACCACGAAGGGCTCGCGACGTTCGGGGCCGACTCGGTCTACAAGCAGAAGGACGCCGAGGGGTTCATCAGGCTCTACGGCCTCGCCGTGCGTACCGCCGCCGAGCGCGAGCGCCGGCTCGGCGCGCGGCTCGCAGAGGCGGCCGACTGAGCCCGCGGCCCGCGCGCGCGCTTGTCATCGGCGCGTCGGGCTTCCTGGGCTCGCGCCTGCTCGCGAACGCCCCCAGAGATCTCGATACGACCGGCACCGGGTGGAACCACCCGGTGCGCCCCGGACCCTGGCGCGACGTGCTGCTCGACGTCACGTCGCCATCGGCCGTCCGCGCGCTGATCGAGCGCGAGCGCCCCGGCCTCGTGTTCTTTGCGGCCTACGACAAGGCGCGGCGCGACGTGACCGTGGACGGCGCGCGCGCGGCCGCTTCCGCCGCGGCGGCGGCCGGTGCACGGTTCGTCCTCACCTCGACCGATCTGGTCTTCGACGGGCAAGCCGGCAACTACAGCGAGACGATGCCGGCCAACCCCGTCATGCCGTACGGCCAGCTCAAGCTCGAAGCGGAGACCGAGGCACGCGATGCGTCGAACGCGGCCGTGATCCTGAGGATGTCGCTGCTGTGGGGCGAAAGCGGCATCACGCTGCGACCCGCCTACGAGTGCGACAACCTGCTGCGTGCGCTGCCGATCGACGCCTACACGGACGAGTGGCGCTCCCCGCTGCACGTGGACGACGCGGCGCGCGCCGCCTGGGAGCTCGGCGTCACCGACGCCGAGGGCGTCTACCACTTCGGCGGGCCCGAGCGCCTCTCGCGCTTCGAGCTCGCGCGCCGGCTGTGCGCGATTCACGGCTTCGCCCCCGCGCTGGTGCGCGAAGCGAGAAGGCCCGAGGACCGGCCCGCCGACACCTCACTCGACTCGTCCCGGCTGCTCGGATTCCTCGGCTGGGCCCCGCGGACCGTGGCGCCCGAGCCGGTCTCCCCTGAGCCGGTAGCGCTGAGTGCCTGAGACGCCGCACGTCATGTGGGGCGGCCGCTTCAAGGAGCCGATGGACCCGCGGCTCGACCGCCTCAATCGCAGCCTTCCCGTGGACAAGCGGCTGTGGCGCGAGGACCTCGCGACCAACCGCGCCTGGGTGCACGCGCTCGAAGGCGCGGGCGTCCTGACGGCCGCCGAGCGTGCGGCGCTCCTCGAGGGCTTGGGCGCGGTCGAGCGGAGGCTCGCCGCGGGCACGGCGGACGGCGCGAACGACGAGGACATCCACTCGCTGGTCGAGCGCCTGCTCGGCGAAGCGGCCGGCGCGGTCGCGGGGAAGCTCCACACCGGTCGTTCGCGCAACGACCAGGTCGCGACCGACCTGCGCCTGTGGACGATGGCGGCGCTGGACCGCCTGGACGCGGCGCTGAAGGAGCTGGGCCAGGCGCTGATCGCGCAGGCCAGGACGGGACTCGACGTATTGATGCCGAGCTACACGCACACCCAGCGCGCGCAGCCGGTGCGCGCGGCGCACTGGGCGCTCGCGCACACGTGGGCTGCGGCGCGGGACCGCTCGCGGCTCAAGGCCGCGCGCGATCGCACGGCGGTCCTGCCCCTGGGCAGCGGCGCGATCGCCGGCTCCGGTTTCCCGGTCGATCGCGCCGCGCTCGCCCAGCGGCTCGGTTTCCTCGCGCCGAGCCCCAATTCGATGGACGCCGTCGGCGACCGCGACTTCGCGATCGAGGCCGTGTTCGTGGCCTCGTTATGCCTGACGCATCTGTCCCGTCTCGCCGAGGATCTCATCCTGTTCTCGACGCCGGAGTTCGGGTTCGTGCGCATCGCGGAGCCGTTCACCACCGGCAGCTCGCTGATGCCGCAGAAGCGCAATCCCGACGCGCTCGAGCTGATACGCGGCGCGGCGCCGCAGGCCTTTGGCCGCCTGGTCGGCATGCTCGGCGCGATGAAGGCGATGCCGAGCGGGTACCAGAAGGACCTCCAGGAAAACAACGCCTCGCTGTTCGCGGTGCTCGACTCGGCCGAGGATGCGGCGAAACTGATGGCGGGCGTGGTCACGTCGCTCGTCCTCAAGCCCGACGCGATGCAGGCGGCGCTCGATCCCGCCACCCTGGCGACCGACCTCGCCGATCTCCTGGTCCAGGCGGGCGTGCCGTTCCGTGAGGCGCACGAGCTGGTGGGTGCGCTGGTCCGGCGGGCCGAGGAACTGGGCGCGACGATCGACAAGGTGCCGGCCTCGGACGTGAAGAAGATCGATGCGCGGCTCGCGGCCGCGCTGCCCAGGCTCGGCGATGCCGAGGCGGCGGTCGAGCGGCGCGTCACCGTTGGCGGCACCAGCCGCGCGCGGGTCCAGGAGCAGATAATGGAGGCAGTGAAGGCCTTCGCGTAGCCTGCCGGGCCCCGGCGCCCTCCAGCCTTGCAGCAAGTCGTTGTCCCTGCTAGTCTAAACCCCATCGGGGGGCCGACCCGGCCCGTGCGCCCGTCCCGCCCAGATCCAGGGCGGAGCGGGTTTTTTGCGGCCCGATCACGGATTTGCAGGAGGCAGTGGATGACTGCGGTGCGGTGTCTCGCCCTCAATGCGTCCTTCGAGCCCCTCACGATGGTCCCGGTGAGGAGGGCGCTGCGGCTCGTCATCGACGGCAAGGCCGAGGTGGTGGAGGCCGAGTCGGGCAAGGTCGTCCGGTCGGAGCGGCTGAGCCTCCCGCGCCCGATCGTCATCCGTCTCACCAAGTTTATCCACGTCCCGCGGCGGTTCCGGCGCCAGGTCACGAACACGTTCCTGTTCGCGCGCGACCGCTACGCGTGCCAGTTCTGCGGCCGCCACCAGGGGATCCTGCGCGAGCGCGAGTGCCTGACGCGCGATCACCTGATCCCGCTCTCGCGCGGCGGCAGCAATGCGTGGACGAACGTCGTGACGGCCTGCTCGAGCTGCAATGCGAGGAAGGGAAACCACCTGCCGGAAGAGGTGGGCATGCACCCGATGCACGCGCCCTGCGAGCCGCACTTCGTGCACCTGGCGTGGGCAGTGCGCCGTCTCACGCCGATCCAGGCGCGGTACATCAGACTGTTCTACGGACGCGAGGTCCTCGAAGAGCTTCGCGCGCTGTAGACTTCGTGCTGAGAGGTGAGAGGCGGCGGGATCGCGGGAGCGATTCCGCCGCCTTCAGTTATGCGGGCTGATGTGGCGGGACGGCGGCCGGGTGCAGGCCCGCCGCGTTTGCCGGCACCCCTCCGGGCATGGCAAGCACCGGGCAGGGGGCCTCTTCAAGCAGCTCCAGTAGACGGTTGGCGGCACCCGCGTCGGCGGGTGTCTCGACCACGATCAGGTCGGCGTGGCGTGAGGTCGCGAGCGCGACCAGCCACGGCACGGCGTCGCCGCGCTTCAGCGCGACGTCCGCCTCGACCGACTGCGAAGACAATGCGACCGCGAGGCGATCGAGCTCCGGCCGCAGGCGATCCAGTTCCTCGTTGACCGCGCCCTTGCTGTCGTCGATCGCGTGGAACAGCGTGACGTGACGGAGCCCCGTGCCGACCAGATCAGGGATCCAGTCGCGCAGGCGCTCGGCGACGCTCGCCGATTCGATGCTCACGAGCACGGTGTTCAGCATGCCGCCCCGGTAATTGCGTAACCCGTACCACGGGCGGCCGATCGCGGGACTCAGTTGTAAATCGTTGTGGGACAACATGATACGGCGAGATTTCAGGCGCTGCGGCCCGGACCGGACGGCGCCGGATGGGGCAAGGTGTCACTCTGTGCCGAACCGGGGACAGCTAGCTTGTCTCAACCCCCTCGCCCGGATCGGTCCGGGCCGGCTCCAGCTTGTACTGCTTCAGCTTCCGGTACAGGGTGCGCCGGTCGATGCCGAGGATCTCGGCGGCACGACCCTGGTGGCCTTCCACCTCGCCCAGGGTCGTGACGATGTACTCCCGCTCCAGCTGCTCCAGGCTCCAGTGCTCGGCGCGGGCGCGGCGCGCCAGCTCGTGCTCGCGCCGACCGTGCAGGCCGTGGTCGGGATCGAAGCTGATGGTCTTCGATCCGGCCTGCATGATCGCCGCGCGCTCGATGAAGTTCTCGAGCTCGCGCACGTTTCCGGGCCAGTCGTGCTCCATCAGTCGCATCATCGTGACCGGCGGTATCGCGAGCGGCTCGCCGCCGTGCTCCTGCGCGGCACGTCTCAGGAAATGCGCGGCGAGCAGCGGGATGTCGTCGCGCCGCTCCCGGAGCGCGGGCACCCGGATCGGCACCACGCTCAGGCGATAGTACAGATCTTCGCGGAAGTTGCCGGCCTTCATCTCGGCCGCGAGATCGAGGTTCGTCGCCGCGACCAGCCGGACGTCGATGGGCAGGTTCTCGCGCCCGCCGACGCGCCGGATCGTCCGCTCCTGGATCGCGCGCAGCAGCTTGACCTGGATGTTCGCCGAGACCGCGCCGATCTCGTCGAGGAACAGCGTCCCGCCGGAGGCCTCCTCCATCAGGCCGCGCTTGGTCGCCATCGCGCCCGTGAATGCGCCCTTCATGTGGCCGAACAGCTCGGCCTCGAGCAGCGTCTCCGGAATCGCCGCGCAGTTGATGGCGAGGAACGGCTTGTCCACCCGCGGCGAGAGCGCGTGTACGAGCCGCGCGACCAGCTCCTTGCCGGTGCCGGTCTCGCCCGTGATGAGCACCGTCGCGCGAGAGGGCGCCACGCGAGCGACGAGGTCGCGCACCCGCTCGATCTGCGGGCTCCTGCCCACCATCGGCACGCCGTGGTGGTCTTCGCGCACCTGGCGCCTCAAGTGGGCGACTTCGCGGCGCAGCGAGGTCTCCTCGAGTGCCCGCTTCAGCGTGAGCAGCAGCTCCTCGGTCCGGAACGGCTTGCCCACGTAGTCGTAGGCGCCGCTCTTCATGGCCTCGACCGCGGTGTCCACGGTCCCGAACGCGGTCATCACGATGAACGGCGTGTCGCTCTGGAGGGTCTGGCCGATGCGCAGGACGTCCATCCCCTGGATGCCGGGCAGGTTCAAGTCGAGCAGCGCCGCGTCGAACGTCTGGCGGTTGAGCTCGGTGATCGCGGCCTCACCGGTCGGCGCGCCGACCGACTGGTAGCCCGCCTCGTGGAGGATGTCGCCGAGCAACTGGCGCACGACCGCGTCGTCCTCGACGACGAGCACGCGGGGCTGGAGAACGACCGGTGGAGCTTCGTGCTCAGTCATCGCCGCCCTGCGGCAGCGAGATGCTGAAGCGCGCGCCCCCGCCCGGAGCGGCGGCGGCCTCGATCGTTCCGCGGTGCGCCTGCACGATCTGCGCGGCGAGCGCGAGGCCCAGGCCGCTCCCGCCCGAGCGCGAGAAGAACGCGGTGAACAGGTGCGGCAGGTCCTCGGGCGCGATGCCCGCGCCGTTGTCCTCGATGACGATCTCGGTCGAGCCTGTCTCGCCGCGCATCGTCTTCACCGACACGACGCCCGTGCCAGCGGGCACGGCGCGGTGCGCGTTGAGGAGCAGGTTCAGCAGGACCTGCTGGAGCTGCGCGCCATCGGCGCGAACGGTGCCGAGGCGCTCATCGAGCGCGAGGTCGATGCGGGCGCCCTTCTTGTAGAACTGCGGCTGGAGAAGGCCGGCCGCCGCGGTGACGAGGTCGTTGATGTGCACCGGGCCGGTCGTCATCGCGGCGGGCTTGGCGAGGTCCACCAGCTGGCGCGCGAGGTGGGCGATGCGGTCCACCTGCGACTGGACGAGCCGCATCTGCTGGGCGCCCTCGCACACGCCGCAGCGCTGGCGCAGCATCTGCTCGACCGCCATCGATATCGCCGTCAGCGGTGCGCCGATCTCGTGCGCGACGCCCGCCGCCACCTGGCCCGCGGTCGCGAGCCGCTCGGCCTTCAGCATCTGGCGCTCGACGCGCCGGCGCTCGGAGATGTCGCGCACGATCGCCGAGTAGCCGATCAGGTCGCCGGACTCGTCGAGCACGCCCGTGCGCGTGAGACTCACTTCGACGATCCGGCCGTCCTTGGTGCGCCGGCGCGTCTCGAAGTCGCGAATGACGTGCTGCTTTCGGACCGTTCGGTCCAGCCACTCGAGCTCGCCGCGCGCGAGCTCCTCTTCGGGCAGCAGCATGCTGAAGTGGCGGCCGACGACCTCCTCCTCCGTCCATCCCAGCATCTGCCGCGCGCCGCGGTTCCACGACAGGATCCGGTCGTCCCTGCCGACCGTGATGATGGCGTCGGCCGCCAGGTCGAGGATCGCGACGATCAGCGCGGGGTCGGTGGCGGGAGCGGGTCTGGTCATGGGTATTGGGCGCGCACTCGACCCGGAACCTCGCCCGGGCGGCGTGGCGGCGCAACTCGCTCGGGACATAACGCCCCAGCAAATTGGCCCGATCGGGGCAGTAAGCCGACTCCTCTTTCGGCTTTCCGACTCCATTCTGCAGCTGTGTGGGGCATGGAACTTGCCCTTCGCTGCCGCAGAGGCCGTACTCAGTGCATACGGGAATCCGTTATTCGGCTAACCGAGTCAAGGGGGTTCGATGAGGGCCAGGTTTGTGATTGGATCCGCGGTAGTCGCGTTGCTCGCCGGCGCGAGCCGGCTCCCGGCGCAGCAGGCGGCCGAGACGCCCGCGCAGCTGTACGGTCGCTCATGTGCCGCGTGCCACGGCGCCACCGGCGTCCCGGCGCCCGCGATGGCGACCAGCATGGGCATTCCGAATTTCACCGATCCGCATGGCGTAGCTGCGAAGCCCGACAGCGTGCTGGCGAACTCGATTCGCGCCGGCAAGGGCAAGATGCCGGCCTACGGCACCCGACTCTCGGCCGACCAGATCCGCCAGCTCGTCACGTACATCAAGTCGCTGAGACACTAACCCGCACGCGCGAGGAGTCACGCGTTGGGCGGTTGGTTCGGTACGGGGTTTCTGCAGAAGTTGCCGCAGCAGGTCCGCCACCTGGCCGTCATTTTCCTGGTCCTGGTGTTGGCCCTGCTCGTCGCACGTCGCGCCCTCGTCCCGGCCACCTTCGGGGAGCGGGGCCACTACCGGGCCGCAGCGGTCGGCACGATCCGGGCGCAGCCCATCCACTACGCGGGGCACACGGCCTGCGAGCCGTGCCACGCCCCGATCGTGGATCGCAAGAGCCAGTCGTTCCATCGGGGCGTGGCGTGTGAGGTCTGCCACGGGGCACAGGCCGAGCATGTCCTGGATCCGATGGGCCACAAGCCGCCGGCCCCGCGCACCCGCGCCTACTGCCCGCTGTGCCACGGCTACAGTCCGTCGCGGCCGACAGGCTTTCCGCAGATCGACCCGGTCGTTCACAATCCGGTGCGGCCCTGTATCACCTGCCACGATCCGCACGACCCGACGCCGCCGCACCCGCCCGAATCGTGCGCGGCGTGTCACGGCGAGATCGCGCGCACCAAGGCCGTGTCGCCGCACGCCCAGCTGCCGTGCACGCAGTGCCACGAGGTGGATCCGCGGCACGTGACCTCGCCGCGCCAGCTGCGGCCTACCAAGCCGACGACCCGCGAGTTCTGCGGGCGCTGCCACGCGCCGGGCGCGGTGCCTCCCGCGGATTTGCCGCTGCTCGAGATCCCGCGCGTGGATCTCGCGACGCACCACCCGGGTTACGTGTGCTGGCAATGCCACTACCCCCATCACCCGGAGGCCCGCTGATGGCCGCCGAGCAGCCGCCTGCTGGCCAGGATGCCGGCACCGATCCGGATCGTCGGGCGTTCATCCGCTCGTGCGCCGCCGCCGCGACGCCGATGGTGCTGTTCGGGTTCATGGGCTCGCCGGACGCCGCGGCCCAGGCGCCGGGCGGTGAGCCGGCGGCCTACGATCCCCGCGAGCACTACTACGGCATGGGAATCGACATCAACAAGTGCATCGGCTGCGGCCGGTGCGCCGAGGCGTGCAAGACCGAGAACAACGTGCCGCGAGACGCGCACCACTTCCGCACCTGGGTCGAACGCTACGTGATCCAGGAGGACGGCGAGGTCACGGTGGACAGCCCGAACGGCGGCATCGAGGGCTTCCCCGAGCAGCCCGGCGAGACCGGGGTGCTGCGCACCTTCTTCGTGCCGAAGCTGTGCAACCACTGCGCCAATCCGCCGTGCGTGCAGGTATGCCCGGTCGGGGCGACGTTCGTCACGGACGACGGCGTGGTGCTCGTGGACGAGGACTACTGCATCGGCTGCCGGTACTGCATCCAGGCGTGCCCGTACGGGGCGCGCTACCTGCACCCGGTGAAGCGGGTGGCGCAGAAGTGCACCTTCTGCTACCACCGCGTCACCCAGGGGCTGCAACCGGCGTGCGTCGAGGTTTGTCCGACCGGCGCGCGGATCTTCGGCGAGGTGCATCGCCGCAGCAGTCCGCTGGAGCGGTTCCGTCGCTTCAACGAGCTGCAGGTGCTGAAGCCGCACCTCAACACGGACCCCAAGGTCTACTACGCGAACATGGACGGACAGGTCCGGTAGGCATGCAAGGCTACATCTATCCCAACGAGTTCGAGCTGCACTGGGGCCTGCTGGTCGTCGTGTACCCGTACCTCACGGGCCTCGTGGCGGGCGCGTTCATCCTGGCCTCCCTCGCTCGCGTGTTCAACGTCAAGGAGATCCAGCCGACCTACCGCCTGTCGTTGCTGTGCGCGCTCGCCTTCCTGATCGCGGCGCCGCTGCCCTTGCTGGCGCACCTGGGCCACCCGGAGCGCAGCTTCGAGATCTTCCTGACCCCGAACCCGCGCTCGGCGATGGCGATGTTCGGTTTCGTGTACGCCTGGTACCTGATGGTCGTGCTGCTGCTCGAGATCTGGTTCGACTTCCGCAAGGACCTCGTGATCTGGTCGCGCAACGCGACGGGCTGGATCGCGCGCGCACGGCGGCTCCTGACCCTCGGCGTGACCGACCTGTCGGAAAAGGCGCTGAAATTCGACCGGCGCGCGGGCCGGCTCATCACCATCATCGGCATTCCTTCGGCGTTCCTGCTGCACGGTTACGTCGGATTCATCTTCGGCTCCATCAAGGCGAACCCGTGGTGGAGCAGCGTGCTGATGCCGGTGGTGTTCCTGTTCTCGGCCGTGGTGTCCGGTATCGCGCTGATGCTGCTCGTGTACATGGTGACGACGCTGCTGCGCTTCAAGCCGATCGACATGGCCTGTCTCGACAAGCTGGCCACGTTCCTGCTATTCGCGCTGATCGTGGATTTCTCGCTCGAGATGCTCGACTTCACGCAACGGCTCTACGAGGCAGAGGAGTCGATACGGATCCTCGGCCAGATGCTGTCGAGCCGGCTGGTGCTGAGCCTCATCGTGCTTCAGGTGCTGATCGGTACCGTGATCCCCCTGGTGTCGCTGCTGCTGATCGCCCCGGCGCTGCGGCGCCGCGGCCTGCTGCAGGTCCCCGATGAGCTGCGGCGCCTGATATATTTCGTCGTCGCGATCCTGATCGAGATCGGCATCTTCAGCACCCGCTGGAACGTCGTCATCGGCGGCCAGCTGTTCTCCAAGAGCCTCCGCGGGCTCACGGTCTACAAGGTCGAGCTGCTGGGCCTCGAGGGCATGCTGACGGCCGGCGCGATCATGCTGTTGCCGCTCGTGATTCTCTTCGTGCTCGTCAAGCTCGTTCCGCCATGGCCCGAGTCGGAGGCCGAGCTGCCGGCCGAGGCCCTGCCTGGGAGGGAACCATGAATGCGATCCGCACTTCGCTCGCCGTGGCCGCGCTGCTGGTCGGCGCCGTCGCTGCGGCGGCAGCGCAGGCCGCCCCGGCGCGCACGCCGCCCCCGCGCATGCCGCATCCGGCCGCGGGGAAGGCCGAGTGCCTGAGCTGTCACGCGCCGAACGCGAACGCGCACATCACGAGCACGCCGGCCGCGCACCACTTCGCCAACGGAGCGTGCGCGATGTGTCACCATCCGATGGACAAGGCTCCCCCGAACGCGGCGCACCCGTTCAACGAGGCCCATACGGCCTGCCGGACGTGTCACGCGCCCAATTCGACCTCCGGTGCGAAGGCGTTGCCCGATTTCCACGCGGCGTACGACGTGACCATCTGCGCGACGTGCCATCAGCCGGGGCAGGGGAGCTAGGCCTAACCGGATCGCGTAGTACATTTGCACTGTGCCGCCGGGCCACACGGCCCGACGCGGGGGAGGACTGATGCGCTCGAATCCACTATGGCTGCCGTTGGTCGCGTGCGCCCTCATGGTCGCGCCGGCGGCCGGCCGGGCCCAGCAGACCCGCCAGTGCGTGGCCTGCCACAGCCGTTTGCCCGAGGCCTCGGGCGGCGGCCACGGGTTCGCCGCGTGGCAAGGCTCCCGCCACGGCGCGGTAGGCGTCGGGTGTGAGGCCTGCCACGGCGGCAATCCCGCGGCGACGGACCAGGGCGCCGCCCACCAGGGCGTGCGGCCCTCGCGCGACACGTCCAGCTCGGTGTACTTCACTCACGTCCCCGAGACTTGCGGGAAGTGTCATGCTGCGGAGCTCGGCTACTTCCGTTCGAGCATCCACTTCGCGCGCCTCAAGAGCGACGGACGCGGCCCCAACTGCGTGACATGCCACGGCTCCATGGCCACCACGATCCTCTCGCCCGAGCGTGCGCTGCGGACCTGCTCGGCGTGTCACGCCGAGGGTGGCGCCGCGCCGCCGGAGCGCGCGAAGGAGAGCGCGCAGGTCCTGGCCTTGGTGCGCGCCGAGAACATGCTGTACGACGTGGTCGCGACGGCCGCGACCTCGGCGGGACCGCGGGCGGCGCAGGCGCGGCCGCGCCTCCTCGCCGCGCAACGCAGCCTCGACGCCGCCGCTGAAGTCTGGCACGGCTTCCGCCTCGATTCGGCCACTCAGCGCCTCGGTGCGGCGCGCGAAGACATCGCCGCGGCGTGGGTCGCCCTGGGGCATCCGGCGCCGCGCGAAGGACGCCCGGGCCGCGCTGCGCCGGCGCGCCGGCCGTGAAGCGCGAATCCGCGGCTCTGCCTCTCGCGGCCTTCGCGGCCGGCGTGGTCCTCGCGATCGCGCTGGCGATCAGCCTGCGCGCGCCCCAGCAGCTGGTGGCGCTCATCGTTCCGCGCCACGCGGCGCACCGGCTCGACGGGCGCGTCGAGCCCGGTGAGTACCGGTTCCGCTACGTGGACAAGAACACGAAGCTCGAATTCCAGTGGAGCATCCAGGGCGACCGCCTGATCGGCGCGATCTCCTCGCCGGACACGGGCTGGGTGGCCGTCGGCTTCGGCGGCGACGGCCCGCTGATGTTCGGCGCCGACATCGCCATCGGGTACGTGGACGCGCGTGGCGCGCACGTGTACGACGACTACGCGAACTCGCCCACCGGCCAGGTGCCCGACACCACCATCGGTGGGCACGACGACATCCTAGCCAGTGCCGGGCTCCAGACCGCCGCCGGCACGACCATCGAGTTCGAGCGTCCGCTGGCCGCGCACGACTCCTCGACCGACAAGCCGATCCAGGCCGGCCAGACCCACGTGATCATGGCCTCCGCGGAGTCCAAGGACATCGGAGCCTATCACGCGAGTGGGCACAAGGCGGTCGCGCTGCTCGACCTCTTCAACGGACCGCTGGCCTCGGCGTCGCAGGAGTCGTTGCTCCCCGACCACATCAGCGACGTCCAGATCATGGTGGCGACGTGGATGATGCTGCTGCTCCTGGCCGGCGCACACGGCCTCGCGACCCACTGGGCCGCGCGCGCGTTCGCCGAGCCGCCCGCGGGCGCCGCGGTCGAGGACATCGGCATCGCGCCGATCGCGATCGCGGTTCTCGTGGAGCTGGGCGCGCTCGGCGGCTTCGCGGCCGGCGTCGCGGCCCGTGCGCCGACCTGGTTCCTGGGCTCGGCGCTCGCCGTCGGACTGCTCGCGCTCGCCGCCATCATGATTCTCTACGGCCGTGCGTTCGTGCGCTGGGAGATCGTCCGGCACGACCGCAGCGACGGCATCCCCTGGTAACCGGAGGCTGATCGTGGATCGCCGACGTTTCGCCGATCTCTCACTCAAGACCGGAATCGTCGCGGCGATCGCCTCGGCGATCCCGGGCATCATCACCCTGCGCGGCCGCGTCCGCGGCTCGGGATCCCAGGAGGTGGCCCCCGGCGATCGCCTCGTCTTCGCGCTGGGGCAGAACGCCGGGCAGCTGGTGACCGAAGGCAGCTTCTCGCAGAACGAGGCCGTGCTCGCCTTCCCCGAGAACAAGGGCGACAACCACGACAACCTCGTCATGGTCTGCAAGCTGAATCCTTCGATGGTGAAGGCGCCCACGGACCTGGCGGGCACGGCGCACGGCATCGTCGTCTACAGCGCGATCTGCACGCACCTGGGCTGCACGGTGCGCTTCTCGGAGGAGCCGATGGAGCAGGCGCCGTTCCCCCACATCCACTGCCCGTGTCACTCGGCGATGTTCGATCCGCAGCACGGAGCCATGGTGATCGGCGGCCCGGCGCCGCGGCCGCTCGCGCAGCTGCCGGTGCGGCTGAACGACAAGGGCGAGGTGCTGGTGACCGGCCCGTTCAGCGCCGCCATCGGCGTCGCCACGTAAGGGAGCGCGATGAACGTCTCCGGCTGGTTCGTCGAACGCCTCGAGCTCGACCGGTTCAAGAGCCGGTACCTCGGCAAGCCGTTCCCCGTGCACACGACGTTCTTCCTGGGCGAGATGGCGCTGTTCTGCTTCGTCGTCCTGGTGATCACGGGCCTCTACCTCACGCTGTTCTACGAGCCCTCGATCGAGAAGATCGGTGCCGGCACCGGCGCGCTGCCTGCCGCGTACGCCAGCGCCGTGCTCATCGACCAGCACCCGCTCGGCACGCTGATCCGCCGGATGCACCACTGGTCCGCGCACCTCATGATCGGCGCGATCGTCCTGCACCTGATGCGCGTGTTCTTCACGGCCGCGTACCGGAAGCCGCGCGAGCTCAACTGGGCGCTCGGGCTGGGGCTGCTGTTCGCCACGATCTGCGCCTCGTTCGCGGGCTACCTGCTGCCGTACGACCAGTTCTCCGTGACGGCGACCGCGATCGGCTACGGCATCACGCGCTCCACGCCCTGGGTCGGGCCCACAGTGGCGAACTTCCTGTTCGCCGGCCGCTTCCCCTCGCCGAGCACGGTGCCGCGGTTCTTCTCGTATCACGTCGTCTTCGCGCCCGCGGCGCTGATCGGCCTGATCTCGCTCCACCTGCTGATCCTGCTGAAGCAGAAGCATACCGAAGCCGGCGTGCCGCCCGGCCCCGCGCGAGCGGCGGGCGCCAAGACGATCGGCGGCATTCCATTCTGGCCGCAGCAGATGCTGCTGATGGTCGTGCTGTTCCTGATGGTCGTGGCGGCGGCCGCTGCGCTCTCCGCGTTCCTGCCCGTGCATCCCTCCGAGTTCTACGGCCCGCCGGGCCCCGCGACGCCCGAGGTCAAGCCCGACTGGTACCTGCTGTGGGTGTACGGGGCGCTCAAGCTGATCCCGGGCGACCTGAGCTTCCACTTCCTCGGCGCGACGATCGGCTCCGAAGCGATCGGCGCGATGCTGGTGCCGGGCCTCATCGGCGCGGCGATCTTCCTGGTGCCGTGGCTCGACCGCTCGCCCTCCTCCGAGTACTACAGCGAGGACCCGCGCATCAGCCCGACCCGCCTGTCCGCCGGCCTGGCGATGCTGACGCTGTTCGGCGCGCTGTCGCTCGCCGGCTTCAACGTCGAGCTGGGACTCAAGGTGCCGGCGCTGTGGGCCATCACGCTGATCGCGCCGACCGTGGTCGGCGTGATCAGCTATCAGTGGGCGCGGCGCCGCTCGCCTGGTTAGGTGGAAGTGTCTACGAAAGTGAGGGAAGTTCCAGTCCGTCGGGCGAGTCGCGCGATTAAGCAGGAATGTACGTCAACCGAATCACGTCATCGGCGATCAAGTCGCTGGCCACCATGTGGAGCGGTGGCCGGGGGCCGGCGAAGAATGGCGCGCCACCACCAAGCACGACGGGGCGGAGGTAAAGTCGATACTCATCGATCAGACCGGCCTCGGTCAGGCTGTGCGCCAGGACTGGCCCGCCAACGTGAATCTCGCCAGCCAGCTCGGCCTTCAGCCTGCGTACCACCTTCTCGAAGTCATCCGAGACAAGCGTGGCGTTGGGGCCAACTGACTCCAGGGAACGCGACACGACCCACTTCGGCTGGCTCCGCCACGCCGACGCGAAGTCGCGGTCCTCGGCGTCCCAATCGGGAAGATCTTCGTCCCAGTAGCGCATGATCTCGTACATCCGGCGACCGTAGATGAGGCCCGTCAGGCCACGCACCAGATCGAGGAAGTGACGGAAGGCTGCGGGCACGGGCGGCCCGAGCTTCGTGTGGTCGACGTAGCCATCGAGGGACTGGCTTAATCCGTAGACGAGTCTTGCCATGCTGCAAATTCCCTTAGTTAGGTGGCCCACCTGCCGAGAACCGCAGATCAGCCGGTCTCTAGGACCTGGCAATAACGAAATGTGCCGCTCTCTCACTCGCTACAAACCGTGCGACTCGATAGCCAAGCGCGGGAAGGTCAAGTCCGGCGAAGAGAGGTTCGCCGGAGCCAAGGAAGATCGGGGCTACCGGCACATGCATCTCGTCAACCAGGCGTGCCTGCAGATACTGTCGGATCGTGGCAACGCCGCCGCCCAGACGAATGGTGGCTTGGCCGGCCGCTGCGCGCGCCTGCTCCAAGGCTGCGTGAATGCCTTCGGTGACGAAGTGAAACACAGTGCCGCTTTCCATTGTCACTGCCGCTCGCGCGTGATGCGTCAGCACAAACACCGGCGTGTGATACGGTGGATTCGCCCCCCACCAGCCGCGCCATGACTCGTCGGGCCACGGCCCGCGAATCGGCCCGAACATATTGCGGCCCATGATCCAGGCCCCAATCCCAGCCATACTGCGCGCGGCAAAGTCCTCGTCGATCCCAGTGTTGCCACCCTCGCCTCCGTACGTGCCGGTAAACGTGGGCGTATTGACCAGCCAGTCATGCAAGTCCTCTCCGCCGACGCCGAGCGGATTCTCGCGCGACTGGTGCAGACCGGCGCCGTAACCATCAACGGACATCGTAAAGCCGGAAACGAGCAGCCGGGCCATTTGGTGGGCCACCTAACGCGATGGGTTTAAGCTGCGGGCCCGCGTCCTGGACGCGCTGGCCCCGTTCATGACACGATACGGGCCGAGGTGGTCGCGCGCCAGCGCGGCCAGCCGACCCGGCAGCTTCAAGCCCAGGTTAGGCGGCCGTGTGCCGGCTTTCGCGCCACAGGGCCACGGCGAGGCCGAGGCAGACGACCACGGCGAGGACGCTGGGCCACATGGCGATGGTTACTCGATTGATCACGAGCTCCCACTGGAGGAGCAGGCGGAGCGCGTGCGCGAGAGCGACAATGACAAGGAACGCGATCGTGAGAGTGTGGGCGGGCTTCATATGTCGACCCTCCGATGGTGAACGGGCGCCTAACGCGATTGGTCTAAGCGGTGGGCCGGCCCGGCAGCTTCAAGCCCGGGTTAGGTTGCACACGTCTGGGCGGCGCATCGGCTACCACACCCCGGGGATCAGCCGAAACCGGACGCGCCCCTGATACTCCTTGTAGCCCGGCAGCTGCTGGGCGAGCAGGCGCTCCTCATCGAGCAGACGCCAAATGAGAAGCGGCAGCATCGCCACTAGCGCGAGAAAGCCCGAGTAGGACCCAAGAGCTAGTGGCGTGCCAAGCAGGTACAGGGACGCGCCCGCGTACATGGGGTGCCGCACGACGGCGTAGGGCCCCGTGGAGATGACGCGCTGCTCTGGAGCGATCTCGATGGTCGCGGCGGCGAACGTGTTCACCCGGTACGCGCGGCCGATGAACCCAAGGCCGATGAGGAGGAGGACGTCGCCGACCAGAACCGCGCCCAGCGGGACCGCCGACCAGTGGAACCGCCAATCGAGGGCCGGCAGCACCACGAGCGCGATGAACCCTGTGAACTCTCCCAGCACCAGGAGGCGCTGCAGCGGCCGGCGTTCCGCCGTTGGGCCACCCTTCAAGCGGCGCTGCAGAAGCGCCGGGTCGTGGCGCATCAGGTCGCGGGTGATGATTGCCGACACGCCGAAGAACAGCGCGAGGTAGACCCAGGCGTACCAGTAGTGCAACGTGCCGGCGGTGCCGAAGATCACGACGCCCGTCACAACTGCCAGCGCCGCCAGGCTCAGCCACGCTCTTGTATTGAGGGTTGCCATAGCTGCCGGAGTCTCACCACGCGCGCCAATGTGTGCAACCTAACGCGATGGGTTTAGGCTGCGGGCCGGCGGTGCGGCCAGCCGGCCCGGCAGCTTCAAGCCCGGGTTAGGCAGCCCCAACTAGTCCTCATCTTCGTATCAGCAGTGCTCGCGAGACTGCCAACGTCAGGATGACGCCGAGCGTCGCCGGCTAGTCCTTTGGTGGTTGCAACCGTCGGTCGTCACGCTGCTTTGCCAAGAGTCGCTCCGTAAAGTCGACCCGTTCTTCGAGTTCGCCAACCCGCTTCTGCAGCTGATCTACTTGACCAACACGGGCCTGAAGATCGTCCATCGCCTCGCGATCGCGCTGCTCGAGTACGCGGGCCTTGGATGGCGGTAGGAACCTCAGAACCACTACTCCCCCAAGCACCAGCAGTATCATCGCGCCGAAGGCGGCGGTAGGCCAAAACACCTCGCCCGGAATCCCGAACATCGTTCGCCTGCCTCACTTTCGACGCCTGCTCGATTGGACGCCTACCCATTAGTACGAGCCAGGCGGCACACAGGTGTCAAACGGGCTGGCTAGCGCGATGGGTTTAAGCTGCGGGCCGGCGTCTTGGCCGCGCTGGCCGTATTCATGACAATCTGTGGGCCGAGCTGGTCGCGCGCCAGCGCGGCCAGCCGGCCCGGCAGCTTCAAGCCCGGGCTAGACGGCTGCTCCACAGCAGCCATCGCACACGTTTAGTGGACGACTACAATGTAGAAGACCGTCGGGTCGAGGCCGGTGTGATGAAACGCCACAAGAGCCTCCCCGGGTGCGGCAGCGCGAAGGCGAAATAGCTGAGTCGGTCCCGCGGGAACACAAGGACAGTCGTACTTGGCGTCGAGGAACTGCACCGCCGGCGACGAGATCGAGGGAGGAGCCGCGTAGTCTCCTGGCCCGACGGTTTGGAGTCGAATGCTGATCGTGTCGCCAAGGCGGTACGACACGGTGGTCGTGCCGCTCGGGGGCGCCGCGACAGGGTCGTTGCAGGATGCAATTAGGAATGCCGTGGCGACGATTGAGAGACACCTGAGCGCTTGGACCGGGAGTCTGGTGTGTTTCCGACCAGCGAGCTGGGAAGAGCGATTCTGTGCCGTACTGCACCTCAGATCCAGCAAGCAGCCGTCTAACGCGATGGGTTTAAGCTGCGGGCCGGCGTCTTGGACGCGCTGGCCGTTGGTTTACCAGCATAAAGGCCGAGTTGGTCGCGCGCCAGCGCGGCCAGCCGGCCCGGCAGCTTCAAGCCCGAGTTAGGTGGCACGGCCCTACGGCCGAGGCGTTTCGCAGAAGTACCGAATCCGATAGGCGCCACGACCACTGAGGGCGCCCGCAGGCGCGCGAACGCGGATCGTGCCTGGCCCGGGCGCATTGAAGTGCGTGATTCCGGGCGAGGCTGGGCCAAGCACCAGGCTCAGCGTCCCCGGCGTTACCGTTTGCGCGGCGCCGGGCGCCAGCCAGAGAATCGCGAGCGGCACCGTGCCGTTGTTTTGAACCTCGATGAGCAGGCGCCCATCGCATGGTTGCGCGAGCGAGCGGAGTTGACGGCTTTGCACTGCTTGGCTGCACGCCGCCAGGACTGCGACCGCAAGGCACTGAGTGATTCTGGTATGCAATTGAGGAAGTGGCACCGTGTGACGCGGTTAGAAGCGAAACCCGAAGGACGCGGAGACCAGCAACGGAGCGTTTGGAACGCTTGGCAGCCATACCACGCGGTATTCGAAGGACTGCGTGCCTTGGGCTCGCAGGAAGCCAAGCCCAACGTCGTAGCCAGCGGCTGTGCCGTGCCAATGGGGGCTGGCGCCAACAGGCTCGTAGACCCCGACACCAGCAGTGACGTAGCGATGAGGGAAGATGTCGGGCCAGCGCCAGCGCCCGCCCAGACGCAGGCCCGCGACCGCAGTCGGGATCCCGCTCTTCGGGCAGGCGTCGAAGCAGATGAGATAGAACGGCGTGTAGCGGTGAATTGTCGCATCGAGGTGTGCACTAAGCTGGGACGACGGTGATTCGACGGCCAAGCCGAGTCCTGCGTGCAGGCCTATGCCGCCCAGCGCTTCTGGCAGCGTGTCTGGGTGAGATCGCCTACCCGCGAAGAAGCTGAAGCCGAGTGCCCCATTGACGAAGGGTCGCCAGTCGGATGGCGTTTGCGACAGCACCTGCGCCGGCGTTGTGGAGCACAGCACAGCAACCACGAGATAGGACTTAGAGCGCCAGCGCATGGCGTGAGAGCCGGTGCCACCTAACGCGAAGGTGTTAGCTGCGGCGCGACCGCCGGCCACCGGCCGTGCGGGCGCGAGGAACGGCGTTCACGCTGTGGTTGTTGCGTGGCATATACCTGAGCTTTGCACCGAGCGGCGCCGCGCGCAAGCGCCCGCTCCGGCGGGCGCGCCGGCAGCTACACACCGGAGTTAGGCCAGCACCGCGCGCCGGGACCTGCAGGCGCCGGAAACCCATTGGGGCACGAGGGTAGTGGGGCTGACCGGCGCGCAGGCGTACCGGGCGGTGTCTGTTCTCGGGTGGCGCCGTGCGGGCGCGCCGGGCGCGCGCCGGGCGGCCCCGCCACCAGAACCCGTTGTTTCTTCCATTGTGAAGAGTTGTTGGTGCTGCCTAACGCGATGGGGTTAAGCTGCGGGCCGGCGTCTTGGACGCGCTGGCCGTGTTCATGACACGATAAGGGCCGAGTTGGTCGCGCGCCAGCGCGGCCAGCCGGCCCGGCAGCTTCAAGCCCAGGTTAGGCGCCCCCACCCGGTAGCTGGGGCGACTCACTGGCTTCGTCGAGCGCCTCGCTGTACCGACGCCGAAAACGCCAGAAGAGCCAGCCGAAGAGGTTGGCGGTCACGACGCCCGAGAACCAGAGGGGGGTGTGAACGACAAAGGCGAAGAGCGCGCCTGCAATGTAGATCGTGTAGAATCCGGCCTGCAGCAGCGCCGCGCCGGTTTGGAGCCAGCCGTCCTCGGCCATGAGGGCGCGGTTCTGATCGATGAGGTGGCTTGTTGCGGCGCCGATAGCAAGAGCCGCTATGATGGAGCCAACGCGAAGGGTGGCCAGCGCCGGTTGCAGGGTGAAGGCAAGGCCGATCGCAACTGCCGTTGGGGCGAGAACGAAGAGAACACGCACGACAAGCTGTACCAAGA
>JBIOIA010000024.1:0-20289 GCA_044449445.1 Gemmatimonadales bacterium
CGCCCCCGCCCCCGCCCCCACGCCGGCGCCGGCCGGCGGCGAGACCACGCCCGTCAACATCCTCACGGCCGACGAGATGGCCCAGGGCTTCCGGTTCCTGTTCGACGGCACCAGCACCAACGGGTGGCGCGGCTACCGGATGGCCACGATGCCCGAAGGCTGGCAGGCCCGGGACGGCGCGCTCATGAAGGAGCGTCCGACCCGCGACATCATCTCGACGGACGAGTTCGAGAACTTCGAGCTGCGGCTCCAGTGGCGCATCGCGCCGGGCGGAAACAGCGGCATCATGTATCACGTCACCGAGCAGGGCGACGCGATGTACACCAGCGGCCCCGAGTACCAGGTGCTCGACGATTCCGGGCACGCCGACGGCCGCAACCGGCTCACTTCGGCGGGTTCCGCTTACGGGCTCTATGCGCCGCCGGCCGGTGTCGTGCATCGCGCCGGCGAGTGGAACGACGTCCGGATCATCGTTCGCGGCCCTCACGTCGAGCACTGGATGAACGGCGTGAAGGTGGTCGAGTACGAGCTGTGGAGCGACGAGTGGCGCCGGCTCGTCCAGGCCAGCAAGTTCGCGCAGTGGCCGGAGTACGGGATGGCGCATCGCGGCCACATCGGGCTCCAGGCAGATCACCCGGGCAGCGTTGAATTCCGCTCGATCCGGATCCGGGTCCTTCCGTGACGCGCTTCAAGCTCTCGACGATGATGTTCCTCCAGTATTTCATCTGGGGCGCGTGGTTCGTCACGATGGGGACGTACCTGGGCCAGACGCTGCACTTCAGCGGCACCGAGATCGGCTACGCCTACGCCGCGACCGCGATCGCCGCCATCGTCTCGCCGTTCTTCATGGGCGTCGTCGCCGACCGGTTCTTCGCCTCCGAGAAGCTGCTCGCGATCCTGCACCTCGCCGGGGCGGCGATCATGTACGTCGTTTCGACGCGCACCGACTTCGCGGCGTTCTTCCCGCTGCTCGTCCTGTACGCGCTGTGCTACATGCCGACCCTCTCGCTGACCAACTCGGTGGCGTTCCACCACGTCGAGGATGCGCGGCGCGACTTCCCGGTGATCCGCGTGCTGGGCACGATCGGCTGGATCATCGCCGGGTGGATCGTGGGCCTGGGTCTCCACGCCGAGGCGCAGGCCGTGCCGATGCGCCTGGCGGCGGGCGCGTCGCTCGTGATGGGGATCTTCTGCCTGGCGCTGCCGCACACGCCGCCCAGGGCCGCGGGCACCCCGTTTTCCTTCAGGGACGCGCTCGGGCTCGACGCGCTGAGCCTGCTCAAGGACCGCTCGTTCGCGGTGTTCCTGCTGGGCAGCTTCGCGCTGTGCATCCCGCTCCAGTTCTACTACGCCTTCACCAACCTCTACCTCAGCGAGATCCACGCGCCGCGGCCCGCTTTCATTCAGACGTTCGGGCAGATGAGCGAGATCCTGTTCATGCTGCTGCTGCCGCTGGCCCTGAAGCGCTTCGGGATCAAGTGGATCATGCTCGGCGGCATGCTCGCGTGGGCGCTGCGCTACTTCGCGTTCGGTCATTACGAGCTGCCGGTGCTTGGCCTCCTGCCGGGCGGCATGTGGCTCGTCTACATCGGGATCCTGCTGCACGGCATCTGCTACGACTTCTTCTTCGTCAGCGGGCAGATCTACACCGACCAGCAGGCCGGCGCGCGGATCCGCGCCGCCGCACAGGGGCTCCTGAACCTGGTGACCAACGGCGTCGGCTACCTGATCGGGGCCGTCGTCGTGGCGGGTCGCGTCGTGGACGCGTATACCGACGCCGCCGGCGCACACGACTGGTATCACATCTGGCACACGGCCGGCTACATCGCGCTCGGCATCCTGGTGCTCTTCGCCGTGCTGTTCCGGCCGAGGACGCAGGCGCCCGAGCCCGAGGCGCCGGCGATGGCGAAGGCCGCATAGCGATGCGACCCGCCCTCGCGATTGTATTGGCCGCGGGTATCGTGCGAGTGGGAGCTGCCCAGCAGCCCGAGGCAAGCAGCGCCCAGCTCAGGCGCGTCGCGGCCGCGTCGCGCCGTTTCACCTCGCGCGATTCGGCCCGGTCGGCCGGGTTCGTCCCCGTGTTCGGCTGGCTGCCGACGATGGGAACGCACTTCGTGGACACGCTGCGCATGGACAAGGCGCATTTCGACATGCTGCGGCCGGACAACCTGATGTACAGCCCTATCAACGGGAAGGATTCGCTGGTCGGGGTCGCCTACGCGTATTTCACCGCGGCGGGCGACACGGCGCACCCCGCGACGTTCGACGGCAATCCGCCGTGGCACGAGCATCCCAACCTCGCGCCGCCCGGCCAGACGCTGGTCATGCTGCACGTCTGGTTCGTGCCGTCACCCGACGGCCCGTTCGCGGGCCACAACGCCAACCTGCCGTTCTGGGCCGCCGGCCTGGAGCCGCCGCCGACGATCGACCTCAGGGCCCGCAAGACCGCGCGGGCGCTGGCGGAGGTCGTCGAAACGGTCGCCATCTTCCCGAACCTGTCGCGGCGCCCCTCGATGGCGCCGCGGCTGGCCGAGTGGCGCGGACAGGTTCGCGGACTGATTCCGCGACTGGACGCCGCACAGAAGGCCGGCGACTGGAGCCGTTGGAACGCGGTCGCCGACAGCGCGGCGGCGATCTGGGACGCGATGTCCGCCGCGTACTTCGCCGAGCGCGTGCCGGCGCCGATCCAGGTGCGGATGCACCGCTTCATCGACGACATGCTCGGCGCCGGACACCACGACATGCCGGGAATGCACTAACGCTGGGAGGGTTCGATGCCGCTCAACCGTCGCGACTTCGTCGGCAACACCACCGCCCTCGGGCTGTTCACCATCGTCAAGCCGCACGTGCTGGGCCGCCGTCATCGCGCGCCGAGCGACGGCGTGAACCTCGCGTGCATCGGCGTGGGCGGCCAGGGCCAGAGCGACGTCCAGGGCTTCACGCGCGCCGGCGCGAACATCGTCGCCATGTGCGACGTGGACGACGACGCGGCCGCCACGAGCTACCGCGCCCATCCGCAGGCGCGCAAGTACAAGGACTGGCGCGAGATGCTGGAACGCGAGCGCGACGTGGACGCGATCGTGTGCACCACGCCCGATCACAGCCACGCCGTCATCACGATGGCGGCGCTGCGCGCCGGCAAGCACGTGCGCACCCAGAAGCCGCTGACGCGCACCATCACCGAAGCGCGCGCGATCCGCGAGGCCTCGCGGCAGCGCCCGCGGGTGATGACGCAGATGGGCAACCAGGGCCACGCCGGCGACGGCGTGCGGCTGATGCGCGAGTGGGTCGAGGCCGGGCTGATCGGCACGGTGCGCGAGGTGCACTACTGGACCAACCGCCCCATCTGGCCGCAGGGACTGCTCCGCCCCACCGAGGCGCACAACCCGCGGCCCAGCTTCGACTGGAACCTGTGGCTCGGACCGGCTCCGGACCGGCCGTACAACCCGGCCTACGCGCCGTTCCGCTGGCGCGGCTGGTGGGACTACGGCACCGGTGCGTTAGGCGACATGGCCTGCCACCTGATCGACGCGGCGTACTGGATCCTCGACCTCGGCTATCCGTCGCGTGTCGAGGCCGAGACGTCGCAGCTGTTCGCCGAGACGGCGCCCAAGAGCTCGCGGGTTCAGTTCACGTTCCCAGCGAAGGGCAATCGCCCCGCCGTCACCGTGGTGTGGCGCGACGGCGCGCTGGTGGCGCCACGGCCCGCCGAGTGGCCGGCCACCGAGCTGTGGCCGTTCGGCGACGACGGCGGCCAGCTGTGGATCGGCGATGAGGGCAAGATGGTCGCGGGCGTGTACTCCGAGAACCCGCGGCTCCTGAACGCCGACCGGATGGCGCAGGTCACCGCGCATCCACTCGACGTGCGTTATCCGCGCATCCCGGGCGGCGTGTACGCCGAGTTCGTGAACGCGGTCCGGACCGGCACGCCGTGCGGCTCGGACTTCGCGAATCACGCGACCGGGCTCACCGAGATGATCCTGCTGGGCTGCCTCGCGCAGCGCACCGGCAGCGGCGTGGACCTCGATCCCAACACCGGGCGGATCATCACCAGCCTGCCCGATGAGTGGATCAACCCGCCCTACCGCACCGGCTACCGGCCGGTCACCCTGGAACGGGCGGGTTGACTCCGGAATGCGCCGACGCCATGCTGAGAGCACGATGATGCGCCGCTATGCGTACGCCTATCGCTATGCGACCCCCACCACGGGCCGGAGCCGGAGGCGCATGCGCAGCTGAGCGCGCACTGACGTTGCGATCCCGGGCGGCCCGTGAACTCCACGGGCCGCTCTCTTTTTGTCCCTGACAGGAGCGACCGATGCAGACGAAGACGAGTCCGTTACCGCCCGCGACCCTGCAGTTTCTGACGACGCAGGACTGGGGAGCGTATACGCGGGACGACCACGAGGCGTGGTCGCTGCTGTACGAGCGGCGGATGAAGGCGCTGCGCCCCACGGCGAGCCGCGTGTTTCTCCAGGGCGCGGACGCCATCGGCCTCGCGCCGGACCGCGTGCCCGACCTCGCGGACGTGAACCGGCGGCTCGCGGCGCGCACCGGCTGGTCGGCGATACCGGTCACCGGCTTCCTGCCGGCGCGCGACTTCTTCGCGTGCCTCGCCCGGCGCCGCTTCCCGACCACCGTGACGGTGCGGCCCAAGGATCGGCTCTACTACGTCCCGGAGCCCGACATCTTCCACGACGTCTTCGGCCACGTGCCGCTGCACGCGCACGCGGTGTTCGCCGACTTCCTCCAGAAGTTCGGCGCGCTCGCCGCAGCGGCGCGCACCGAAGACGACGTCGAGCGGATGGCGCGGCTGTTCTGGTTCACGGTGGAGTTCGGGCTGATCCGCGAGGCCGGCGCGGTGAAGATCTACGGCAGCGGGCTGATCAGCTCGCAGGAGGACGGTGCCCACGCGCTCGGCCCCGCGTGCGAGCGGCGCCCGTTCCGGCTGGACGACGTGATGGCACAGCCGTTCGAGATCGACAAGCTCCAGGACGTGCTGTTCGTCGTCGACTCGTTCGAACAGCTCTTTGCCTCGATCCGAGCCATCTAGGCCAAGTCCGGCAACATGTTGTCAAACGGCGAGTTCGTGTCGTCCGCTGCCGTCTACCTGCTGTGGATTCCGATGCCAATCATAAGCGAGTTGCCAGGTACGGGGGCCGCCCCAAGCCGCACACCGAACTGCAGCTGAAACTTGTCCACGCCCGCAATGAGGCCAAGCTCGTTGAAGCTGGCGGTAGGTTGTGTAGTGCACACAGCCCTTCCAGCGAGCCCCCGCAGTAAACCATGGAAGGCCCCCACGGACACGGTGCCTCGTACCCAGGAATCGCTGTCGAGACCGGAGTCCTTGCTCCATTCGAGCGCGACTCCTGGCTCAAGGCCATGCACGCGAATGGGAGGGGTTCCTGCGCCTGCGCTGAGGCGCCTTGCGGCCTCCGTCTGCACCAGCCCCCCACCCAGGGAGTGCCAGTTCATCGCCGCTTGAGCGTCTCCGAACGCAGCTCCTAGCCGCATCCACGGAAGCAATACATCGGCGCCAAAGCGGTAGCCCGTGCCGTTGGCGGAGCTGCCAAGGAGGCTTGAGCTCGTCGCAAAACCAAGCGCTCCCAACCGTATGACGTTGGTCATCTGGACTGAGACGCCAAGCGCGTATTCGTCGCTTTCCACACGGAGGCCAGGATCTTCGGTCAGCGTGGGGTCCTCGAACACATTCTTCACATATCGCGACGTGACCCGCGCTGCGAGCCCTACTCGGCCGATCAGCGCCGCTGCCGTCGCCGTCTGCTCCACTATCCCGGTTGCCGAGCTGGACGAGGAGCCCAGGGCGATACTCCAGCGGCTGTCGTAGGCAATAAGCGCTGGGTTCGTGGGCATTCCCAGGGAGCCCGTGAGCGCTACCGCCTCGACTCCAGCGGAGCCGATGACTTTGTCTGCGCCGAGGCCTGGCACCACTTGCGCGGGCGCTCTCGTCGTGAGAAACGCTGCGCCCAGCGCCAGTGCCGTGGCCCGTCTCATCTGGTTCGGGTCGGCATGACGATGAGCCGGCTCGTGGATTCTCTCCCCTGCGCGCGAACCACGGTCAGGTAGACGCCGGGCGGCGCATGCCCACCCCCCTCGAGCGACCCTTCCCAGTGAAGAAGGTATGATCCCGCGGGCTGCGCGTCTGCCCGGAATTGCTTCACGCGGCGCCCGCTGAGATCGAGGATATCCACGCTGATCGCCGATGACTCGGATAGGTCGATTTGTAGCGACGTCAGCCCACCTGCTCTCACAGAGGCCCGTAGCGCCTCAGTTTCCGCAGCCGACGCACGCGCGCTGGAGGCGGCCACCGATAGTTGGGGCCCGGCCGCCGCAGACTGACCGAGCGGTGCTATTCCCTCCGAGCTTCCGAGGCCGACCATTGGGAGTTGGTGGACGGAGAACGCCAGTGGCCTTCCGCCAGGACTGACATCCGCTGACCCTCCGCACGTCGGCGGGGGAACCGTTCGCAGGCGAACGTGAGAAGGAACTGGCTCTGGTGCCCCGGAGCCGGGTCTGACCGCATTGAGGCCTCCGCCACCCCCGGGCGGAGGCGGAACGCAGTAGGTGTGATAGAACGGCGCCGACCAAAGAGCCGGAGAACACCAGGACGCACCACAGGGTGGAGAGTACGCCGATCCGAGGGCAACGAAGAACTGGTAGTTGCCGCTCGGCGCGGGCTGACCGCTGTCCAGATTCCCATCCCAGTACACACCGAATCCGCCGGCCGGCCACAGGCTGTTGCTCACCACTGTACGCGCAAGACCTCCACCAGACTGGTAGACGTAGACCCAGACGTACGCGTTGTCCGTTGACGTGAAAATGATGGAAGCCCCGGGATCTGTGACGGCGGGTTGCCCGATGGTTTCCGAGATGCCGAGATAATGCTCGACTGCGCCGCTGGAGTCGCTCCATTTCTCGGCCGTAACTACTCGGCCCTCGCAATACCAAACTGTCTGGCTGTTTACGGACTTTAGTCCGCATGGCACGCTGATCGAGTGCGGCCAGGCAAGGGTGTTCAAGTTGTTGGCGCCGTAGCCAAACGTACCATAGGAGTCCAGAAGGCCTAGCGACGACGTGAGTTTGTACAGGTGGTGGTTCGCTTGGTCAGTGACGTACACATTCCCGAAGAAATCCACCGCGCATCCGGTGGGATCCCAACTAGGCACGTTGAATGTGTAAGCCCAACCTGCTCCGGAAGTCCCTCGGATGAGTGACACGATCCGGGAGTTTCCGCGATCGACCACATAAAATGAACTGGTGAACTGGGTCCCCCCGTTCCCGGCCGCCGTCTTTCCAACACACACGCTCGACGGGTGCTTGAACTGGCCGGCTCCCGAACCCGGTCCCCCGTAAGACCACTGCAAGACCGGGAGGCCCGAGGGGAAGCCCCAATAGCTTACGGTGCTGAGTGAATCATCCACGACATACGCAAAGGTCGTTGTCAATGGCGCGCTCTGCCCATCCCACGCAACATCCACGGGGCGCGGGATGGCCGCAGACGACCAGATGAACGGGTAGGTCAAGTTCCCTATGCCGAGGTCTAGTGTCGACACCAGAATCCGACTTCCGGAGCGATCTGTCACGAAGACAGTTCTCTGGGCAGAGACATCTACACCACCAGGGCTGACAAGACTTCCGCCGGGGCCGCCGACGTTGGTGAAGGCGTGAACCCATTGATCCTTGAGCCCAACGACCACTCTGGCCCAATCGGGGTCCGTCACGAGCTGGTAGACCGTTCCGGAGTTAATGAAGTTCACCTTGCTACCAACCGCACCGAATAGGTGTCGATTGATCTGTTGCTGGGCTACGACCCGCGTGAGCCTGGGGCCGATGCCTGAGCCAAGATCCGTGAGTTGCACAAAGGTCTGGGCCGGCATCGATCTTGGCCAAAGAACTGCCACACCCCACAGAGCGAGTGAAAGGACCAGGCGCATCCGACGCGCCGTGGGCGAGGAGCTCATGGGGTTGGCCCCCTCAGGGCCTCGACCCTGCCGTTGCGCAGGACGGGAAGGAAGCCTGCAGATGCAGACATTCCTTGCCTTACCTGCCCGCTCCCCTGCTGCGTAACGCGGCCACGCGACAGGTCGTATACGAAATAGCTCGAGGCTGTCACCCGTCCGATAGTTGCGGTCCGCGGTCGAGCTCCGCGCTGCCGTTCGACCTGATCGCGTGCCAAGACCAATTGGTCGCCCCGATCGAAGGCCCAGCCCACAACCTTGCCGATCGACGTGTCCGGCACCGGCACCTCTCGCCCGGAAGCCCGTTCTACCAAGTGCCAGCCGGGCCTGCTCGGATTCGAGCTGAGAGTGAGATAGTAGGTACCCGAAGGTGAGAACCGCAGTCCGCGATAGGAGGTCCGGGTCACGCTTCTTGTCCGCGGCTCGTAACGCCACACCTCAAGACTGTCGTTCGGGGCGAACGCGCCCAGATACAAAGCGCTGTCGAAGGTGGCCCAAATGACCTCGACCGGTCGAACCGGAAGGGCGACGGGTCTCTCAGTGCCTGTCGAAATCTCGTGAACGAGGACGGAGTCGGGAACGAACTCGATGCCACCTTCGTGGTATCGGCCTGTGATGAGCGCTAACGACCGGCCCTCGCAGCACCATGCAAAGCGTCTCACGTTGTGTTCGAGGATCCGGACCACCTTTCCGGTCGTATCAAGAACCACGAGCCGATTGTGCGGAAGTACTTCGTATTCGCCGTTGAGAACGCGGCCCTGAAAGGACTGCAGCACCGCGATGAGTTCCCCCGACGGAGCAACCTGAACATCTCCGAGCCAGGAGCCCGAGACGTCAACTCGGTAGAGTACCCGCTCGGCCCGCGTGGCTGGGTTCACTAGCACGACGGTGTTTCCGTCCGAAATCCTGACGAGTACCGGCACAGCTTGGGCTGACGCGCTCGAGCCAAAGAGTGCAGAGGTCGCGACCACAAGCCAGCCGCCTATAGTCAGCGAGGCCCGACGATGGCAGTTGTTCATTAGTTGTTGGTCCCGTCTGGATCGAGAATCCGGACGTGAAAGTGATTGGTGTGATCGCCTATCGCATTTCGATCGATCAACCTTCCCTCTCCTACCCCTGGAACTATCCCGGTAAGCTCCTGGTCGTAGAGAATGGCTACTACCCGAATGTCGTTCAGAAAACACTGGATCAGTTCCAGTGTGCTCTGTTGGTCGTACCTTTGTTGGCCGTTCGGGTCGGCAAGGTCCAGCGGCCCCTCGGCGCTGGAGCGCGGGCCGACCGCGAGGTAGCGCACATCGGTCTCAAGCCCATTCTGGTGGTCTTGATGCGGATCGAAGGGGCCGCCGAGTTGGAGGCTCATGTCGCCGTACTGAGGACGTGCCAAATCGTCGCGGGACTGGAAGGTTGTAGAGAAATTGCATGGAGTCTGCCCGCGATAATTGCGGCCAGCGGCCTCGAGGACATTAATCATCGACAGCGTCCCCCAATCGTCGGTGTCCTTCTGGTCGCCACCCAGATAGTGAATGTACCCCGTGCCGGTATCAGGCAAGTTCAGGCCTCCCAAGAGATCTCCGCTTGAGACAGTGCCCGACGCGATACTTGGGTTCCGATTGAACACGTTTGGATCCAGGCCGTACAAACTCTTGTTGTGCGACTCCAGTTCGACGGCGTTGCTGATTCCGTCTCCGTCCGTGTCCCACGCCGGGTTGCTGTCGACCACCAGGTCGCCGCCGCCGCCGCACGCCGCACCGAGCAGGATAAAGATGGCTACGACAAGTGCGACTGCGTGGTCGTGCGGTGCGTGCTTCATTGGGCCATCCCGGTTGCCGCGTCGCACACCCCGGAGATCAGGCCAGTCACGCTCACAATCTGAGATCGAGAGCTGTTGTCATACTTCACACTCAATGGGACTCTTCGTGTGACTCGCGGAGACACAACTATTGTCATCGTTGCCGTTGCTGTTCCTGTGCCGGACGAATCGCTGATGACCGCGTCCGAAATGAAGATCGGGACGAGTCCCGTTGAGTTAGGAGATGTGGCGCGTATATGCGCTGCAAGTTCCGACACGGCTCGTCCAAGAGTGCGGCACTGGGGCTGCCGCTGGCTGGCGGAGTCCTTCGCGCCCACCCGAGCAGCGGCCAGAACGGCATCTATTGCAGAAGTGTCTCCGCGCTGAATGCTCGCCAGCAGCTCGGCCAGCCGGAGCTGGCGCACGTGGCGCCGGATCGAGTCCGCGCTAAGGCGAACCAAGTGCGGTGGGCGACTGCTGTCCGGCGGAGGTAGGCGCTGAGCTTCAAGCGCGCCGGGTGCGGACGAAAGCATCATCGTCGCAGCTGAACCAACCAAGAGCACGAACCTCGCGAGTTTCATGGCCCCGCTCACCGTCCGTGATGAGGTTACGCAACCGACGTGCCAATGGTACCTGACTCGCACGTTAGGTACCGGGCCACCACCTCGAGAACGTGTGCTTCGGTTCCCGCGTCCACAACCTGAGGCAAACCCCTGTCATGGACTTCACCAGATCAACTCTGAAAGCCAGAATAGGTCCGAGTGTCACCAGACTATCACCAGCTCGTCACGCCAGCTCACATTGGCGTCACAACCTCGTTCGATAGCTGAACTTGGATGGTGCCGACCATTGGGTGACGGGTGCCGGGAGGACGCCTTCAAACGCCGAGGTCGGGGTGACGGAGACGGTGAGCTCTACGAGTTGACCGGTCCGCCCTTGGCAAATCGACCAATCCGAAGGCTCATGGCTGCTGTCCGGGCATCAACCGACAAGTCGTGAACACCGGGGGATGATTGGAACCGCCGCCGAGTAAGTCATGCAGCATTTCGTGCTTGACCACTCTGTAGTTGCTAAACGAATCCACTGCGGCGAATTGTGTGATGTAAATGTCGTGCGGTGAGTGCCAGAGGCCATCACACTCACCGGTTTCCCCTGAACAACTGAAAACCCCTGGAGTGAGAAACCAGCTGATTCTGTGGAAGTCGCCCTGCAAACCGGAGCATGCCTCGACGTCCTGCCACGCAACTTCGTAAACGGCAGGTGGCGCAAAAGGCGCACTACCGGCGGGCGGAGCGAATGGATCGCTACAACCGGCGATGAAGCTGCTCAGGAAGGCGACAACGAGGGCGCGACCCAAGGTCACAGCCGCCACCTAACGCGATGGGTTAAAGCTGCGGGCCTGCGCCTTGGACGCGCTGGCCCCATTCATGACATTGTAAGGGCCGCGTTGATCACGCGCCAGCGCGGCCAGCCCACAGCTTCAAGCCTGTTCCTGGGTCAGGAGCACTTCGCGCTGAGCGGGCGTCCCCGAACGACTGCTTACCGCGCGCCGCGCAGCCGCCGCGAAGCCCACTCGCCGAGGAGTAGAGCCGCGAGGGCCGCGAACAGCCACGCGGAAGAGACGCGGCTCGTCGCATCGGCCAGCGCCGGCGTCGTTGCGGGCCCCAGACACTCGACGAGACTCGCCAGCGGCGATTCATCGAGCTGCGAGCTCCGAGGCATGGTGATCCGCCCGACGTGCGCGACGCTCGCCACGAGACCCGCCCACCAGTCGCGGTGCTGCTCGGCCGCATCGCTCCCACCGGCCATCCGCCAGCGCCACGTGTCGGCGTACCCGACCACCATCACGCGGCCCCGCTCCACGCGCCGCACCGCGACCGCGACGCTGCCGGAGCGGCGCTCGAGCGCAACCGCACCTTCGCGCAGCGCGATCGGCGTGAGCGCCAGCGTCCGCCTCGGATCGCCCGCGGTGTCGAACGGCTCGACGGCCGGCAGCTCCGCGCGCAACGCGCCCAGCTCGAGCGGCGCGAGCGGCGGGGCCGCGCTGACCGGAGCCGCGAGGACCAAGCCGCCGCCCGATCGCACGTACCGCGCGAGCGCGCCGGCCGATCCGAGCGCGGAGCTGTCTAGCGCGATCACGGCGGAGTAGTGCGCGGTGTCGATCGGCAGCGTGCGGCCCTGCACGACGTCGCCCCGGGGCGAGAGCGCGAGGCGCGCATCCACGCTCCAGCCGCGCTCCTCCAGCGCCGCGACGACGAACTTGCTCTCCCACCCGGCCCTGCCGAGCACCAGCAGCCGGCCCAGCACCAGCGAATCACCGATCGCGGCACGCGCGGACAGCACGCCCGCGCGGACCGTGACGGACGCAGGCGCGGATCGCGCCAGGAATCCGGCGCCGCCGGACGCGGCGCGCACCGAGTCGAGCGAGCCGTACTCGTCGGCGAGCGAGACGACGGCGCCGGCCGGCGCGGCAACCACGATGCGGGTTGCGCCCGCCGGATCCGCCACGGGCTCAGCGACCGCCGCGACCGGAAGGGCGCCCGCACCCGACCACGTCACCCGCGTGCCGCTCGCCGCAAGCGCCGCGAGCCAGTCGCGTTGCGCGGGCGAGATCGCCCCGTCCACGCGCACGTGAACGGCGGAGGGAGCCGCGCGCATGCTCCAGCGCTTGAGCGCCGGCGTCAGCGACGCGACGCCCGAGGTATCAACGGGCCCAACCGGAGAGCGCAGCGAGCGGACGAGCAGCCATGCCAACAGCGCGAGCGCAACACCGCGAGCGATACGCTCGAGCGCGATGCGCGCGGACACCAGCCGCTCAGCGCGTGAGAGCATACACCACGATGTTGACCCCGAACTTGGTCGGGTCCACCGCCATGAACCGCTTCGTATCCGGGTGGAACGACCACTCCGAGCTGTAGTCCTTGTTGCTGTACAGCACGTCGATCCGGCCCTCGCGCGTCAGGCCGAGCAGGTTCTTGTGCACCAGGTTGTCGCCCCAGCCGTTGAGCTCGTGGCTGGTCGCCGGCGGCCCGTCCGCGAACGTGAAGAACGCACGATACAGCGCGTGGTCGTTGGGGATCGGGGCGAGGTGGCGTCCCGGAAACAGCCGGTTCAGCTCGGCGGTCATCGTCTGGTGGAACCGGCCGTCGATGTCGTGGTTGTGATCGTCCACAAACAGGAACCCGCCGCGCTCCACGAACCGCGCCAGGTTGCGCCGCTCGGCGGCGGTGAAGAACACGGGCAGGTGGCCCGTGAGGTAGACGAACGGAAACTCGAACAGGTCGGCGGACTCGAGCGCCACGTTCACGCCCGCCGGCGCGAGGTCGAGCGTCGTGTACCTGGCGAGCGCGTCGATCACGTTGGCGGGCACAAGCGGGGCGCTCTCCCAGTCACCCGAGGCGTAGGCGCCGGTGGCGAACGTGAACGGTCTCATCGCCCGCCCTGCCAGGCCGGAAGCGCGGGCTCCGCGTCGGTCGCGCGCTCGAGGCGACGCCTTGCCTGGAGCAGCGCGGGCAGCGCGTCGTGCCCGCCGCGCAGCGCATCGATCGCCCGGCCGAGCGGCTCGGCGGCGTCGCGCGCGTTCGCGAGCGCGTCCACGCGGATGAACTGGAGCGAATCCGCGGCGTGCGGCGCGTCACGCGCCAGCCGGTCGATCGCTTTGTCTAGCCGAGACAGCAGCGCGCGCCGTACGTCCGCCTCGGCCGCTCGCTTCGTGCGCGTCGCGGCGGCGACGGGGTCGGTGCCCTTGAGGCGCACGCGGTCCACGTCCACGACCACCTTCGGCAGGCGCCCGCGGATGTAGTAGCGGGGCGTCGCATCGCGCGCCTTCATCAGGAAACCCAGCGCACGGCGCATGTGCGGCAGCGCCTGAGCGACGCGCGCAGGCCGCAGCTCGCGCTCCGCGTCGCCCATCTCGGACGCGGCCTGCACCAGCAGCGAGATCTCGCTGGTGCTCACGACGCCGGGGCTCTCGACGTCCATGAGATCGTCGATCACCGCCTGCACGCGCCCCATCACATCGTCCTGCCGCCCCGCGAGCGCGAGCGAACGCGCCGCGAACGTGTCGGCCGCGAGGCGCGGGCGTCCAAGCTCGAGCGTCTCGGCACGCAGGATCAGCATGCGCTCGCTGAGCGCCGTGGTGTCGAGGCGCGCCGGACCCGCGAGGTCCAGGCTGAGGGTGTCGCGCTCGCGCGGATCAGCGATCCGGATCGTGCGCGTGTCGGACGCGCCGGTGTCGGGCCCCGAGACCGTGTTCGCGTCCCAGGCCACGGCGCGCACGTGCAGCACGTCGCCGGGCGAAAGGTGCAGCGTGTCGAGCAGCAGCTCGGCGTGGATGGACGCCGCGTGCGAGAGGCCGGCCGCAACGCCACCGACGGTCCAGCGGCGGGTCGTGAATCGCTCGCCCGATCCCGCCGTGTGCATCAGCTCGAATTCCGCGCGCACGAGGCCGATGTCGTCGCTCGCAGCCGCGGCGAGCGCGATCCGGTCGCTCGGCTGCGCGTACGTCGTGTCGGTGCGCGGCGACTCGAGGGTGACGACGGGCGCGGCGTCCGCCCGTGGATCCAGCGCGATCAGCCGCGCTTCGCCGCGGTCGGTGAGCCGCAGGACGGCCGGCTGCGTCGGCATCGTGAGCGCGACGCTCCACGTGTCGCCGGCCACCGAAAGCGGCAGCGCGCGCTCGCCCAGCAGTCCGCCGGGGCTCGTTTCGATCGGGAGCGCCGCGCCGCGGCCCAGCACGATCACCCGGCTCGCCACGAGCGCGCTCACCGACGACGGATCGTCGAGGGCCTGCGCCGGCAGACCGGTGTACGCGGGCGGTTCGATGCGCACGACGATCGTGGCGAGTCGGCCGCCGAGTCGCGCGTGGCCTGCCGGCCTCGCGAGCAGATCGCCGGCATGCGCGTGAACGACGCGATCGAGCGCGCCGCCCGGCAGCGCGGCGAGCGCCATCACGAGAACCGCGAGGGCGGCCAGGGGCACCCCGAAGGCGCGACCGATGAACGCGCGCGGGGGCCCCGCGGGGTCCACCAGATCCACGACCTGCTCGAGCGCCGACGATTGCGGCGCGGCGGGGAATTCGAGCGCGGTGGCGAGGGCGAACTGAAGGGCCGGATTGCGTTCTTCGAGCAGCAGGGCAACGCGCGGCAGACTGATCGCGTGGCGCGAGCGCCACAGTGCGGCGGCGCCGGCCAGCGCGGCGGCGAGCGTCGCCGCCGCCAGCGCCGCGCGCCGGAATCCCAGCGGCAGTGGCGTCACGAGGTCGCCGAACGCAGTCACCAGAACCGCGGCGGCGAACGCGAGGAGGGCCCACGAAAACGCCGCGCCGAGCGCGGCGGCGAGCAGTGCCGCGCGTGCGCGGCGCACCCGCTCGATTGCGCGCACCGCTAGGCCGCGGTCGCGCCCGCCGTCCGCCGCCTCATGACCATCTCACCGGCCGCGAGGGCGAGCGCGGCCGCGAGCAGCCACGGTGCCAGCGGCACGCGCAGCGCTTCGGGCGCCGGGAAAGCGCCGCCGGCGGCCCTGCCCCGGCCCGCCCCGGCGAGCGCGGCCTGTTGCGCGCGCGAGGCACGGGCGGACGGCTCCGCCCCGCCGCACGGCCCGGTCAGCGCCGCCACCAGTTTCGCGAATCTCGGCTGGAGCACGAGGTCGCCGGTCGCCGGTACCTCCACCGCCACCGTCCGGATGCAGCCCGCTCCGATATCGCTCTCGATCGCGGCGGGCGAGCCGTCCACCCAGCGCGCGACGACGCGATAAGGCGCAGGAGCGTTGGAGCGCAGGAGCGTGGGAGCGGCGCCGGTCAGACGGGCGTAACGCACGAACGGCGCAACGACGACCACGTCACCCGCGGTCACCGCGCCCACCGTGTCACCAGCGCGCGTTCTTCCGCGCGGCCATTCGACGAGCACGTGCCCGCTCGCACGAGCCCACGCCGTATCGGCCGCGCTCGGAGTCGCGCGTACGATGCGAACGGACGCGGGACCGCGCGAAGGAGGCAGCGCGAAGCGCAGCGGATCATCGGCCGCGTCGGGGAGCAAGGAAGACTGTTGCGGCACGGTATCGGTCATCGCAGAGACCGGGACCAGCCGGATCGCGCCCGGCCACAGCGCCCGCACCGAGTCCGTGGCGGCGTCCATCTCTCGGTTCGTGACCGGCGAGATGACGGTCAGCTCGAGCGAGTCGGCGTTCTCCTGCATCTCCGAGGCGAGCCGAATCGCCGCGACCAGCGCCGGCGTGAGGCGGCCGCGTCGCGTGGAGCGGCGCAGCGTCGCGATGGAATCCGACGCGCCCTCGCGAATCACGGTCACCGACGAATCGAACAGCACCAGCGCGTCGCCCCACTCGTGCATGCCGCGCGCGCTGTCGGCCACCTCCGAGGCGTCGGCGACGGAGCTCGAGCGGTCCACGACGAGAATGCGCACGAGAGCGCGGTGTCTCGGAGGGAGCACCGGGCCCGCGAGCGCAGCCCCCACGACGAGAATCAGCGCCACGCGGACCAGGAGCAACAGCACGTCGTTGAAGCGCAGTGCGCGGCTCGTTTCGCGCACCGGCCGCTCCGGCGCGAACCGCGCGGTCGGGAGCGGCGCCGTCTTCGGGTCGGTCGTGACGATGAAGTGCAGGCCGACGATGAGCGCGGAGAGCGCGAAGGCGGCGACGAGGAATCCCGGATTGACGAAGCTCATCCGGCCCTCGCCACGACGTCGGGTGCGGCGACGCGCCGCACGACGTCCTCGGGAAGCTCGTCGGTGGTCGCCAGGCGGTACGCGGCGCCCGCGCCGCGCCACGCGGCGGCCAGCTGCTCGCGCCACCGGCCGAACGCGTCTCGATACGCGGCGAGCCCCGCGGCGTCGAGCGTGCCGCGTCGGAGCGGGTCCTCGGGATCGATCACGATGCCCCCCGTCGCCTCCGGTTCGAGCTCCTCGCGCGCCACCACGTGCACGGCGGTCACCTCGCGCCCTTCCGCGATCAGCTCGCGCGATTCGCGCAGCACGGCGTCGGCGTCACCCAGGAAGTCGCTGACGATCGCGATCCGCCGGCACAACCGCAACGTCGCGAGGGCCGGCGCCAGCGGCGCGACGCCGCCGGGCGTCGTCTCGAGCAGCAGCCGGAGCAAGTGCGCCACGGTGCCGCGGCGCGTGCGCGGCGGCAGCGCGGTGACGCCGCGCTGGTGCGCGACCCAGAGGCCGACCGGATCGCTGTCGCCGTGCGCGACCGCGCACAGCCCCAGCGCGATCGCCGCCGCCAGCTCCCACTTGCCCTGCGTGGCGGCCGGGAACGCCATGCTCGCGCTCGCATCCACCAGGACCGCCGTGCGCAGGCTGGAGTCGTCGTGCGCGAGCCGGATCGCCACCCGCTCGGTGCGCGCGAACAGCTTCCAGTCGATGCGCGCCGGATCGTCGCCCTGCTGATAGGGACGATACTCGCGAAACTCCGGCGAGCTGCCGACGCGCTTCGAGCGGTGGGCGCCGTGCGCCGCGCCAAGGGTCTGGCGCCGCGCGGGCCAGTGGACCCCGCGAACCGAGTCGAGCAATGCGCCGCTGGTCAGTCTCTTCATGTCAGATCCGAATATCGCTCCGGGGAGGCGAAACGTGGGCCAGGACGTCGTGCACCAGGTCCTCGGCGCTCACGCCCTCCGCCTCGGCGGCGAAGTTCGGCAGCACGCGGTGGCGCAGCACCGGCAGCGCGACACGCCTGACGTCGGCGGGACTCACGGCGAGCCGCCCATCGAGCAGGGCGTGCGCCTTGGCGCCCAGGACCAGCGCCTGCCCCGCGCGCGGCCCCGCACCCCAGCGCACGTAGCGCTGCACGCGCGGCGGCAGCGCGGGCTCGGCGGGCCGCGTCGCGCGCACCAGGTCCGCTACATAGCGCAGCACCGGGTCCGACACGAGAACTTCGCGCACCAGCGCCTGAAGCGCGAGCGCCTGCTCGGCCGTGACCACCGCGCGCAGGTCCGCCGCGTCCGAGCCGGTGGTCGCGCGCAGGATCGCGATCTCCTCGTCGAGCTTCGGATAGTCGATGCGGATCGCGAACAGGAACCGGTCGAGCTGCGCCTCGGGCAGCGGATACGTGCCCTCCTGCTCGATCGGGTTCTGCGTGGCGAGCACGAAGAACGGCTCGGGCAGCCGCATCGTGTTGCCCGCGGCCGTGACGCTGTGCTCCTGCATCGCCTCGAGCAGCGCGGCCTGGGTGCGCGGCGGGGCGCGGTTGATCTCGTCGGCGAGCACGATGTTGGCGAACACCGGCCCCTTCACGAAGCGGAACGCGCGATGCCCGGTCGCGGCGTCCTCCTCGAGCAGCTCGGTGCCCGTGATGTCGCTAGGCACGAGGTCGGGCGTGAACTGGATGCGCCGGAACTCGAGGTGCATCGCCTCGGCAACCGAGCGGATGAGCAACGTCTTCGCCAGCCCCGGCACGCCGATCAGGAGCGCGTGCCCGCCGGCCAGCATCGCGATCAGCACCTCTTCCATGACCTCGGACTGGCCGACGATGCGCTTGCCGACCTCCGCGCGCAGCGCCTGCGCGGCACGCACCAGTGGGTCGCTGCCCGCTGCGCGAGCGGTGCCCGGCGCGGCGGTCGTCGTCACTCGGGAAGTTCCCGCACCCAGACGTTGCGATAGCGCACGCGGTTGCCGTGATCCTGGAGCGCGAGCGGCAGACGGTCACCGTGCGGCTGGTAGCGCGCGATCTGCATGTGCACCGTCCAGCCAGTGATCGTCGTGTTGTCCTGCACCAGCACGCCGTTGTGGAGGACCGTGATGCGCGCCGGCTGCGTCACGCTACCGTCGGAACCGAACCGCGGACGATGAAACACGATGTCGTACACGTTCCACTGGCCCGGCGGCCGCATCGCGTTGGCGAGCGGCGGGCTCTGTCCGTAGATCGCCGCGGCCTGGCCGTCGGCGTAGGTCTCGTTGTGGTACGAATCGAGCACCTGCACCTCGTAGTGCGTCATCAGGAAGACACCGCTGTTCCCGCGCTCCTGGCCCTCACCGCGCGGCGGCACCGGCGCCGACCATTCAATATGGAGCTGTACGTCGCCGAAGCCGCGCCGAGTCATGATCCCGCCCGTGCCCGGCGCGACCTCCATGTACCCGCCCAGCACGTTCCACCGGGCCGCCGAGCTGTCGTTCTGCGACATCCACTGCGACAGATCGTGGCCGTCGAACAGCACCACCGCGTCCGACGGGGGCGGCACCGGCGCGGGATCGGGACCCGGATCCACCACCGGCGGCTTCGGACGGCTCAGAGAATGGACGTTCCACTGTGCACCGGGCGGCCGAGGGCCTTCGCGTTCCTGGGCAAACGCCGAGCGGCCGAGAACTCCCAGGCACAGCGCGCACACCGCAAGCCGCTTCACGGTCTCCATGTCCCCTTCGCCACCTTCGGCACGAATTCATCCAGCCCGCGCGGCGGGAAGCTCAGGGTCCGGCCCTGCTCGGCGCTCATGTAGGCTGTCATCAGGATACGCACGACCTCCACCCCGTCGCTGAAGGTGAGCCGGGGCTTCTCCTTGCCCTGGAACACCCGCACGAAGTGCCGGTTCTCGTTGACATAGCCGTAGGCAGCGAATTCTTCAGCAACCACGGGCATCTGCCCCGTCTCGGCGTTCTGCTTTTCGACCAGGTCCTCGCCGGCCCTGCCCTTGACCTCGCGAGAGAAGAACAACTTGAGTCCCGCGTCCAGGCTGTTCCACGCCATCGAGTATTCGGGCCCCAGCAGCTCGGCGGAGAGGCGCAGGCCGGCTCCCACGAAGCTCCAGCTCGTGGTGGCCTCGCCCATCACCGTCAGGCCCTCGGGCGTCTCGAACTCGATCGTGACGCTGGCGAAGTCTTCCGAAGGGCGGCGCCGGTAGTCGGTGCCCGGCTGCGCCCGCTTGAGGCGTTTCGCGTAGACCGGCCGCGTCCACTTGAGCGACGCGATATGCGCGGTGATCCGCTTCGGCTTCACGGTGCCTAACGGTTCACCCGGTTCGGTAAGGAGATGCCTAACGACTAATGCCGAGTGGCACATCATGTCGTTCAGGACGCCGCCGCCCTGGAGCCTGCCCTGCCAGAACCACGGGCGATGCGGGCCACTGTGCTCCTCGGCCGCGCGCGCGAGGTACGGCCGGCCGGTGAGCCTGGCGCCGCGCGCCCACAGCAGCGCGCGTCCGGCCTCGATGCTGGGGGCGAACAACTGGTTCTCGAGGTAGCCGGTCCTGAGCCGCGCCTTGCGGGCCAGCGCCGCGACCTGGCGCGCCTCGGTGACGTTCCGGGCCAGCGGCTTCTCGCACGCCAGGCCGACCAGGTCGCCGCGGCCGCGCTCGATCGTGTCCACGATCTCTTCGACGTTGGCGATGCGCGCCTGGTTGGGACCGCACAGCCAGATCGCGTCGATCCGGGGATCGGCCACCATCGCGGCGATGGACTTGAACGGCTTCGCGGCGCCGACGTCCAGCGACCTTGCGAGTCGCGCCGTGCCGGCCGCGTTGGCTGGGTTCGGGCTCCAGATGCCGAGGATCTCGCAATCGCGCACCTGCTGGAA
>JBIOIA010000025.1:0-20229 GCA_044449445.1 Gemmatimonadales bacterium
CGCCATGCTCGCGAAGTCGTTCACCGTGGTCGGCGTGGCACACGACGGTGAGGCCCTGCTTGCGCTCCTGCGGAAGACCGACGCCGACTGCCTGCTCCTCGACCTGGGCATGCCGGGCCGCAACGGTCTCGAGCTGCTGCCCGACATCCGCACGCTCAAACCCGCACTCAAGGTGCTCGTCGTCACGATGCACCTCGACCGCTCCCTCGCCGACGCGGCGCTCCAGGCCGGCGCGCACGGGTTCATGCCGAAGGACTCGGGCCTCGAGGAGCTGGAGACGGCGATCGGCGAGGTGCTCGGCGGCAGGCGTTACCTCTCGCCGCGCGTGCCGCCGATCACCAACCGGATGAGCCTTGGCGCGGCGCACCTGGGGCTGGCCCAGCTCACGCCTCGACAGCACGAGATCCTGCGCATGATCGGCGACGGCAAGACCACGGCGGAGATCGCCGAGGCCCTCGGCCTGAGCGCGCGCACCGTGGGCTTCCACCGCACCAACATCAGGAAGGCGCTGGGCATAGACAGCGAGGCCGGGCTGACCCGCTGGGCCGTGCTGTTCCGCCTGGGCGAGGGCGCCTGAGCCGGTTCACCGACGCCCTCCTGGTCAGTCCCCTCGCCGACGGCCGGACCTGGGTCGTCATGCGGGACTTCGGCTACGAGCGGGAACCGTACGGCTCGGGCAACCTGATCGACGTCGCGCTCGGCTTCCAGACCGACTTCGCCAGCGTGCCCAGACCCCTGTGGTGGGTGTTCCCGCCCTGGGGCACCTACGGCAACGCGGCCGTCATTCACGACTGGCTGTACTGGACCCAGATGATCGACGGAAAGCCGATCGCCCACCAGGACGCCGACCGCATTTTCGACGAGGCGATGGGAGCGCTGAACGTGGGCGGGGCGACGCGGTGGTGCCTGTTTCACGCGGTGCTTTGGTTCGGCGGCGCTGCGTGGCTGCGCAACCAGGAAGACCGCGCGCAGGGCTTCGACCGCGTGCAGCCCACTGCCGAGATCAAGGCGGCACAGCGGCCGACCAGGCGCGGCGCAGTTCCGCAAGTCGCGCGAGCGTTGTGGCGCCGCGTTCGGGGCCGCTGATCGCGCCACACGAGACTTCCCTACATCATCACGACATCATGTAGCCATCATCGAATCAGTTAAGCTATATAACTCATTGTGTACAAATGGCTTAGTTCTTTGAGGGCAGCTTCTGCCGCTTGGGGGAGCTCGGTCCATCATCCGATAGATCACCCAGCGATTGCACGATGGATGCGCCGAGGGCGGCACCCATGCGCTCGAACTCCGGCGTGAGGTCGCGGCCCGCACGGTTCGTCAGGCGCTGGAGCTGTGGTGCCAACTCCCGGCCGAGCTGGACGCCCAGGCTCTCGAACTGCGGCCTGAGGTCACGGTCGTACGTGCGGGCGATGCGCTTGGCGGCGCGGCGGACCGCGTTCGGATCGCGCACCCACAACTGGACCAGCGTGTCGATGGCGGCGTCCACCTCGCCGTCCAGCGCGGCGTCGGTCGCCGCGTCCGCCTCGGTCCGCGCCTCCACGAGGGCCTCGATGTGCTCGGCCGTCAGGTCTCCGGCGGCGGCGCGAACGGCCTCCTCGGTGGCCCTCCCCGCAATGGCAGCTGTCCTGCCCAAATCGACGTACCGCGGGGCCCCGGCCAAGCGAATCGGCACGACATCCCAACCGCCGCCGGGCCCCTCGATCCTGACGGATCCTTCGCTCTCGCACAGATCCAGCGACCCCGTAACCGCCTCGCCGCCGACTCTCAGGGTGTAGCCGTCGGCCAGCACGATCGCGCGTCCGTACTGCCGGAACCCGATGCGGCCCTGGCCGGTCAGGCGAGCCGAAAACCCAGGCAGGAACACGATCATCCGGCCTTCGTCCCGCACCTCTCCCCACGCCGAGCCTTGGGCGACGGGCGTCACGAATGCCGCATCGCTCACCTCCGCCCGCGGCCCCGCATCGCGCGCGTCGCTGATGTCCTCGGCCGCCACACCCGGCACGGACCACGCGACCGTTACCAGCGCGAGCAGTCCCGCAGAAACGCGAATCAGCAACCGCGCAGGCTGCGCTGGCGCAGCCCCTTCCAGCAGGCGCTCGACCCGGCTGACCAGCTCCGAGCAGCGCCCCGCCATCGAGGCGACGGTTTCGGCGGCCGGCTCGCCCTGCATCCACCCAGCGACCTGCGCCAGGCAACTGGCCAATACCAGGCCGCCCGCGCGCTCGGCCGCCCAATCGTCGCACAGGTACTCGGATGCCTCGCGCATCCGGCGCCGGGCCAGCCGGTTCAGCGGCTGGACGCAGCACAGGCTCTCGAGGCAGGCCGCGACGGTCAGCCAGGCCGGGTCGCGGCGCACGATGTGGCCCAGTTCATGAGCCAGGACGGCGCGCTGCTCGGCCGCCGTCAGCTGGGCGGGCACACGATCGGGGACGCAGATCTCGCGGCCGAACGCGATCGGCCCATTCAGCCGGTCCGATACCGTGAGGCGCGGGACCGGCACGCCTGCCCTCCCGCACAGATCCTGCAGATCCTCGAACAGCGGACCTTCCGTCAGGGCCCTCCTGCTCCTGAGCCGCCGCGCCAGGTCCACCCGGTTCCACAGGAGTCGTGCACCGAACGCGACCGCTCCCACCAGCCAGAGGTTGAGCAGCATCGCGGGCCAGCCGATGTGCACGCCGCTCAGCACGCGGCGGACGTAGCGGGCCTTTGGAAGCGGCGGAATCTCGCCAATATCGCGCTGCGCGATGGCCGAGGCGAACGCCGCCCCGGCCGGCGTGGATTCGGCCGGCGCCGGCCGGATCGTGCGCACCTGCGCCACGTCCACCATGGGCGCGTCACCCTCTACGGCGAGAGCGACATGGCCCAACCGCGGTTGCAAACGCAGGACTGTTTGCGTTGTTGCGGTCAGGACGCCGCCCAGCAGGGCGACCTTCCAGAGCGTGTCGCGCGCAGCCGCCGAGCGTACCAGCCCCAGGGCCGAAAGGGCCGCCGCGCCAAGGAGGAAGAGCGTGCTGTGCAGCAGATAAGTCAGCAGCCACGCAACCGCCGCGAGGATGATGGTCATGGTCATCCCTCCTTGTGCCGCTGCTTCTGGTCTATGAGACGGCGAACGCGTTCGAGGTCGCCGGAGGCGATGTCGCCCTCAGCCAGCAGGTGGCTCACCAGCGCTGTGACGTCGCCGTGGAACAGGCGATCGGCCAGGCCGCTCACCATCGAGCGGCGGACCTCTTCCTCAGATACGAGAGCACGGTAGCAGTAGTGTCGTCCGACTTGACGCCGGGCGACGAGCCCGGCTTTCTCGAGGCGCGTCAGCACCGTGGCGATCGTCGTCAGAGCCAGGCCGCGCTCTGGCATCGCCTCTTCGTGAACCAGGGAGACTGCCGCCTCGCCGCGCAGCCACAGGACGCGAATGATGGCCAGCTGGAGCTCAGTCAATTCGATCGGCATGGATCCGCCGTTCTGGAGGATGCGTCCATTCTACATCTGTAGTACGGGGAGTCAAGCGGGGGTTTCAGCGTGGCTCGCCTCGGCCCATCGGAGTTACGTTACCCGCGCCCTCTGGGCGACACCCTCTCTCAACGTGGAGGAGCAACATGAGCCGCTCTCGCCCGCTGGTTCTCACCGTCGCCCTGGCCCTGCTCTCGCTCTGCCCTGCCGGCCTCGCCGTGGCGCAGGAGCCGCAGCCCGCACCGGCTCCAGCCGCTGCGCCCCCCGCCGCGGCGGCCGCTCCCGCGGTGGACAGCAACACGTTGTACGTCGGTGACTGGGTATTCACTGCGCAGCTGCGCGATAACACCATCGACGGAACCTGGCGGATCAACTACGCCAATGGGCGCTTCACGGGGGTGGTGACGATCCCGGGCGAGCCTGCGCCCTCACCGATCAGCCAGATGTCGGTTCGCGACCATTTCCGCAACGTCCGGATCACTGCTTACTTCAACAGCGAGGAGTACACGTTCACCGGCCGTCTCGATAACCCCGTGAACATCAACGGGACGCTTCAGACGCGAAACGGCATCGGCCGGATGCGGGCACAGAAGCGGGGCTGATCCGCTTTCACGGTTGATTCTCCGATCCCATGCCGACCCACGAAGAGACCGCCGCCTGGCTGGAGCATTGGCGCGACGAGGCCGACGCCGCCTACCTGTACCGGGAGCTGGCGCGGGCCGAGCCGAGGCGCGACCTCCAGGACATCTACCGCAAGCTGGCCGAGGTCGAAGACCGTCACACCGCGGTGTGGCAGAAGGTGCTCGCCGACAGCGGCGTGACGACCGCGGCGCCACGGCCATCGACGCGGGCGCGGATGCTCGCGTGGACCGCGCGCCGGTTCGGTCCCGGACTTCTGACCAGCATGCTGCTGCGCGAGGAAGGGCGCGAGGTGCAGGGTTACCTCGCGCTGCACCGCGACAGCTCGCCGGGCGCGGCGAAGGACGCCGCGCTCATCCTCGCCCGCGAGTCGGCGCACCACGCCGAGACGCTGGGCCGCATCGCCGGCACGACCGGCGAGCCGTGGCACCAGGCCGAGTCCGGCGGCTTCCTGCGCAACGTCGTCTACGGTTTCAACGACGGCCTGACGGCGAACTTCGGCCTGGTCGCCGGCGTGATCGGGGCGTCGGTCAGTCCGCACGTGGTGCTGGTCTCGGGCGTGGCGGGCATGTTCGCCGACGCGCTCTCGATGGGCGCGTCCGGTTTCCTCGCCGCGAAGAGCGAGCAGGAGGTCTACGCGCACGAGATCGCGATGGAGCAGGAGGAGATCCGCCTCATGCCGGAAGTCGAGGCGGACGAGCTGGCGCTGATCTACGAGGCCAAGGGCATGCCGAAGGGCGAGGCGCGCCGCCGCGCCGACCAGGCGATCCTGGATCCGGCGCGCGCGCTCGAGGAGAGCGTGCGCGAGGAGCTCGGCATCGGCGAGCAGCGCGGGACGCCGCTGCGCGAGGGCGTGGTCACGGGCACGGCCACGGCGGTCGGCGCGCTGATTCCGGTCGCGCCGTTCGTCTTCATGAGCGGCACGCCGGCGATCGCGCTGTCGTTCGGCGTGGCGATGCTGTCGCACTTCGCGGTCGGCGCCGCGCGCAGCGTGTTCACGGGCCGCGGCGCGTTCCGGTCCGGACTCGACATGTTCCTGGTCGGCCTCGGCGTCGCCGCCGTGGGCTACGTGGTGGGAAACCTGCTGGCAAGATCACTCTGATCGAGGAGAAACGCGGGTGAACAAGCTGCTCAAGTGGCTCGGCATCGTGGCGGTCGTGGTGGTCGCGCTGGTGGTGATCTGCGTGGGGGCGGTGTTCGCGATCAGCGCCCGGCGCATCAACCGCACGTGGCCGCCCACCGACATCCGGCCGGTGACGATTCCCCACGACTCGGCGGCGATCGCGCGCGGGGGCCACCTGGCCGAGGCGGTGACCAAGTGCGTCCACTGCCACGGCGATGACCTCAGTGGCACGATGTTCATCAACGATCCGGCGTTCGGACAGATCCCCGCGCCGAACCTGACGCGGGGCAAGGGTGGCCGCGGCACGACGTACGGCGACCAGGACTTCGTGCGCCTGCTCAGGCGCGGCATCAAGCCCGACGGCCACGCCGCGGTCATCATGCCCTCCGACGCGTACCAGTTCCTGGGCGATGCCGACCTGGGGGCCATCATTGCGTGGGTCAGGAGCGCGCGACCGGTCGAGCACGAGTGGCCCGCGCCGAAGTTCGGCCCGGTGTTCCGCATGCTCGTCGCGTTCGGCGTGCCGTTCTTCCCGGCCGAGCGCATCGCGGCCGGCAACCTGACGCCCGCCCAGCCCCCGGCGCCCGGTCCGACGCCCGAATACGGTCGGTATCTCGCGCAGATCGGCGGGTGCAGCTTCTGCCACAATCCGGCGTTCAGCGGCGGCAAGATCGTGGGAGTGGACCCGAAGTCGCCGCCCGCGGCGAACCTGACGCCCGGCGGCATCGGCGGCTGGACGGAAGCCGACTTCGTGAAGGTGCTGCGCACGGGCAAGCGTTACGGCGACAACGCGCCGATCAACAACGACTTCATGCCGTGGATCCAGGCGGGGCACATGACCGACGAGGAAATCCACGCGGTCTGGCTGTACCTCCAGTCGCTGCCGGCGAAGGAGTTCGGTCAGCGGTGAGCAGATACTGGTGGCTCGGCGTGCTGGTGGCGTGGGGTGCCGTTGTCGTGTGGATCAGGCAGCGGGAAAACCAGACGTCCGGTAGTGCGCGGACCCAGCAGACGCCAGGTAGTGTGAAGGACGACGGGATAGACCACGAGGAGTTGGAGCAGGCCGAGCGTGAGGTGAAGGACCTTCGGCCGGACGTGCGCGGCCGGCCGCTGGACGACGTCGTGGGGGACGACTGGGGCCCGGGGACGCCGAAGCCGCCTTACGTCTAGCCGAGCGCCTCGTACCCCTTTGCGCTGACCCGCGCGGCGACGAGCGGTGAAACCACGGGCTCCTTGTCGGCGATCACGACGGACACCTGGAGCGCCTTCCTGGCCAGCGCGACTCCGGCGTCGTCCCTGGCGTAGATAGAGGCAAGCGGCTCGCCCTTCTCCACCCTGGTGCCGGGCCGCGCGCTGATCACCATGCCCACGGTCGGATCCACTACGTCGTCGACCTTCTGGCGCCCGCCGCCCATCTGCACCACCGCCTTGCCGATCACTCGCGGCTCGACCTGCTGCACGATCCCCGCGCGCGAAGCGGCGAAGACCTCGACCACCGGCGCCTGCGGCAGGATCGCGGGGTCGTCCACGGCGGCGGGGTTCCCGCCCTGCGCCTCGATGATCTGTTGCAGCCGCTCGGCGGCACGGCCGCTCGTGATCGCGGTCTCGAGCTCGGCGGCCAGGGCCGCCCGCGCCTTCGCCGACGGCGTGATCCTGCGCGCGAGCAGCAGCATCTCGACGCCTTCGGCGATCGTGATGTCGTGCAGGTCCTCCGGTCCCTCGCCCTTCAGCGCATTGATCGCCTCCTCGGCTTCGAGCGCGTTGCCGCACGCGCGGCCCAGCGGCCGATCCATCGCCGTGAGCAGCGCCACCGTGGGGCAACCCCGGTCCTCGCCGAGCCGGATCATCGTCTCGGCCAGCTCGCGCGACCTGGCGGGATCGGTGATGAACGCGCCGCTGCCGAGCTTCACGTCGAGCACCAGCCCGGTGAGGCCTTCGGACAGCTTCTTCGACATGATGCTCGCGGAAATCAACGGTATGCACTCGACCGTCGCGGTGACGTCGCGCAACGCGTACAGCTTCTTGTCCACTGGTGCGATCTCGGGCGTCTGGCCGATCATGGCGCAGCCGATCTTCGCGAGCTGATCCTGCGTTTCCTCGAGCGACAACCCGGTCCGGAAGCCCGGGATGGACTCCAGCTTGTCGAGCGTGCCGCCGGTGTGGCCGAGGCCGCGCCCCGACATCATCGGGACCACGACGTCGCACGCGGCGACCAGCGGGGCGAGCACGAGCGAGACTTTGTCGCCGACGCCGCCGGTGGAGTGCTTGTCCACGACCGGCTTGCCGAGGCGCGAGAGGTCGAGCCGCCCGCCCGAGGCCATCATGCCGTCGAGCAGGCCGGCGGTCTCCTGGCGCGCGAGCCCGCGGAGGAAGCACGCCATCAGCAGCGCCGAGATCTGGTAATCGGGCACTCGGCCGGCCGCGTATTCCGCGAGCAGCTCTCGCCATTCGGCCGCCGTGAGGCTGCCGCCGTCGCGCTTGCGCTCGATCAGGCCGGGGACGAACATTAGGGCGTTCCTATCACCGTGGAGAGCTCGTGCGCGTGTCCGCTCTGAAAGTCGCGGCTGTGGTCGTGCTCGCGGGCGCCGCGCCCGCCTTCGCCCAGGACGTCGCCGCGCACCTCCAGGAGGGCGACGCCGCGCGCTGCCGTCGGAACGCCGAGGAAGCGCTCGTGCACTACCGCGCGGCCCTCGCGCTCGACTCCCTGAGCTACGACGCCAACTGGAAGGCCTCGCAGGCGCTGACCGACATGGGCAAGCAGCTGCCCAACAGCCAGAGCGCCCGGCGCGACTCGCTGTACGCCGAGGCGATCGCCCTCGCCCAGCGCGCCGTGCGGGTGAACAGCAACGGCGCCGACGGCCACTACATGGTCGCGGTCGCCACGGGCCGGGCCGCGCTCACCATGGGTCCGCGGGACCGCGTGCGCTTCGCGGGGGTGGTTCGCGAGGAGGCGTTGCGCGCCACCGAGCTGAACCCGCGCCACGACGGCGCCCTGCACGTGCTCGGCCGCTGGAACGCCGAGATTCAGCGGCTGCCCGGCATCACCAAGTTCTTCGCGAAGACGTTCCTCGGCGCCTCGATCTTCAATCAGGCATCGTGGGAGAACTCCGAGACCTTCTTCCACCAGGCGATCGAACTGAACGGACAGAACATCTACCATCACCTGGACTTGGCCGAGGCGCTCAGCGACCAGGACAAGAAAGCCTCCGCCATCGAGCAGCTGCAGCTCGTCGCCCAGCTCCCGCTCGGCTGCGATCCGATGGACGAGGCCTACAAGCGGCAGGCGGCGGAGCTGCTGCAGCGGCTCAGTCGCTGAGCGCTTCCTCCGCGTGCCGCCTCGCGGCGCGCACGCGGTGCCGCACGTCCTCGTAGCGGTCCTTCGCGTCGTCGGTGAGGTGCTTCGCCTTGCGGCGGATCAGCCGCCGCGTCTCCTCGCCGCTCTGCGGGGCGAACAGCAGCGCCACCCCGGCGCCGACCAGCGCGCCGATCAGCAGCCCCGCCGTGAACGTCTTCGCGCTCCCATGCTCCGATTCGTTCATCGTCCGCTCCTCGTGAAGCCCGGAACGTATCCCGGCTCACAGAGAGCGGCAACCGGTCGGGTGTTGGATCGCTCATGACGGAAGCCGCACCGCTCAAGCGCTCGATCGGCCTCGTGCCCGCCACTGCGATGGTCGTCGGGACGATCATCGGCGCGTCCATCTTCGTGCAGCCGTCGGTCATCACCGCGAACGTGCCCTCGAAAGGCGGTGTGCTCCTCGCGTGGCTGGTCGCGGGACTGCTCACGATGTTCGGCGCGCTGGTCGCCGCCGAGCTGGTATCGGCGTTCCCGAGGAGCGGCGGCGTGTACGTGTTTCTCGCCGAGGGCTGGGGTCCTTCACTCGGATTCCTGTGGGGCTGGGCGATGTTCTGGAGCATGCACTCCGGCATTCTCGCCGCGATCAGCGTCGTGTTCGCCCGCTATGTCGGCGCGTTCGTCGCGCTGTCGCCGACCGGGCTCAAGGCGGTCGCGATCGCCGGCATTCTTGCACTCTCGCTGGTGAACGTGCTCGGCGTGCGAGAAGGCGGCCGCGTGCAGACGTGGCTCACGGCGCTCAAGGTGGCCGCGGTCATCGGGATCGTTGCGCTGCTGTTCGGCGGCGGCCACGTCGCCGTCCCGGAGCCGGCGATCGCCGGCGCCATCAGCACTCGCGGCTTCGCGCTCGCCGTGGGAGCCGGAGTGTTCGCGTTCGGCGGCTGGCACATGGTGACCTATGCGGCACAGGAGACCGTGGACCCGACGCGCACGATCCCGCGCGCGCTCGCGCTCGGCACGCTGCTCGTGACCGCGTGTTACGTCGCGCTGAACGCGGCGTACCTGCACGTGCTCCCCATCGCCGCGGTGAGTGCCTCGCGCAGCGTCGCGGCGGACGCCGCAACCGCCGTGCTCGGCTCGAGCGGCGCCAGGATCGTCGCCGCCGTGGTCGTGGTCTCGACGCTCGGCGCGCTCAACGGCATCATCCTCGCCGGGCCGCGCGTCTACTACGCGATGGCGCAGGACGGCCTGCTGTTCCCATGGCTGGGCGCGGTGCACCCCGTCTTCCGCACGCCACACCGCGCGATCGTGCTCCAGGCCGTGTGGACGTGCGCGCTGGTCGCCACCGGGAGCTACGACAGCCTGTTCTCGCGCGTCGTGTACACCGAGTGGATCTTCTTCGCGCTGATGGCAGTCGCGCTGGTGAGGCTGCGGCGCCGCGCAGGGTACGCCCCGACCTATCGCGCGCCCGGTGTGCCGGCGCTGCCACTCGTCTTCGCGCTGGCCGCGGCTGCGATCGCCGCGTTCCGCATCGTTTCACCGTACAAGGACAGCGCGCCGAGCCTCGCGCTCGTCCTCGCGGGGATCCCGGTGTACCTCGGATGGCAGGCCATGAAGCGACGAACCCGGAGGAGCACGTGAAGGTCGTTGATTTTCACAATCACTACTATCCACCGGCGTACCTCGAGGCCCTGAAGAGCGGACCGAGCGCCGTCAAGGTGACCACGGACCAGGACGGCAACCCGGTCCTCCATTACCCCGGCGACTACAACGTCGCCGTGCCGGGCCACCGCGACATCGGCTTCCGCGAGAAGGCGATCAAGGCGGCCGGCGTGGACGTGCAGGTCGTCACGCTCACCACGCCCGGCACGCACGTCGAGACGCCGGACCGCGCCGCAGCCCTGTCGCGGCTGGTGAACGACGCGTTCGCCGCCGTGATCAAGGAGCGCGGCGCGCACTTCACCGCCCTGGCGACGCTGCCGCTCAACGACCCGGCCGCCTCGGTGACGGAGCTTCGCCGCGCCGTCGAGCAGCTGGGGCTCAAGGGCGCGATGCTGTTCTCGAACGTGAACGGCGTGGCGCTCGCCGACGCGCGCTACCGCCCGCTCTACGAGGCCGCGAACGCGCTCGGCGCGGTGCTCTACATCCATCCGACGAACCCCGTCGGCGTCGAGGCGATGACCGAGTACTGGCTGATGCCGCTCGTCGGTTTCCCGTTCGACACGACGCTCGCGGCCGCGAAGCTGGTGCTGAGCGGGGTCGCCGAGCAGTTCCCGCGCATTCGCTGGGTCCTGGGCCACCTGGGCGGGGCCATTCCCTACATCGCCGAGCGGCTGGACCGCGGCTACCACGCCTTCGCGGAGTGCCGCGCCAACATCAAGTGGCCGCCGAGCGAGTACCTGAAGCGCTTCCATTACGACACGGTGAATTTCGACGGCCGCGCGCTGCGGCTCGCGATCGAGTTCGCCGGCGCCGACCACCTGCTCGCGGGCAGCGACTATCCGCACCAGATCGGCAGCATGAAGGCAATGCTCGAGAGCATCCGCGCGCTCCGCCTGAGCGCGGCCGACGAAGCGAAGATCCTGGGCGGCAACGCCAGGAACCTGCTGGGCCTGTAGGGCTCGAAACAGCGGCTTGACGCCGCCCTTCGCGCCCCCGAAGCTTGAGGCCGATGACGACGCCCCCAGTCGAAGCCGCCGCAGCGCTCGCCGCTCGCGTCGAAGAGCTCGAGAAGGAGCGCGAGCGCCTGCTCGCCGTCATCGAGATCCTCCACGAGATCTCGGGCACGCTGCACTTCGTGGATATCCTCCAGACGATCGCCCGCAAGCTCGGCGAGACGTTCGGGCTCGACCGCGCCAGCATCATCCTGGCCGACCGCGGCGGAAAGACGGCACGCCTGGTCGCGTCCTACGAGGACCCGACGATCCGCAACCTGGTCATCGACCTCAAGCGCTATCCCGAGATCCAGCGCGCGATGGAGACGGGCGACACCGTGTTCATGGCCGACGCCGCCAAGGACCCCTCGCTCCAGCACGTCAAGGGCGCGCTCGAGCGGCGCAAGGTGCGCTCGATCACGGTGGTGCCGATCAAGTACCAGGGCAACGCCATCGGCTGCATGTTCCTGCGGACGTTCAAGAACGGCGGGGCCTTCAGCGACGCCGACGTCCGGTTCTGCCAGATCGTCGCCGAGCTCACCGCGAAGACGCTGCGCAACGCTCACCGCTACGAGACCCTCGTGGAGCGCACGCGCGAGGTCGGCGACGACATGCGCCGCGCGGACAAGCAGCGCCTCGCGCTCGTCTCGTTCCTCCAGCGGCTGCTCACCGCATTCACCACGCAGGACAAGGCCTCGCTCGAGGAGCTGCTGTCCCAGAGCTCCGCCGCCGAGCTGGAGCGGCTGGTCGGGGTCGCCATGACCGTCCTCGGCGAGGAAGCCAAGGGCCGATGACGGCTGCCGAGCGGCGCGCCGCCGAGCTGCGCCGCCTCCTCAACCGCGCCATTCACGCCTACTACGTGCTCGACGCGCCGGAAATATCCGACGCCGAGTACGACCGTCTGTTCCGAGAGCTCCAGTCGCTCGAGGCGCAGCATCCGGCGCTGCGCACCACGGACTCGCCGACCCAGCGCGTCGGCGCCGAGCCCGCTGCCGCCCTCACCAAGCACACCCATCTCATGCCGATGCTGTCGCTCGCCAACGCGTTCAGCGAGGAAGAGCTCAGGGCGTGGGAGGAGCGCAACGCGCGGCTCACGCCCGAGGTCGTGGCCGGCGGCTACACGCTCGAGGTGAAGATCGACGGCACAGCCGTGTCGCTGACCTACGAGAACGGCGTGCTGAAGACCGGCGCGACGCGCGGCAACGGCGTCATCGGCGAGGTCGTGACGGCCAACCTGCGCACGGTGCCCGACGTGCCGCTCGCGCTGCAGGGCTCGGGCTGGCCCGCGCTGCTTGAAGTGCGCGGCGAGGTGTACCTCTCGAAGCAGGCGTTCGAGAAGCTCAACGCGCGGCGCGAGAAGGCCGGCGAACCGCGGTTCGCCAATCCGCGCAACGCCGCTGCCGGCGCCCTCCGGCAGCTCGACTCGCGCGTCACCCGGGAGCGCGGCCTCAGGCTCTGGGCGTTCGCGGTCGAGACCCCGCGCGGCGGCCTCGGCCTCAAGAGCCAGGAGGAGCTGCTCGAGACCCTCGCCTCCTGGGGCTTTCCGGTCGAGCCGCACCGCCGCCGCGCCCAGAGCCTGGGCGATGCGCAGCGCGAGATCGCGAAGCTCGAGAAGCTCCTGGGCGAGCTGCCGTTCGGCGCCGACGGCGTGGTCGTCAAGGTGGACCCGATGCGGCTGCACGAGGAGCTCGGGACGATCGGCGACCGCGAGCCGCGCTGGGCGATCGCGCGCAAGTTCGCGCCCGAGGTCGCCGTCACGAAGCTCATCGAGATCAGGGTGAACGTCGGCCGCACGGGCGCGCTCAACCCGTACGCGGTGCTCGATCCGGTCGAGATCGGCGGCGTCACCGTGTCCCAGGCGACGCTCCACAACGCCGACCTCATCGCCGCCAAGGACATCCGCGAAGGCGACTTCGTCGAGGTCACGCGCGCGGGCGAGGTGATCCCGCAGGTGCTGGGACCGGTGCGCGACAAGCCGCGGGGCCGGAAGAAGTTCGAGATGCCCGAGCGCTGCCCCGCGTGCGGCACGAGAGCCGTCAGGCCGGCCGACGAAGTCATGACGTACTGCCCCAACGTCTCGTGTCCTGGCCGGATCCTGGAAGGCATCGTCCACTTCGCCTCGCGCGGCGCGATGGACATCCGCGGCCTCGGCTACGAACGGGTGCAGAAGCTGCTGGACGCGAAGCTCATCACGAACGTCGCCGATTTGTACCGTGTGAAGCCCGTGCAGCTGCTGGACGTCGAGGGTTTCGCCGAGAAGTCCGCGGAGCAGCTGGTGGCGGCCATCGCCGCGTCGAAGGCGCAGCCGCTCTCGCGGCTGCTGTTCGCCCTCGGGATCCGTCACGTCGGCGACGGCGCCGCCGAGCTACTGGCCCGCCGCTTCGGGACGACGCGGGAGCTGCGCGAGGCCGCCGAATCCACGATCGGCGACGTCCGCGGCATCGGGCCCACCATCGCCGAGGCCGTGCATGAGTTCTTCGCCGATGCGCGCAACGCGAAGCTCATCGACGACCTCACGTCGCTCGGCCTCACCATGTCGGAGCCGACGCGCGCAGCCGCGCACGGCCCGCTCGCCGGCGGCACGTTCGTGCTCACCGGCACGCTCCCGACGCTGACGCGCGGCGAGGCGACGAAGCGCATCGAGGCCGCGGGCGGCAACGTCACCGGCAGCGTGTCGAAACAGACCACCGCCGTCGTCGCGGGAGACGAGGCGGGGAGCAAGCTCGACAAGGCGAAGCAGCTCGGCATTCCGGTGTGGGACGAGCGCACGCTGTTGGACAAGCTCGGCAACAACTCCTAGATTCCGCGCGCGATGGAGATCTCCCTGTCCGCTTCGGGCCTGGTGGCCGTCTCGCCGAAGGCGATCCAGACGCTCCGCGACCGCGCCGGCGCGCAGCCGCTCCAGGAGGCCGGTTACGCCGCGGGCGAGAGCACGTTCGGCGCCTTCGTGCGCTGGCTGCCGTCGGTGGCCGGCGTCGAGGATCCGCGCGAGCTCGCGACGCCTCGACTCGCCGAGGTCCTGTCGCGGTTCTTCTCGTCGCTCGGCTGGGGTACGGTCGAGGTGACGCCGGTCGGAGAGTCCGCCTTCGCGGTGGATTCACTCAACTGGGCGGAGGCGCAGGCCGGAGCCGGGCTCCAGTTTCCCGGCTGCTACTTCACGGCGGGCCTGCTCGCCGATTTCGTCAGCCGGATCGCCGACGCGCCGCTGGCCGTGATGGAAGTCGAGTGCCGCTCGCGGGGCGACGCGCGCGACCGCTGGCTGGTCGGCGCGCCGGACACACTGACGGCCCTGTACCAGCACATGGCGCAGGGAGCGGATTATCTGAGTGTGCTGGGAGCGACCGGCTAGAAACCGCGCCTAGCGGCGCGCGACGTTGACACCCTCGATCACGATCGGCGGCACGTAGCGGGTTCCGTTGAGCCAGCGGCCCTCGCGCCCGATCGCGATGATCCGCCGCAGCAGCTCGAACGCGTTCCCCGCAATCGCCGCGTCCTTCACCCGGCCCGTGATCTCGCCCTTGTCCACCCGCCAGGCGAGCGCGACCGGGTGGCTGAACGAGCCGCTCGACACGTTGCCCTGTCCGACCCCGATCAGCTCGTCCACCACCAGCCCGTTCCCCACGTCCGCCAACAGCTGAGACTCGTCATGCTCGCCGGTCCGGAGGACCAGGTTCGAGAACTGGATACCCGGCTTGCCGAACGTGGACCGCGAACCGTGCCCGGTGCTGCGCGCCTTCGCGCGCGCGGCCGTCTCGAGGTCGTACACGAACGCCATCACCACACCGCGCTCGACCAGCGGCAGCCGCGCGGACGGCACGCCTTCATCGTCGGCCGCGCGCGAGGCGATGCGTCCCGCGGCCAGCGGGTCGTCGGTGAGCGAGAATCGCGCGTCGAACATGGTCTCGCCGATCTTCCCGCCGAGCGGCGAAATGCCCTGGAGCACGCTCTTGCCGGAAAGCGCCTGCCGGACCGGCATCAGCACGGCCTCGAGTCCCTCCGGCGTGAAGAGCACGGGGAGGCGGCCTTCCGGCGGCTCCACGATCCTCTCGCTCAGCTCGATCTTCCGGACGATCCGGCCCGCGAGGCGCTCCAGGTCGCTGGCCTCGGGCGGCCCGTTGGCCGCGAACGTGTCGTACGCCATGAGGACGTCGTCGCCCGAGACGCGGGTGACCTCCGCGCCGAGCGTCACCGCGCTCGCGCGCTGCTCGAACGCCTGTCCCGACGTGTTGGCGAATCGCGCGGTCTCGAGGTGACGCTCGACGCTGGCCGTGACCTGCCACCCGGGCCGCTGCAGCCGTTCGACGACGGCGCGGCCCAGGGCTGCGAGCCTGGCGACATCGAGGCCCTCGGCGCGGCCGTCGAACGTCTCGACGGAGGGCAGCTGTGATGCGGTGGGGAGCGCGAGCTCGAGCGCCTCGCCTTCGGCCGCCGACGCGAACGCGCGCCGGACGACGTCGTCGGGCCCGGTGAGATCGGTGGTTCCCGCGATACCGATGCGGCCGTTCGCGATCACCCGGAGATTGAGTCCGGCTTCCTGGCTGAGCGCGCTGCCCTTGAGGCGTCCGGCCTCGAAGGAGAGCGACAGGACGGTGGTGTCACGCAGCAGCGCGTCGGCCTGCGCGCCCTTGCGCCTGGCGAGACCCAAGACCTGGTCGAGCACGAGGGTCACTTCCCCCGCTTGGGCAACGAAGTGCGCTGCTCCAGCGTCGGACCGTCGAGGCAGCGCCACATGTACCACGACCCGATCGTGGACCACGGCGACCACGGCGCGCCGATCTTCCGCACCCGCTTCGGCGTCGGCAGCGACCTGAGCCCGTAGGCCAGCTGCACGCCCTTGCGGATCCCGAGGTCCAGCGACGGCAGCACGTCCGGCCGGCCGAGGCGGGACATCAGGAACATCTGCGCCGACCAGACGCCGATGCCTTTGACCGCTGTCAGCGCCTCGATGACCTGGTCGTCGGGGAGCTCGTGGATCCGGTCCAGCGGCAGCCGGCCGGTGTGGACGTGCCCCGCGAGGTCCCTGATGTAGCCGGCCTTCTGGCGCGACAGGCCGACCGAGCGCAGCCGCCGCAGGTGCATCGCGGCGACCGCCGCCGGCTCCGGCGCGTCGCTGTTCATCAGCTCGAGGAAGCGGCGGTGGATCGTCGCCGCCGCCTTCCACGACAGTTGCTGGTACACGATGGCGCGCACCAGGTGATGGAAATGGCTGCCCTCGGTCCGGACGCCGAAGCGGCACGGGCCGACGCGGCGGATGACCCGCGCCATCACGGGATCGGCGCGCTTCAGATGCTCGAGAGCCCGGCGGTGATTCATGGGCGAAAGTTGCGCTGCGAAGGCTCGCGCGCGCCAGCACCCTGAACGAGACAGGCGCGGGGGCGCGGCATTGGTGCCGCAACCCCGCGCCCTCGTCAGCCACCCGCAGCTAGTAGCGGCGCGCGAACCGCTGGCGTGCCCAGTAGCCGGCCATCCGGCGCCGGGCGAAGCCGCGGTTGAACCGGCCTCGACGGGGCCGGCGATGGAAGCGGCGCCGCGGACCCGCGCGCATGCGGGCCGCTCGCCATCCGGGCGTCACCCACTGCGAGCGAACGGGCGCGGTTGCGGCAGGCTGTTGCGCGGCCAGTGGCGCCGCGCTCATGAGCCCGATCGCCAGCAACGCCGCCCTGAAGATGGTCCGAGTCATCGAGCCTCCCCGAGTGACCCAGGTTCGGGTCCTCACCCTCACAGACGCGCCGCGACGCGCGTCGTTAACCGGCGGGCGTCCTCGTGACCCGGATCACGGGCCTCAGTGCGCCATCTCGCCGCCCACGAGGAGCTCCTTGAAACGCACGTGCGGCGCGCCTTCGGTCACGGGGAGCGGGAACTGCCCGCCCTTGCCGCAGCCGCCGCCCATCTGGTTCCACTGGAAGTCGCCCGCCAGGGCGTCGATGGCCTGGAGCGATTGGAACAGGTTGCCCGCGAGCACGACGTCCTTCACCAGCTCGCACACCTCGCCGCCCCTGATCATGAAACCGTGCGCGGCGCTGAACGAGAAGTTCTCGAGGTAGGTCTGGCCGCCGATCGCATCCACGGCGTAGACCCCGAGCTTCACGCCCTTGACCAGGTCCTCCAGCGTTCCCTGCCCGCCCGCGATGTACGTGTTCGTCATCCGCACGATCGGCGCGTGACGGTAGCCGATCGCGCGCGCGTTTCCGGTCGGGCGCTCGCCCATCGCACCCGCGGTCTCGCGCGAATGCAGCCGGCCCACGAGGATGCCCTTCTCGACGAGACGGGTGTTCTGCGTCTTCGTCCCCTCGTCATCATAGGGAAGCGTGCCGCGCAGGCCCGCCGCCGACCCGTCGTCTCCGATCGTCACGATGTCGCTGCCGAAACGGCGGCCGAGGGTCATCATCTCGCGCGCCTGCGGGTTCTCGTATACGAAGTCGGCCTCCGACAGGTGGCCGAACGCCTCGTGCACGAACACGCCCGCGAGCCGCGGATCGAGGATGACCGGGTACGCACCACCCTTGACCGGCGCCGCGCCGAGCAGGTCGAGGGCGCGCCGCGCGGCCGCACTGAACATCGCGTCCTTCTCCTGGACGCTCTTCCAGCCCTTGCGCAGGCCTAACGATTCGAGCGAGCGCTCGATGCGCCCGTCCTGGCGCGCGGTCGCCTGAGCCGACAGCCCGATCTCGGGCCGCACCTCGTGGAGTGCGGCGCCCTCGCTGTTGGCGTACCACCACTCGGTGCGCTCGTCGTAGTACGAGGCGGAAGTGTCTGCGATTTTGTCCGACGCGGAGAGCATGAGGCCGTTGAGGTGCTCGAGGTAGCGGCGCTTCTCGGCGAGCGGCACGTCGGCGGGGTCGCCGTCCACCGGCATCACGACGTCCGCGGTGTTCGGCGCCGACTCGGCCAGCCGAATCGGCTCGTCCAGGACGACGGCGCGCGAGAGCTCCTCGGCCTCCAGCACCATGCGCGGCAGATCCTCGAGCGTGGTGAAGGAGGCCACCCCCCAACCCCGCCCCGCGAACAGGACGCGCACGTTGCCGCCCGCGTCCACGCTCTCGCCGGCGAGCTCGAGCCGGCGGCCGCGGAACACGACGCGCGTCGAGCGCGTCCTCTCGAACCGCACCTCGGCGTAGTCCGCCCGAGCGCCCGTGAGCGCCTCGGCGATGCGGTCACGGACGTTGCCGTTCAGGGCCATGGCTCGTTCCCGGGTGGGATCAGGCTTTGGGCCGGCCGGCCGCGCGCAGCGCCTGCTCGTAGTCGGGCCGCATCACGATCTCGCCCTCCTCGATGACGTCGCGGTCCCACGGCAGGATGATGAAGCTGGGGTTTTGGAGCGCGACGAAGTCGGGCTCGTAGCCGCCGGTGCGGATCGCGACGGCGGTCTTCACCGCCTTCGCGCCCTCTTCGCGCAGCGCCGAGAGCGCGAGCCGGATCGTGTCGCCGCTCTCGCACGTGCTGTCCACGAGCAGGACCTTGCGGCCCTTGGGGCTCTGGGTCGGGCGCGAGATCAGCGAGGGCGCCTCGCCTTCCTTCGAACGCTTGAGGGTGATGGACGCGAAATCGGTGCGCAGAATGCTGGCGATGACGGCGCCCGGAATCACACCGGCCCTCGCGATTCCCACCACCAGGTCGGGTTGCCACGTCTTCCACACCTTGAGCGCGAGGCCGCGGCACAGCTCGCCGAAGAACGGCCAGTCGACCTCCAGAACGCCTTTTGGTGCAGCGGCTCGTCGAGTGGCCATAGACCCGGTGATAGGTAACGAGTGTCATGCCTTTTCTCAAACTCAGTATTGTCAACCGCTTGCGACATCATTACTTTCGGGGTTCATGGGTATCTTCCGGCGTATATTCGGTGGCGCTGACGACGGTCACAACCCACTGAAGCCGCACCGCCTGGATTACCTCAATGAGGCCCTCGCCCTCGAGCGGCAGGGGGACCTCGACGCCGCGATCGTCAGCTACCGTCTCGCCCTGCGCGATCGCCCCAACGATCCCAAGATCCTCCAGTACCTCGCGATCGCCGAGTCCCGGACCGGGAAGCTCGAGGACGCCGTGCGGCACTACCGGCGCGCGCTCGAGCTGGACCAGTTGCTGGCCGGGGCCCACTACGGCCTGGCGTTCCTGCTGCTGCGCCGTGGCGAGCACGCCGGCGCCGCCAAGCACCTGCGCGCGTTCCTGGAGAACCCGCCGCGCGGCCCCGAGGGCCAGCGGTGGATCGAGCACGCCGAGCTGGCGCTCCAGGGCATCGAAGGGTCGGCGCCACCGGCAGCGGCGGGGATGGAGGGCGCCTGACGTCTCGCCGCGCCGCGATCCTCGCGGCGTGCGTTGCTCTCCCACTGACGGCGTGCCAGGGTCTCACCAGCGGTGTGAGCGTGCCCGTCGCCGTGCAGTTCGTGCAGCCTCCCGACTCGATGCACGTCGGCGACACCGTGGTGCTCCACGTTCGGGTCCTCAACCGGGCGGGCGACTCCATCCCCGGCGCGCCGATCGTGTTGTTCTCGCAGGACCCCGACACCATGAGCGTGGATTCGGCGCTGTTCGCGGTCGTGGCGAATATCGTCGGGACCGGGCGAGTGGTGGCCAGAAGCGGCACGCTGCCGAGCGATCCCTTACCGATCCTGATCCACTAGCCGTAGATTCTGCGGCCGTAGCGCTTCCACCGTTCGGGGGGCCGCCGTGTCCGCATCTGGAACTCTCACCAAGCTGTTCTTCGACGCCGTCGCCGAGCACGGGCATAAGAGCGCCGCGCTGCGCTACAAGGCGGGCGGCCAGTGGCACGACATCAGCCACGCGGAGCTGGAGCGGCGCGTCCGGCATTTCGCGCTGGCCCTGAGGCGACTGGGCGTCAGGCGCGGCGACCGCGTGGCGATCCTCTCGGAGAACCGGCCCGAGTGGGCGGTGGCGGATTTCGCGTGCCTGTGCATCGGCACGACCGACGTGCCGATCTACCCCACGCTGCCCTCGGGCCAGATCCGCTACATCCTGAACGACGCCGGAGCCGTGGTCACGCGGGCAACCGTGCCCCATAGCCCCGACGGGTTCCTCAAACTGGAGACCACGCGCCAGCAGTTGGGGGTATCCGCAAG
>JBIOIA010000026.1:0-19961 GCA_044449445.1 Gemmatimonadales bacterium
CCGCCGAACATCGCGCCCGCCAGCTGCCCCAGCCCCTCACGGATACTGATGCGCGTCTGCCCGCCGCGCATCGTGATGCTCACCTGGAGGTCGCGCCCCAGTCCGCCGCTGCGCTGCGCGACGAACGACACCGACTTGCCGAGCGTCCCGACTATTCCCGTCATGCCCAGAACGCCGCGAACGTCGTCGATCAGGTAGGCGCAGTCGGCCTCCGACAGCTCGCCTCGCACCACGCGCTCGACCGAGATCCGGGTCGGCCCGCCCGCGACCCACTGGGCCGTGAAGGGCACGAGCTTCTCGTCGGGGCTGGTCGAACCCGACGGAGTCGGCGAATGGAGCGCCGCAGCCGCGCTCCTGACCAGCGCCGGATCGATGCCCGCTTCCGCCGCCGCCTGCTGGATCGCGCCGAGCGTGAGCGTGCCGCTCTGCGTGGGCTGCGTCGCGTCGAGCTCGGCGGCGCGCTTGAGCACTTCCTGCACCTCCTCATCGCTGAAACGCCGACGCGCCGGCGCCGGGCGCTCGTCTCGCGCCGTGAGGCTCGTGCTCGGCGCGGGCCACGCCGGGGCGCCCCCGTTCAGCTCCTCGGCAAGCGCCTGCGGCGAGCCGGTGCGCTGCTCGATCCGGATAGCCATCGCGTGCACCAGCGCCGGCTCGATGGATTCGGGCAGCCGGTCGAGTGAACGCCGATGCGACGCAGGCGCCTCGAGGAACCGTCCGGAGCGGACGGCATCCTCGCTCGGCCAGCGCCCCGGAGTCTTCCCCACCAGCAGCTCGTAGCACACGACCGCGAGCGAGTACACGTCGGTGCGCGCGTCCAGGTCCGTCAGTCCCGCGGCCTGCTCCGGGCTCATGTATCCCGGCGTCCCGAGCGGAAAGCCGGTGCGCGTCAAGTTCTCTCCGCCCGCGGTGCTGATCGCCTTGGCGATGCCGAAGTCGGCGACGATCGGGTGCCCTTCGCTGAACAGGATGTTCTCGGGCTTGATGTCGCGGTGCAGCACGCCCATGCGGTGCGCATAGGTCAGCGCGCCCGCGACCCAGCCGGTCAACGCGACGGCCGCCGTCACCGTCTGCACGCCGCCGGCCTCGAGCCGCGTGCGCAGCGAGCCGCCGTCGATGTACGGCATCACGTAATAGAGGAATCCGCCGGCCTCGCCGGAATCGTGCAAGGCGAGGATGTGCGGGTGATTGAGGCGCGCGGCGATGTCGATTTCCTTGAGGAAGCGGTCGGCGCCGATCGAGGCGGCCAGGTCGGGGCGCAGCACTTTGATCGCGACGCGCCGGTGGTGCTTGCGGTCGTCCGCGAGATAGACCGTGGCCATGCCGCCCCGCCCCAGGACACGGACGAGATCGTAACGGCCTTCGAGCGCCGAGCGCAGCGATGCGGGAATGTCGTCGGTCACGGAGCGCGCAGGGCGAGGCCAAGCACTCGCAACGCTTCGCCGAGCGGGACGGCGCGGCCCCTGGCGGACAGCGCAATCACCGTGCCGTCCTCCCGCAGCGCCACCGGCTCGCCGCCGACGAGGTCGCCATGGATCCTGAGCTCGGTGCCGTCGCTCCCGTGCAGCTGACCCGTGGCGAGATACATCGCATCGCCGGCGTAGCGCGTGCCGCCCAGCGTGAAGACGTGATCCTGATCGCGCGGCGTCGCGGTGGCGCTCCACGGCACGGTCATGCACGGCCCGCTGCAGCTGACCTCCAGCAGCGCGATGCCGTCCCGCGAGCGCAGGATCCGGACCGGACGGTCCACCCCGTCGTGGAACCGGGCCCAGAGCCGCCGCTCGCGGACCGGGACGTCGGCCGAGAGTGCCAAGCCGTCCCGCGTGATCGTGAACCCGTTGACCGTGTGGTGGGACGTCCCGTGCAGCGCGAAGACGCCGTACGCGACACGCTGCACCGGGTCGGTCTCAGCAGCGACGTTGAGATCGTCGTTTCCGATCCGCAGCGTGTCGAAGGGGCCGGGAAGCGCCCTTCCCCAGGCGGGGCCGAACACGGCGTCGGCCATCGAGTGCGGCACGGGCGAGGACAGCGCGCGGCGGAAGCTGGTGTCGGCCGCCAGCGACTCGAGCGAGCGACGCACCGCCAGCACCGCGGCCTGGTCCACCGAGTCGGTGAGGCGCGCCGATCCGTGGGTCCGCACCGCCAGGATCACGCCGCCCGCCGCGAGATCGAGGACCTCCCAGACCGCGTCGGCGCGCGCCGCGACCAGGATCGGAGCTACGCGCCCCGTCGTCTCCACGGTGAGCTCGCCGACGTCCACGCTCAGTCCGAAGCGCACGTCGCGCAGCGGTTCCGCATCGCTGGTGGGTGCGCCGAGCGAGCGGACGTTGTATCCCGCTGCCCGGAGGATGGAATCACCCGCGGTGCGAATCAAGCGGGACCAGCGCAGCCGGAGCCCGTCGGTCAGCTCGATGGATCCGGCGCGCTGCGAATACAGGGCGCCTTCGAGGTGCGAGCCCACGCTCCGGCCCGCCGGCGGCAGCGTGACGTCGAGGATCATCAGCGCGGGCACCGCATCGGGCGCGAGCGGCGCGCCCGCCGCGGCCGGCGCGTCGGATGCCGGCGAGGAGGCCGAAGGCGGCGGCGCGAGGTGGCCCGCACAGGCCGCCGCGATCAGCACCGCGGCGCCGTGAACGCCATGGCGGATCATTGACGCCAATATGCATGAACGTACAGTTTTCCGGCATGACCACGCGCCTCTCCCGGGTTGCCGCCCTCATGCTGGCGGCCGCCCTTGGCACCGCCCGAATCGCCGTCGCGCAGTTGCCCGCGGCCCTCGATACCGCCTTCACGCGTCACGTCGCCGAGATGGGGCGCCAACGCGCGGCGCAGCTCGCCACCCCACCCGCGCAACCCGAAAATCCGAGAGTCCTCCAGCAATATCGGGGCGCACTGGCCGACCTCGACAGCGCGAAATGGGCCGACGCGGTGGCCGCGCTGCTGGCCGTCACCACGCGCGCGCCGACCAACCCGATGTACCGCGCCGACCTCGCGTACGCGCACCTGCGCCTCGGCCAGTTCGACCCGGCCGCGACCGAGTACACGCGCGCGTACCAGGCACAGCAGCACAACGGATGGTACGTGCTCGGCATCGGTATGGTGCGCGCGACGCAGCACCAGTTCGCCGACGCCGCCGGTGCCGCCGATCTCGCGGTGCAGACCGACAGCTCGGTCGTGGACTCGTCGGTCGCGAGCATCGCGGCCGGCTGGTTCGAGGCGGCAGGCGATCGCACGCGTGCACTGTTCTGGGCGCGCAACGCCGTGCAACGCTCGCCCGGCGACGCGGCCGACTGGCTGCGCGTCGCCTCCTACGACATGGCGCGCAACGACACGACCCCCGAAGGCATCACCGCGGTGCGCCGGTACCTCGCCCTGAGGCCCGGCGACAAGCTCGGCAGTGCGATCTACGCCAACTACCTCTACGTGTCGGGGCAGAATGACTCGGCGATGGCCTTCGCCGAGCTCGCGGCCTCGGACTCCACGTACCGGCCGTTCGCCGCGCAGGTCTTCCTCGCCGCGGGTCGGACGGAGTTGATACGCCGGAATCCGGATGGGGCGCTGACGGTCCTGCGGAAGGCGCAGCCCTGGGCGGACTCCACGCAGCGCCCTTCCTTCAGCCTGTTCATCGGGCGCGCCCAGCTGCTGCAGGTGTCCGCGGCGCTCAACAGCTACCAGGACCACCCCAGCTGCGACCTGGCTCGCCTGGCTGATTCCCTCACGACCGCAGCGAAGGCGAACCTGCGCGCGGGGTTGATGGTGGACAGCGCACGGACCCGGCAGCTTCTCGAGATGGTGGTGGCACCGGACAGCGCGAACGCCCAGGCGGCGGTCCACAACTGCGCCACCGCGGCGCAGCAGGCCCCGCGCCGGCCGCAGCGTCCGGCGCCGGCCAGGCCGAGGCCCTAGCCCCTCCGCGAAGCCGGCGGGCGCACGTGCAGCGCCCGCAGCACTTCGCCCAGCAGCACGACGCTCTGTCGTCCCGGCCGCGTCGAAACGAGTGCGAACACGCGGCCTGAGCTGGTGCGGGCCACCGGCCAGCCGCCGCCGGCCTGTCCACCCATGCCTTCGAGCGTGATGCCGCTCGCCAGTCCCCACTGTCCGCCCACGCGCCCCACCAGCGGAGTCGCAGGCTGATCGTCGGCTTCCGGCGCTCCGATCGTCACCGCGCCGGTGAAGACATCCACCCGCTCGGGCGCGTCCCAGTCCACCGTCAGGCAGGCCTGGGGGCACGCGATCTGGAGCAGCGCGACGTCCAGTCCCGCGTGCGAGCGCACGAGGGTGACCGGCGCCTCGACACCGCTGACCAGGCGCGCCCTCAGGTGTTGCGTCGTGCGCGCCGTCCTTCCCACCGCGACCGCGAGACCGTCGCGCGTCAGCACGACCGCCGTGCCGAGTCTCCCGCCCAGGCCCCGGAGCATCACCAGCCCTGCCGAGATGCGTCCGACCAACGACGAGTCGGCGCTGGGATTCAGGTCGTCGTCCTCCAGGTCGATCCACTCGCTGCCCGGCGGCAGGTGTCGCACCAGCGGTCCCGACACGCGCGCGTCGGGCCGGGAGCGCGGCGCGCCCAGCGCGCGCTGGAACAGCGTGTCGCCGAGCAGCCGCGCGAGCGAGTTGTCGAGCACCTGAGTGACACCGAGGTCCACGCTCCCCTGGGCGCGCGCGCTGGCGTGCACCTGGCGGCCGAATACCGCGTCGCCGCTGCCCAGGTCGAGCAGGTCCCACGACACGTCCACCTGCGCGTCGACCGTCAGCGGCTCCGAGGAGCCGGCGCTGCGCACCGACAACTCCGTCACGTGACCCGTGAGTCCGTACTGCACGCCGAGCAGCTGCTGCGCGTCGCTCGAGCTGGGCCCGACGCTTCGCACGAGGTACCCCGCGCCGCGCATGAGCGCTTCGCCGTGATCGCGCTCGAGCTGGGCCCAGCGCGCGCGCACCGACTCGGTCAGCTGGTACGTCGCCTGCCGGACGTCGAACGTGGCGCCGCCGTAGTGCCCGCCGATGACGGTGCCGGCCGCCGGCAGGTCCACGCCCATGAACAGGATCGTTCCCGCGCCGGATGGCGGCGCCAGCGGAAGCACCGACTGCCCCGCGGCGGATCCGGCATCACTCGTGCGATGCAGACACGCGCCCGCCACGATAGCGAGCAATGGGATCAGGCGGCGGGTCACAGCGCGACCCCTTCGTCATGATCGATCCGCACGCGGTGCATCGGTCCATGGAGCCGGTTCCGCGCGCGCAGCAGCAGCATCACGGCGACCAGCGCCAGCCCGAGCACCAGGCCCCACCACAGCCCGCGCGGCCCCAGGCCCGATCTGAACCCGAGCCACAGGCTGACCGGCAGGCCGATCAGCCAGAAGCCGAGGATGTTCACGATCATCGGCCAGCGGGTGTCGGCGACGCCGCGCAGGATGCCGATGGACACGACCTGGATCCCGTCGAACACCTGGAACACGCCGGCGAGCGGAATGAGCGCGGCGGCCATGGCCGCCACCTCGACGTCGCTGGTGTAGAGCCGCGCGAAGAACGCGGGCGCCGCGAGCATGCCCACGGCGCTCACCGCCATGAAGCCGGCGCCGCAGATCAGGCCCGCCGCCGCCGCCCGGCGTGCCTCCGCGGCGTCGCCCCGCCCCACCGCGTGTCCGACGAGGACGGCCGCGGCGCCGGACACGCCGAGCGGCACCATGAACGTGAACGACGCGATGTTGAGTGCGATCTGGTGGCCGGCCATCTGGCGCGTGCCCATCCAGCCCATGAGCAGGCCGACCAGCCCGAACACGCCGAACTCGAGACTGATCTGCACGCCGATGGGCCAGCCGAGCGCGAACATCCGCGCGAGTGCGGAGAGCGCGAACGTGTCCTCGCGAAACGGTCGGACGTAGCGGCGCACGTGCGACCACGCGCCGATGATCAGCACCACGGCGAGCAGCAGCCGGCCGACGGCGGTCGCCCACGCGGAGCCGACGGCGCCCAGCGGCGGCGCGCCCAGGTGCCCGAACACCAGCACCCAGTTCAGGAACACGTTCGCGAGGTTCCCAAGGATGATGGACCACACGATCGGCGCCATGCGGTGCATCGCCTGGAGCGCCTGCCGGAACACGACGAAGACGTAGAACGGCAGCACGCCGACGATTGACACGACGTCGTACTGCGCGGCGACGGTCGCGAATACGGCCGGCTGGCGCAGCAGCGCGAGCACCGGTCCGGCGGGCAGAATGAGGAGACCGGTCACCACGCTGAGCCCGACGGCCAGAACCAGGCCGCGCTGCACGCCGCGCGCGATCGCGACCTCGTCGCCCGCGCCGACCGCCTGGGCCACGATCGGGTCGAGCGCCATCAGCACGCCCTGGCCGAAGATCGCGACGGCGAAGAAGTACACGTTGCCGAGCGCGACCGCGGCGATGGCCGCGGCGGACACCCGGCCCACCATCATCGTGTCCACGACGCCCATCGCCATCAGGCCGACCTGCACGACGACGACCGGCAGGGCGAGCCGCACCATCGCGGCCAGCTCCTGCCCCAATCCTCTGGGCGCGGGGATCTCGAGATCGGTCGATGACATGGTGGAGGTCCAAACGCAATATGCCATCACAGGCGGAGAAAGGCAGGCAGGAGCAGATCGTCTCGTCTGCTCCTGCCTGTCCTTGTCTGCTTTGGTCTGCCTTGGTCTGCCTCTAGCTCACCGGCACGTGATATCGACGCTCATCGGATCTGTCTCGACGTGTGTCACGCCGCTGGCGACCTTCAGCTTCTCCCACACCTGCATGTGCTGGCCCGCAGCGCCGACCTGCCACTGCTCGCTGAACCGGTACGTGGCGGGACCGTTGGCGGGCACGCGCACGACGCGCAGCTGGCTCTTCGCACCGTCGCTGCGCTCGAACTGGTAGTTGAACACCATCGGGTGCACGCTCACCGCGATCGTGGCCGTGAACCGGAGATGGGCCGGACACCGGCCCTGGAAACGCGGCGGCGCCGCTTCGAGCGAGATCGGCCCGAAGGGGCCTTGGGACGCGAGCGGCTGCTCAGCACGGCGGCCGGCGATCGCAAGCGCCGGCACCAGAACGCCGATCAGGACAGCACCTGAGTAACGCATCATTCCTCCTGGTGAGTGGTTTCGACCATCGCAGTGATAGGCCAGCGCGCCGTCGCGACCAGGCCCAGTGGAACGCGGCGGACGCCGCGCCACAGGTGGCGTTCGCCCGTGGCGTCCCTGACCAGCAGCTGCGCGGAGACGCCGCCATCCAGCGCGACGGCCCGGCGGCAGCCGAGCGCGCCCATGACGGCCGCCATCTCGGGAACGGTGAGTCCGAACGGGATTCCACCCAACGATTCGCCCAGCGCGTCGAAGCGCGTCATGACGACGAGCAATGCGCCGTCCGCGAGCTGCCCGATGGCGAGCCGCGCGTCGCGGTGGCCGAGGTCGATGTCGGGGCCGGGGATCCGCACCAACGCGGGCACCTCGCCCTCGCCAGTGAGCAGCGCCGGATACGACTGGAACGCTTCGGCCACGTGGGCGGGGTGCCGCGCCGTGCCCGACCGGCGGCGGCGGGCGAGTCCGGCGTCGTCCGTGAAGGTCACGGACCCGTCTTCCTCCACGATGATCGCCGTCGCGAGCGGCCCGCGGCCCGGCGGCCGGTACTCGCGGCCCGCGTGCACGACCCAGCCCCACGGCGCCGCGCCCGTGAACTGGCCGGCGTTGAGCGCCAGCAGCACCGAGTCGGACGCGTCTTCCACCTTCCAGACGGGCGCCAGCCCGCCGGGCGACACGCCGTTCACGAGCGCGAGGCGCACCCGCGAAGGATCGAGCCGCGCGACGACCAGCCTGGTGCGCCACGCCTCGCCCGAGCCGCCCAGCTCGAGCTCGCCCCAGGAGATCCCGCGCGCGCCCGCGCGCCACAGGGTCGCGGACGTCACCGCCGAATCCGGGCCGCCCCACCGCGCGGGGGCGTAGCCCTCGCGCCAGAACGTGGTCCAGCCCGAGGCGGTGCGCACCGCGAGGTGCGCGCCGCCGGGTGCCGCTCCGCCGGGCGCGGCCGCGAGCAGCGCGGCCGCGAGCGCCGGCGTCAGCGACATCAGCCTCACTTCGGCGTCCCGGGCATCGGACCGCACTGCTGCTGAGCCTGGGCCATCGCCATCGCCTGCTGCTGCATCCCCGGCTGCATCGCTCCGGCGACCTTCATGCCGAGGGCCATCATCGCGGCCTGATCGCCGCGCTTCTGCGCGTCTTCCATCTGCTGCTGCCAGATGCGCATCGAGTCCTGCGACACGCCCATCATGGGCGACCCCCCTGCCGGTCCCATGAAGCGCTGGCGGCAGGCCTGCCATGCCGTCATCGCGTTCTGCGCGGAGTCCTGCTGCGCGTGCTGGCGCTGCGCTTCGGCCAGCTCCGCGTCACTCGGATAGTCCTCGCCCAGCGCGCTCGCCAGATCGGCAGCGTGCGCGCGGATCGCGCGCAGCTCGCCAGCCCCCAGACCGCTCTGCCCCCCGACCATGAACTCGGTGGCTCCGCGGTCCGGCCTGCCGTCGCGCCGGTCGGCCGCGACGCCCTGGACGACGGTCGGGATGATGTCCACCACGACCGCCCACCCGCAGATGTCGAAGCTCCCCGCCTGGAGCGCCGCGTTGTCGATGCGCGCGTTCGCGCTCTGCTGCGTGTTCCAGTCGAGGCTCGGCATCTGAACCCGGTTCTCGTCGATGTCCTGCTCGATCTGCGCCATGTCGCGGGAGCGCTGCAGGTAGACGTTGGGGTCGGTGGCATTCATGGGCAGGCTCTGGATCGCCTGGTAGCGCGCCCAGTCGGGCCCCACGTGCCTGCGGTACGCCGCGTGCCGGCGCGCCAGCGAGTCGCGATGCAGCATCGCGGCGAAGTACCGGCCCTCGGGCGTGTTGGTCGCGGCGATGCGCTGGATCTCCGCGGTGCGCGCCGCGAGCGCGCGCACGTAGCGCGTCACCACGTCTTCGCCGACGTCCGCCTGCACCGCGCGGTTGTAGTCGGTCGGCCCGCACTGCTGCGGCGTCTGGTTGCCCGTGACGGCCTGCCGCGCGCGGTCGCGCACGCGGCCCAGGATGCCCTGGGCGCGGGCCGGCATGGAGATGCCGAGCGCGAGCGCGGCGAGCGCACCGGCTCCGAGCAGGCGTCTCAGGCCTCGATACTTGGTCATTGGATGTCTCCCTGGAGGTCGGTTGAACCTACACCGTGCCGGCCGAACTGGCGAAGAAGCAGAACCTGCAGCATCTTGGGCGGTTCGACTCCTAGACTCTTGCAGGGACGGTGGTTATGGCGGTGAGTACCCGGCCGGAGCGCGGCGCTTTTCCGTCCGCGAAACGCGGCGACGGCAAGCCGATCCCGAACTACATCGGCGGCAGCTGGACGCCCTCGCTCGCCGCCGATTCGCTTCCCCTGACCAACCCGGCCACCGGCGAGTCGCTCGGCCGCGTGCCCCTGGGCACCGTGCAGGACATCGACCGCGCCGTCCAGGCCGCCCAGGCCGCGTACCCGAAATGGCGTGAGACGCCCCCCGTGGTGCGCGCGCGCTACCTCTTCAGGATCAAGCAGCTCTTCGAGGAGCACTTCGACGAGCTGGCCGCGATCTGCACGCAGGAAAACGGCAAGACGCTCGACGAATCGCGCGGCTCGGTGCGCCGCGGCATCGAGAACGTCGAGCACGCCTGCGGTATCCCGTCGCTCATGATGGGCCAGACCCTCGAGGACGTCGCGACCGGTATCGACTGCGAGTACGTGCGCCAGCCGATGGGCGTGTTCGCCGCGATCACGCCGTTCAACTTTCCGGCGATGGTGCCCCTGTGGTTCTGGCCGTACGCCATCGCGACCGGCAACTGCTTCATCGTCAAGCCGAGCGAGCAGGTGCCGCTCTCGCAGCAGCGCATGTTCGAGCTGGTGCACGAAGCGGCGTTGCCGCCCGGCGTGCTGAACCTGGTGCACGGCGGCAAGGACGCGGTCAACGCGATCCTCGCGCATCCCGGCATCACGGGCGTCTCGTTCGTGGGCTCGACCGCCGTCGCGCGGCACGTCTACAAGACGGCCGCCGAGCACGGCAAGCGCGTCCAGGCGCTCGGCGGGGCGAAGAACCACGTGATCGTGATGCCCGACGCCGATCTCGATCGCACCACCGCCGTCGTGACCGAATCCATCTTCGGGTGCGCCGGTCAGCGCTGCCTGGCCGGCAGCGTGATCGTCGCCACGGGCAAGGCCTACGGGCCGATGAAAGACCGCCTCATCGCCTCGGCGAAGTCGCTGACGATGGGCTACGGGCTCGAGCCCGGCGTCGTGCTGGGGCCGCTGATCTCGCGCGCGCACCGGGACCGCGTGGTGAAGATGATCGACCAGGGCACCAGGGACGGCGCGGACCTCGCGCTCGACGGGCGCGGCGCGAAAGTCGCCGCGTATCCCGAAGGCGCGTTCCTCGGCCCGACCATCTTCGACGGCGTCACGCCGAAGATGACCATCGGCAGGGAGGAGATCTTCGGTCCGGTCGCGTCGATCGCGAAGGCCGCGGACCTGGACGAAGCGCTCGAGCTGGTGCATGGGAGCCCGTACGCCAACGCGACCAGCATCTTCACGTCGAGCGGCAAGACCGCGCGCGAATTCCGCTACCGGGCCGGCGTCTCGATGATCGGCGTCAACATCGGCGTCGCCGCGCCGATGGCGTTCTTCCCGTTCGGGGGCACCAAGTCGTCGTTCTTCGGCGACCTCAAGGCGCACGGCACCGACAGCGTGCAGTTCTTCACCGACAAGAAAGTCGTCATCTCGAGGTGGTTCTGATGCCGCGAACCGTCATTGGTGGTCTGATTCAGATGGCGAATCCCGTCAATGATGCGGGCGCGCCGGTCGCGAAGATCAAGCAGGCGATGATCGACAAGCACCTGCCGATGATCGACGAGGCTGGCAAGAAGGGCGTCCAGATCCTCTGCCTCCAGGAGATCTTCTGCGGGCCGTATTTCTGCCCGAGCCAAGACAGCAAGTGGTGCGACACCGCCGAGGCGATTCCCGGCCCGACGATGGAGTTGATGGCCAGGTATGCGAGGAAGTACAACATGGTCGTGATCGTGCCGATCTACGAGCGCGAGATCGCGGGCGTGTACTACAACAGCGCCGGCGTGATCGACGCGGACGGCACCTACCTCGGCAAGTACCGCAAGATGCACATCCCGCAGACCGCGGGCTTCTGGGAGAAGTACTTCTTCAAGCCCGGCAACCTGGGCTACCCGGTCTTCAAGACGCGCTACGCGACGATCGGCGTGTACATCTGCTACGACCGCCACTTCCCCGAGGGCGCCCGGCTGCTCGGCCTGCACGGCGCCGAGATCGTCTTCAACCCCTCCGCGACGGTCGCGGGGCTGTCGCAGTACCTGTGGAAGCTCGAGCAGCCGGCGCACGCGGTCGCGAACGGCTACTTCATGGGCTGCAGCAACCGCGTCGGCACCGAGGCGCCGTGGAACATCGGCAAGTTCTACGGCACGTCCTACTTCGTTGACCCGCGAGGGAATTTCCTGGCCACCGGCAGCGAGGACAAGGACGAGCTCGTCGTCGCCGAGATGAACCTCGACCTGATCGAGGAAGTGCGGCGCACCTGGCAGTTCTACCGCGACCGCCGCCCCGAGAGCTACGGCGACATGGTGAAGGAGCTGCCGTAATGCCGCTGCTGATCACGAACGGCCGCATCATCACCGCGACCGACGACTACACCGCCGACATCTTCTGCGCCGGCGAGACGATCACGCGCATCGAGCGCGGCATCGACCCGAAGACGGTGCCGCCGGGCACCGAGGTCGTGGACGCCGGCGGCAAGTACGTCTTCCCCGGCTTCATCGACCCGCACGTCCACATCTACCTGCCCTTCATGGGCACCTTCGCGATCGACGACTACGAGTCGGCGAGCCACGCGGCGCTGGCCGGCGGCACCACCACGCTGATCGAGATGATCTGCCCCGGCCCCACGGACGAGCCGTGGGACGCGTTCCAGACGTGGATGTCCAAGGCCAAGGGCATCGCGTCGGTGGATTGGACGTTCCACATGTCGGTGGTGCGCTTCGAGGAAGGGGTGCGCGAGCAGTTCAAGAAGATCGTCGCGGCGGGCGTGGCGTCCTTCAAGGTGTTCCTGGCCTACAAGGGCGCGCTCAACCTCAGCGACGAGCACCTGTTCGCGATGATGGAGCACGCGAAGCGCTGGGGCGCGATCGTGACGGCGCACTGCGAGAACGCCGAATCGATCGACGCGATGCAGAAGTCGCTGCTCGCCGCCGGGAAGACGGGCCCCGAGTGGCACGGGCCGAGCCGCCCGCCCGTGGTCGAGGCCGACGGCGTGCACCACCTGTGCACGTTCGCCGAGCTCACGGGGGCGCACGTCTACACCGTTCACACCTCGTGCGACGCGGCGCTGCGCGAGGCGCTCGCCGCGCGGCTGCGCGGCGTGAACGTGTGGATCGAGTGCGTCGCCCCGCACCTGGTGCTCGACGAGACGTTCGCGGAGAAACCGGATTTCGCGGGCGCGAAGTGGGTGATGAGCCCGCCGCTGCGCGCGAAGTGGAACCAGGACGTGCTGTGGAACGGCCTCAAGAGCCGCGCAATCAGCACCATCGCGACCGACCACGCGCCCTTCACCACCGAGCAGAAGAAGATGGGCAAGGATGCGTTCACCAGGATCCCGAACGGCATCCCGACGATCCAGGAGCGAGTGGACCTCGTGCACACCTACGGCGTGCGCGCGGGCCGCTTCGGCCTCCAGACCATGGTGGACGCGTGCTCGACGCAGGCGGCGCGACTGTTCGGCCTGTATCCGAAGAAGGGCACGATCCGGGTCGGCAGCGACGCGGACCTCGTGGTCTACGAGCCCGAATGGAAGGGCACGTTCCGGAAGCAGGACAGCTTCTCGAAGGTGGACTACAACGCGTACGAGGGCTGGGAGCGCCGCGGCCGGCCGACCCTGGTGACGGTGCGCGGCGCCATTCAGGTGAAGGACGGGAAGTTCGTCGGGGCGAAGGGAACGGGACGGTTTCTCGCACGGGAGCCCACGCATGGCTGACGCGAACACGGTGCGCGCGAAGCACAAGGAATTCCTCTTCCCGTGCGTCGCCAATTACTACGAGGAGCCGGTCGTGCTGGTTCGCGGCGAGGGCACGCACGCCTTCGACGCCGACGGCCGCGACTACCTCGACTTCTTCGGCGGCATCCTCACCGTCTCGGTCGGCCACTGTCACCCGGACGTCGTCGGGCGCGTGCACAAGCAGATGCAGACGCTCGGCCACACGTCCTCGGTCTATGCGACCGAGCCGCAGGTCAACGTCGCCGAGAAACTCGCGAAGCTGACGCCGGGCAAGCTCAAGAAGAGCTTCTTCACCAACAGCGGCACCGAAGCCGACGAGACGGCCGTCATGCTGGCCAAGATCTACACCGGCCAGCACGAGATCATCGTGCTGCGCCACGGCTACCACGGCCGCAGCGCGATGAACGTGTCGCTCACCTCGCACGCGCCGTGGCGCCCCGTCACGACGCAGGTCGCGGGCATCAAGCACGCACTGTCGCCCTACTGCTACCGCTGCCCGCTCGGCCTCACGTATCCCTCGTGCGAGGTGAAGTGCGCGCGGGACCTCGAGGAGCTGATCCGGACCGAGACCAACGGCCGGCCCGCGGCGTTCCTGGCCGAGCCGATCCAGGGCGTCGGCGGGTTCATCACGCCGCCGAAGGAGTACTTCCAGATCGCGGTCGGCATCGTGCGCAAGTACGGCGGCGTATTCATCTGCGACGAGGTGCAGACGGGCTTCGGGCGCACCGGCGGCAAGTGGTTCGGCATCGAGCACTACGGCGTCGAGCCCGAGATCATGACGATGGCCAAGGGCATCGCCAACGGATGGCCGGTGGGCGCGACGATCGCCACCGACGAAGTGGCGAACACGTTCACCGGGCTCTCGCTCTCGACGTTCGGCGGCAACCCGGTCGCAATGGCCGCGGCCGAGGCGACAATCGACGTCATGGAGAAGGAGAACGTCCCGCAGAAATCCGAGGAGCGCGGCCGGCAGCTGCGCGAGGCGCTCGAGGCGATGAAGGAGAAGTACCCGTTCATCGGCGACGTGCGCGGCATGGGCCTGATGCAGGCAGTCGAGCTGGTCGAGAACCGGAAGACGAAAGAGCCGAGCCCCAAGAAGGCCGTGCGCTTCATGGAGGCGTCCAAGCGCCAGGGCATCCTGGTCGGCAAGGGCGGGCTGTACGGCAACGTGCTGCGCATCGCGCCGCCGATGCTGATCGGCAAGGGCGAGATCGCGGACGGCGCCCAGCGGCTCGAGAAGGCGTTCGACGAAGTCAAGTTCCATGATTGAAAGCCGCACGGCGGCCTCGCCGCCGCGGGGCTACAGCAGCGCGCTGTGGAACCCGGACCTCGCGCCGACCACCGCGGCGCGCCGCACCTGGACGACCAGGCACATCGCGGCGCTGTGGATCGGAATGTCCATCAACATTCCCACCTACACGCTCGCCAGCTCGATGGTGGACCAGGGCTGGACGTGGCAGGCGGCGGTCGGCGCCGTCGTGCTCGGCAACATCGTGGTCCTGCTCCCGATCATCCTCAACTCGCACGCCGGCACCAAGTACGGCATCCCCTTCCCCGTCCTGGTGCGCAGCTCATTCGGCGTCCTCGGCGCAAACGTGCCGGCGCTGCTGCGCGCGGTCGTCGCGTGCGGCTGGTTCGGCATCCAGACGTGGATCGGCGGCTGGGCCGTCTTCCAGCTGATGTCGGTCCTCGTGCCCGGGATCGCGCACCTGCCGCGCATCCTGCCCGCTGCGCTGGGCCTCGGCACGGGCGAAGCCATCTGCTTTCTCGCGTTCTGGGCGCTGAACCTGGCCATCGTGCTGCGCGGCATGGAGTCCATCCGCACGCTCGAGACCTGGGGCGCGCCGTTCCTGCTGCTGGTGGGCGCCGCGCTGTTCGTCTGGGCCTGGCACCGCGCGGGCGGGCTCGGGCCGATGCTCGCGAACCCGGTCGGACGGGCGGACGGGCGGTCGGGCGGACCGGCAATCACTACCGTGCTCGGCGCAGGGCTGACGAGCGCGGTGGCGTTCTGGGGCACGATGGCGCTCTCGATCCCCGACCTCTCGCGGTTCGCGAAGGGACAGAAGGAGCAGGCGCTGGGCCAGGCCCTCGGCCTGCCCGCCACGATGGCGCTGTTCGCGTTCATCGGCGCCGCCGTGACCAACGCGACGGTCGTGATCTTCGGCCAGCGGATCAGCGACCCGGTCGCGCTGCTCGCGCGGGTGGGCGGCACGCTGATGCTGGTCGTGTCGATGGCCGGCATCATCGTCGCGACGCTCGCCGTGAACGTGGCCGCCAACATCGTGGCGCCCGCCAACGACATCTCCAATGTCCGGCCCGGGGCGATCAGTTTCCGCGGCGGCGCCACGATCACGGCGGTCGTCGGCATCCTGCTGATGCCGTGGAAGCTCTACAGCCACGCCGCCGCGTACCTGTTCACCTGGCTCATCGGCTACGGCGCGCTGCTCGGTCCGGTTGGCGGCATCATGATCGCTGACTACTTCGTAGTGCGCCGCCGCACCATCGACCTGGACGCGCTGTACCGCCGCGGCGGTCCGTACGAATACACGCGCGGCGTGAACTGGATCGCCATGTTCGCGCTCGCCGTCGGCGTCGCGCCGTGCGTGCCCGGGTTTCTCGCCGCGCTGGGTGCCGCGTACGTCGCGCCGGTGTGGGCGACGATCTACAACTGGGCGTGGTTCGTGGGCTTCGGCATCGCCGCCGGTGTGTACCTCGGCACGACATACGCGGTGCGGCGAGCGGAGTACGGGGCAAGGATCGCCGAGAGCACGGCATGACCACCCGCTCCTCGCTCCCCGCTCCTGCACACGACCCATTCGCCGAGATCGCGCCGCCGCTGACGAACGACGCCGCGGTGGCCGAGGCGCACCGCTGCCTGTTCTGTTACGACGCGCCCTGCACCCAGGCATGCCCGACGCACATCGACGTGCCCGCGTTCATTAAGAAGATCGCGAGCGGCAACCTGGCGGGCAGCGCGCACACCATTCTCGACGCCAACCCGATGGGCCACTCGTGCGCCCGCGCCTGCCCCGTGGAGGTGCTGTGCGAGGGCGCGTGCGTGATGAACGCGCGCGACGAGAAGCCGATCAACATCGCGCTGCTCCAGCGCCACGCGACCGACTACGCTCTCACCAACGACCTCAAGCTGTTCGCGCCGGGCGCGGACACCGGGAAGCGGGTCGCGATCGTGGGCGCGGGGCCCGCCGGGCTCTCGTGCGCGCAGGACCTGCGGCGCTGGGGCCACGCGGTCACCGTGTTCGAAGCGAAGCCGCAGCCCGGCGGGCTGAACCGGTACGGCATCGCCGAATACAAGCTCCGGCCCAGTACCGCGCTGGCCGAGGCGCGGATGATCCTGGACCTCGGCGTCACGCTCAAGACCGGCGTGCTGGTCGGACGCGACATCACGCTCGACAAGCTGCTCAGGGACTTCGACGCGGTGTTCATCGCCGTCGGACTGGGCGCGACGAAGGCGCTCGGCATCCCGGGCGAGGACCTCGACGGCGTCGTGGACGCGCTCGGCTTCATCGAGACGATCAAAACGCGTCCGTACGGCGAGGTGAAGGTTGGCCGGCGCGTGGTCGTGATCGGCGCCGGCAACACGGCGATCGACGCCGTGACGCAGGCCAAGCGGCTCGGCGCCGAGTCCAGCACGATCGTGTACCGCCGGGGCGAGGCCGACATGCCGTGCTTCGACTACGAGTACGAGCTCGCGAAGAACGACGGGTGCCTGTTCCGGTTCCACTGCACGCCGCTGGAGATCGTCGGCGGACAGGCAGGCGGCGGGAGGCAGGCGGCAGTGGGGCTCAGGGTGAAGACGAAGCGGGGAGAGGAGACGATCTCCTGTGACATGGTGATCAAAGCCCTGGGCCAGGCGACGCGCGTCGAGCTGGAGATCCCGAAGCACGCGAAGGTCTTCGTCGGCGGCGACTGCGCCAACGGCGGGGCCGAGATCGTGAACGCGGCGGCCGAGGGCAAGCAGGCAGCCAGGCAGATCCATGAGCTGCTGGGAGGGCGTCGTGGCTGATCTCAGCGTGAACTTCGCGGGCATCAAGTGCCCGAACCCGTTCTGGCTCGCCTCGGGCCCGCCGACCAACACGTACGGCCAGGTCGCGCGCGCGTTCGACGCGGGTTGGGGCGGCGCGGTGTGGAAGACGATCGGCGACCCGATCATCAACGTCTACTCGCGCTACGGCTCCGTGGACTTCGGCGGCCAGCGGATGATGGGCCTCAACAACATCGAGCTGATCAGCGACCGGCCGATCGAGGACAACCTCAAGGAGATCGCCGAGGCGAAGCGGAACTATCCGAACAACGTGGTCATCGCCTCGCTGATGGTCGAGAGCAAGCAGCAGGCGTGGCACGACATCGTGAAGCGCGTCGAGGATACCGGGTGCGACGGTCTCGAGCTCAACTTCGGCTGCCCGCACGGCATGAGCGAGCGCGGCATGGGTGCCGCGGTGGGCCAGGTACCCGACTACGCCTGCCAGATCACCCAGTGGGTCAAGGAAGTCGCGACGACGCCGGTCATCGTGAAGCTGACGCCGAACGTGACCGACGTGACCTACATCGCGCGTGCGGCCAGACAGGGCGGCGGCGACGCCATCTCCCTGATCAACACGATCAACTCGATCATGGCGATCGATCTCGCGACGTTCGCGCCGTTCCCGTCGGTGCACGGCCAGGGCAGCCACGGCGGCTACTGCGGGCCGGCCGTGAAGCCGATCGCGCTGAACATGGTCGCGGCCTGCGCCGCGGACCCCGGGGTCGGCATCCCGATCTCGGGCATCGGCGGCATCTCGACCTGGCGCGACGCCGCCGAGCACATCTCGCTGGGCGCGACCACCGTGCAGGTCTGTACCGCGGCGATGCACTACGGCTTCCGGATCGTGGAAGACCTGACCGACGGGCTCTCGCGCTGGATGGACGATTCGGGCTACCGGCGGATCACCGATTTCGCCGGCACGGCGGTGCCCAACGTGCGCAAGTGGGAAGACCTCGACCTCAACTACTTCACCGTGGCGCGCATCGACTACGAGAAGTGCATCGAGTGCGAGCTGTGCTACGTGGCGTGCGAAGACGGTGCGCACCAGGCCATCCGGCGCAACGCACGCGGCAACGGCGCTCACGCCGTCGAGATCATCGACGAGGCGTGCGTGGGCTGCAATCTGTGTTCGCTGGTGTGCCCCGTGCATGGCTGTATCACGATGACCGAGATCCCGAACGGCGCGAAGCGGGTGACGTGGAAGGATGTCACCGCCGGCAAGGGGAAACTCGCGCCGCGCCCGGAGCACTTCCACACGGCGAAATTCGGCTGACCGTGGCGCGGCAGGAACCGCGCTCCTAGCTTTCTCCGCCGTGATGCTCCTCACGCACATCCTCGTCACCACCGCCGGGGTGCAGGCCCTGCACCTCACCGGCAGGGAGCGCGTGCTCGCCTACGCGTTCGGCTGCGCGGTGGACGTGGACCACATCATCAAGGCGCCCTTCTACCTGAAGGCGGTCGGGCTCAAGGACAAGCGCGGCTACTACTGGCGCTCCTCGCTCCAGGAGCCGGTCGCGCTGCTGTGGATCCTCCCGCTCTGCCTCGCCCTCGGCACCGCGGTGCCGATCCTGTTCTTCACGATGCACGTGGCGATGGATTACTCCGTGCGCTTCGAGAAGATGCCGCTCTACCCGTATTCCCGCTGGGTGACACGCGGATTTCTGATCAATGTCCCCGACAAGCTGAAGGAGGCGATCGTCTTCGCCGCCGCCTTGTGTACGATCGCGCTCCTGTACTTCAGCGCGCGCTAGACCGCCCGCTGCTGCCCTTCGTGCGATTGCTGCGCGAAGGCCTCGGGCTCACGCCCGACCAGGTCTCGTGGGCGAGCCTCGGCGTCACGCTCGGCGCGGCCTTCGTGATCGCCGACGGCCGCGTCGGCGCCGGCCTCATCCTGATGGCGGTGGGCCAGCTGGTGGATGCGATGGACGGCGCGATGGCGCGCATCTACCAGCTCGCCAGCCCTGCCGGCAAGAAGATCGACACGATGGTCGACCGGCTGTCGGAGGCCGCGGTCTTCGCGGCGTTCGCCGGCACCGGCCTCGTGAGCTGGACCTGGGCGGTGCTCGCGCTCGTGGCGATCCTGCTGCTGACGAGCGTGTCGGACCGTTCCCACCTCGACCCCGGGGCCAAGCGCTTCGCGCTGTATTTCGGCCTGTGGTTTCCGTATTCGCTGCTGTTCAAGATCATCTTCGGCGTGAACCTGGCCGCCTACGTCGTCGGCCTGATCGTCATCGACTGCATGTTCCAGAAGAAGATGGACGCGCTGGGCGGCGACCTGGACACCGTGGCCTCGCGCGCGGCCGCCCTCGAGGGCGCGCCCGCACCCCCTGCATGAGGAGCATTCCATGAGCATCGCCGACAGCATGCTTCCCGAGTTCGACCAGGAAATGGCCGGCCTGCGGAAAGTCCTGGAGCGCGTCCCCGACGGGAAGAGCGACTGGAAGCCGCACGAGAAGTCCATGCCGCTGGCCCGGCTCGCCACGCACCTGGCCGACCTGCCCATCTGGACCACGAACGCCCTGACGAAGGACGTGCTGGAGTTCACGCTGCCCCAGGCGCCGCACATCGTGCATGGCGCGAAGGAACGGCTGGAGCTGTTCGACAAGAACGTGAAGGAAGCGCGCGCGGCGCTCGCCGCGGCGAAGGACGCCGACTGGCCGAAGACCTGGACGCTCAAGGTGAACGGCAAGGTCGCCTTCGCCCTGCCGCACGCCGCCGTGTACCGGACCTCGGCGATGAACCACATGATCCATCACCGCGCGCAGCTCGGCGTCTACCTCAGGCTGCGCGGCGTGCCGTTGCCCTTCCTGTACGGTCCGACGGCCGACGAGCAGATGAGGTAGCGAACGAGGCCGTCG
>JBIOIA010000027.1:0-19537 GCA_044449445.1 Gemmatimonadales bacterium
CAGCTACGGCAGGATCGAGGTCTGGGGGATTCGATGAAGAGCCACACGCACTATCTCTGGTTCGAAACGAAGCAGCGGCAGGAGATCATCGACATCACGGACCAGGTCGAAGCCGAGGTGACGAAGAGCGGGATCAAGGAAGGGATGGTCCTGGTCTCGGCGATGCACATCAGCGCGTCGGTGTTCGTGAACGATCACGAGTCGGGGCTGTGGCACGACATCCTGAAGTGGCTCGAGGGGACGATCGCGCCGTGGGACCCGAAGCGTTACCGGCACAACGACACGGGCGAGGACAACGCGGCGGCGCACCTGCGCTCGCTGACGATCGGGCACGAGGTGATCGTGCCGATCACCAAGGGGAAGCTGGATTTCGGGCCGTGGCAGCGGGTGTTCTACGGCGAGTGGGACGGGCAGCGCAGGAAGCGGGTCCTCATCAAGGTGATGGGCGAGTAGTCAGGGGTGGGTGCCGGTCACCTGCCTCGCTCCCGATCCATCCGCGTTCATCACCCAGACTTCCATCTTCCCCGAGCGGTTGCTCTGGAACGCGATCCGGCCGCCATCGGGAAACCATGCCGGCACTTCATCCAGATACGGCTCCGTGTGGGCCGCGAGCTTCCGGGCCTCGCCGGTCGCGGCGTCCACGATCCAGATGTGGCCCCTGTGCGACGGGCCGTTGCTCACCTGCACGGCGAGCCGCTGTCCGTCGAAGGACCAGGCGGGCATCTGTGCCGAGCCTTCTTCGGGCGGCATGTGGGTGAGCGCGTGGTCGAAGGTGCCGTCGACGTTCACGATGTGAACCTGGAGCACACGGGTCGAGTCGCCGAAGGTGTAGGCGATGCGCCTGCCGTCGGGTGACCACGCGCTGTTCCACGCGGTCGTATGTCCGCCACCGGCGAGTTCGCGGATGGCGGTGCCGTCGGCGTTGGCGACCGCTGTGACGGTGGACGTCCACGGGCCGGTCAGGAACGCGGCTTGTCCGCCGTCGGGCGAGAGCACGGGGTTGCGGCCCGCGAGATTCGCCACCGCGGTCGGCGTGCCGCCGTCGGGCGAGATGACGAACACGGTGCCGCTGTCGGGACCCTGGCCGGCGAACCGGATGCGGCCTTCGCGAGACCAGCGGGGCAAGCCGGCGCCGGTGTGGGTCAGCTGGCGCTCGCCGGTGCCGTCCGCACCGATCACGTAGAGGTTCTCGGTACCGTCGCGGTCGGACAGGAACGCGATCAGAGAGCCGTCGGGAGAGACGGCCGGTATCCCGTTGCTGGTCGTTCGCGTGGCGGGCTGCTGCGCCGCCAGCGCGAGCGGCCACGCAGTGCAGATCGCAACCGATCGGATCGTTCGCCGCAGCGCTGATCTCATCGGTAATACCTATGAGTTGACCCCGCCTCGCGCAACGCGTGCGCGTGAATCCGCCACACAATGCAACAATCGGCTTATCGGTCCGGTGGCTGATTCGCCTACCGTGTGCGCGTGGCAATCACTCCCGATCTGCTCGCGCGCATGCGCACGCTCGACGACCTCCACGAGCTCGTGGCCGCATTGGGATTCTCGCCCGTCGGCGACGAGCTGGGGCCCGTGGCGCGGGAACAGCTCGGGTTCGCCGGCGATGGGCTGGGGGTCTCACGCGCGGCCATCGTCGCTCGGCACGGGCCGTTTGTCGTGTATGGCGCCGTGCTCGCGCGTGCCGGCAGGCCAGAGGTCGCGCATGCCGTCGAGCGTCTCGCGCGCGCGATTCCGGGCGAACGCAACCTGCTCCTCGCTCTCGATACCGGCGGCACCACGCTGGCTGCCGCCGCCGTCGCACCATCCGTCACGGGGTTCCGAGCCCGCCAGCTCCGCATTCCACTCGAACGACCCTCAGCGGTCATGGCGGAGATCCTCGGCGGGCTCGCTCCCCGGGCACGCGATTCGGCTCTTTCACTCTCGCTCCGTGTCGCGGACGCGCTCGCGGACGAAGGGCTCACGTCGCGCTTCTTTCGCGAGTTCGCCCGACTGCACGGGCGCGCCGCGGAGGCCCTCGGCGGAATGCCGCGGGCCACTGGCGCCGAGCGACGTGACCTCGCGCTGGTCATTCTGACGCGCGTCCTCTTCCTCTATTTCGTGCAGGCCAAGGGATGGCTTGGCGGCCGCAGCGACTTCCTGCCGTCCCTGCTCGACGCGGCGCTGGCTCGCGGCCACCCGTTTCATCGTTCCGTTTTCGAGCCGCTGTGCTTCGGGGCCCTGAGTGCTCCCGCAGGCTCGCGTTCCGCCGCGGCCCGCCGCCTCGGAGGCGTGCCCTTTCTCAACGGCGGGCTCTTCGAGCGACACGTGCTCGAGCGCCGGTTTCCGACGGCGTTCCTTCCCGACGAGACCTGGCGCGACCTGTTCGACGAGCTGTTCGAGCGCTTTCACTTCACCGTCCGCGAGAGCGAAGACGATGCCGTGGATCCGGAGATGCTCGGACGGGTGTTCGAGGGCTTGATGGCGGAAGGGCGCAGGCGCACCTCGGGTACCTACTTCACACCTCGTCCGCTCCTGACGCGACTTGTTGCGATCTCGCTGCGCGCCGCGCTCGAGAATCGCCCGAGCGAGGCCGTGCGCGAGCTGCGAGTGCTCGACCCCGCCGTTGGATCGGGAGCGTTCCTGCTCGAGGCCCTGGCCCAGATCGAGGTGCTGCGCGGCACCCGGTTCCCCGACGAGCCGCCGCTCCTGCGTCGGCGTGCCATCGTACGAGACTGCCTCTTCGGCGTCGACCTGGACCCGATGGCGGTTCGACTCGCCGAGCTCCGCCTGTGGCTCGCGCTGGTCGCCGAGGACGAAGCCGCCTGGAACGAGGTCGTGCCGCTCCCCAACCTCGACCAGAACCTGCGGCAGGGCGACAGCCTCCTCTCGCCGCTCGACCTGGCGCCTCCCTCGCACGTGTCCGGTAACACGGCCCGGCTCCAGGCGGTGGCCGAGCGACGGGTGGAGTACTTCGCGGCAACCGGCCGTCGAAAGGCGGAGCTCGCGCGCAGCATCCGCGCCGACGAGCGCGCCATCGCTCACGCGAGCGCCGACGCGGCAATCGCCTCGCTGACCGCCCGGCTCGCCGACGCCGCGTCAGCCGCCGGCCGAGACCTGTTCGGTCGCCGCGCCGGCCGGGACGAGGCCGGTGCCCGACGCGTGGCCACATGGCGGCGCCGCCGGCGCGAGCTGATCGAGCTGCGCCGCCGGCTGTCGACCGACGACGCGCTTCCGTTCTTCTCCTTCGATGTCCACTTCGGCGGCATCCTTGCCCAGGGTGGCTTCGACCTGGTGATTGGAAATCCGCCCTGGGTCCGGGGTGAGCGCGTTTCGCCCGGAATGCGCGCGATGCTCCAGCGACGCTATCGGTCGTTCCGCGCCGCCGCGCCGGGCCGCCGCGGATTCTCTCATCTGCCCGACCTGTCGGTGGCATTCGTCGAGCGCGCCGTGCAGCTCGCAAGGCCGCGCGGAGTCGTCGGGTTCGTGCTGCCGGCCAAGCTCCTGCGCGCGGGCTACGCCGCACCGCTCAGGGCGATGCTGCGGGAGAGCGCGACCATCGTCCACCTCGAGGACCGCTCGCATGCGGCAGCGAGCGGGTTCGCCGCCACGGTCTTCCCGATGTTGTGCGCGCTGCGTCGCGATCCCCCGGATCCAGCAACGCCCGTGACGGTGCTGACGTCGACCGGCGGCGACGAGATCGGCGGGACGACGACTCAACACGACCTGCCGCTCGACCCTCAAATGCGCGGCGCGCCGTGGCTCGTGCTGCCGCGGGAAAGCTCTTGCATCGTCAGGCGCGTCCTCCAGGCCGGCCCGCGACTCACATCGTTGTTCAGGCCCCGGCTCGGCGTGAAAACCGGCGCCAACGAGGTCTTCGTTCGCGATCTTCATCACGCGAATGAGCTGCCCGATGCCTGCCGCGTCCCCGCGATCCAGGGACGGGACATTCGTCCGTTCGCGATCGTGCCGTCGGCCTGGCTGCTCGCGGCGCTCGACGAGCTGGGCAATCCGCTCCGCGACGTCGATCCGGGCGTCGCGGCGTATATCGCGACGCGCCGTGGTGTTCTTGCCCGGCGAGCCGACGCGCGCCACGGGCCACCCTGGATGCTGTTCCGTACCGACCTGTTGCGTTCGCGCTGGCTCGTCTTGTGGCGCGACATCGCCGGCCAGCTCGAGGCCGCAGCGCTCGAGCGACGCGGCTGCCGGGACCCCGTCCCGCTCAATACCTGCTACGGCGTTTCGGTCCCCGATGAATACACCGCCTGCTGGCTCAGCGCCTGGCTCAACAGCAGTCCGATGCGGGCCACTGCGGCGGCGTTGGCTGAGCGCGCGAGCGGCGGCGTGTTTCGCTTCAGCGCGACGACCGTCGGGCAGCTACCCGTGCCGTCCAGGACCGACGGCCCCGCGCTTCGATCGCTCGCCGCGATCGGCGGCGCAGCAAGACGTGGACAGAACTGGAGCCAACATGACCTCGACGCGCACGTTCTGGCTTCGCTCGGACTTGAAGAGACCGTCGCCGGCGCCCTTCGACGCCTCGACGCGGCTCTGCGCCGAGACGCTGGCCGGGATTGCTGATCCGCTCTTCCCCGCGCTGGCGTCGGCGCAGGTTCGCTCTCCGGAAACCGTGGCGCGCGCGACCCTCGCCGGCCTGCTCGAGCCGCTGGAATCCGCGCTCCCCGCCGAGCCGCTGCCGGAGTGGTTGTTGCCGCACCAGGCCGACGCCGTCCTGCGGGCACGCGGAATCCTCGCGCGTTTCGGCGGCGTGCTCGTCGCCGATGGCGTGGGTCTCGGCAAGACCTACATCGGCCTCGCGCTCGCGGCGCTCGAGCGGTCGCACGGAGGCGGCGCAGTGGCGTTCGTTCCCGCCGCGACGGTTCCCGAATGGCGCGACGCGGCCGCCGCCGTAGCGGTCCCGCTTGCAGTCCACTCGCACACCGCGCTCGCGCGCCGGATGCCGGCGCTTCCCGACCGCTGCACGCTGGTGCTGGTCGACGAGGCCCACGCGTTCCGGAATCCTCGCACGTTGCGCTACGACGCCCTGGCCCGGCTCGTGGCCGGGCGTCGCGTCGCACTGCTGTCCGCCACTCCGCTGAACAACACGCCTGCGGACCTGGAGGCGCTCGTACATCTATTCGCGTCGCGGGACCGGTTTCGCGAGCACGGAATCGCCGACCTCTCTCGCGCCTTGCGCGAGGCCTCGCCGTCCGCGGCCCTCGCGTTGGGCGCCATCTCGGTGTGTCGCACGCGGCGGCTGGTCGAGGAGCGGTTTCCGGAGCTGCGCGGCGCCTTCCCCCGGCGCATTCTCCGTCCGCCGATCACGTACGACCTCGCCGCGTGTTATGGCGGGGATCTCCCGCCGTTGCTGCGCGAGATCTCGCGGATGGCCGAAGAAGTCGACGCGGGTCCCGCCGCAGCCCTGCTGCGGGTGGGCCTCCTCCGGAGGCTGGAATCCAGCCGACCTGCCTTTCGCAGGAGTCTCGCGCGACAGCGCGACGTGCTCGACGAAATCGCGCGCGCGTCCGAGCAGGGCGTGGCGATCAGCCGCGGCGACGTTCGCGCGGCGTGGAGCGCGGGCGCCGAGGAATCACAGCTGGCGCTCTGGCCGCTGCTCGCGCCGCAGGTGGCCGCGCCGGGCTGGGACCGCCTGGCGTCACTCAGGGATGCGACCGACCGGGCGCTCGCGCTGATTGACGCGGCATCCGCCGCGCCCGACACCAAGGTCGAGGCCCTCCAGCGCCTGCTCGAAGGACCGCTGACGGGAATCAAGACGATCGTCTTCACGGAATACCGGGACACCGCGCTGTACCTGTTGCGGCGCTTGAGGCGGGCACATCGCGTCATCTGCGTGGTCGGTAACGTCGCGCACGCCGGCGCGTCGGTGCTGTCCCGTCGCGAAGCGCTGGATGCGTTCGCCCCGAGGAGCCGCGGGCGGCCGAGGAATCCCCTGCTCGATGCGGACGTGCTGATCGCGACGGACGTCCTGAGCGAAGGGCTGAATCTCCAGGACGCGCAGGCGGTGGTCTGCTACGACCTGCCGTGGAACCCGGTGCGCGTGATGCAGCGCATCGGCCGCGTCGAACGCCTCGGCTCCCAGCATCGCAGCGTCGAGGTCGCGCACGTCGTGCCCGCAGCCGGACTCGAAGACCTGACCTCCGTGCTGCGTGTGCTCCGCGACAAGCTGAACGCGACCGGGGCGACCATCGGCGCGGAGCCCGATCCTCTGGCCTCATTGTGGTGGGTCGATGCCGGCGCGCCGCGGCTCGTTGATCTCGAGCAGGAAGGATGGCGGCGGGTGGCGCCCTTCGAGGCGCGCGAACGCTGGCGTGCCGTGGTCGGGTCGGCCGTCGCGTCGCGATCCGCGCCGCTGCTCGCGGCGGCGATCGCGGACGACGAGCTGCCCCCCGCGGTCGGCATCCTGCTGGCGCTCGAATGGCGCGGTGGCATCCGTGTGCCTCTGCCGTTCGTGCTCGAAGCCGGAAGGCCGCCGCGGCTCGACGGCCACGCTCTTGGCACGCTGGCAACACGGGCACTCCGCGGCCGCCCCACACCCTGCGACCCTGCGCTCTTCACCGGCGTGCTCTCCGCCGTTCTGCCCGAAGCTCGCACCCGCATGCTCTCATTGTCCGCCGCGCGGCGCGGTACCGCAGATCCGGGCCCTGGACGCATGGCGGCGCTCGAGCTGCTCGGCCGGGCCGCAGCGATAGCCCATCGCGCCAGGGCCGACGACACCTCGCTGTCGGCAGGCATCGACCTGCTCGCACGAGACCTGCCGGCCGGACTCGACCGGATGATGGGCCGGCTTGCGCGCGAGTGCGGATTACCGCAAGAGCTGGCCCGCCGCATCCACGAGGTGTTATCGACTTCGTTGCCACCGGCAGCGCCGGCACTCAACGGTACGCCTCGTCTCGTCCTCGTGGCCGCGATCGCCCTGGCGACCCGGTGCCCTTCGGCTTGATCATTATGCGTGCGCTACTCCACCATCCTCTTCGACTTCGACGGCACCCTCGTTGACTCGATCGAGCTGATCATCGAGTCGTATCGTCACACCATGCGCGTCCACCGTGGCGATGCCATGTCGGATTCACTCTGGCTCGAAGGCCTCGGCACCCCGCTCCGCGTCCAGTTCAGATCGTTCACCGACGATCCCGCCGAAGTCGAAGCCATGATCGCGACGTATCGCGAGTGGAACCTCGCCAACCACGACCGCATGGTCCGCGCCTACCCCGGCGCCCTCGAAACCGTGAAGCAGCTCAAGGCCAAAGGCGCCCGCATGGGCATCGTCACGTCCAAGAACCTCGGCGGCCTGAACCGCGGACTCGCGTTGTGCGGATTCGACGGCCTGTTCGAGTCTCTCATCACCAGCGACATGATCGAAGCCAGCAAGCCCGACCCCGCCCCAGTCCACGCCGCCCTGGCCCAGCTGCACGCTCGGCCCGCCGAGGCGCTCATGGTCGGCGACTCGCCCCACGACGTCGCCTCCGGAAGGAACGCCGGCACCAGCACCGCCGCCTGCCTCTGGGGCCCCTTCGATCGCGCCCGCCTGGAGCAGGAACGCCCCGACCACTGGCTCGGCTCGTTCGCCGACCTGGCCGCACTCTGCAACGGTGAGGCACAATCCGCCTGACCCCAGGCTGATTTCGCCCCGAATTCCCTCACAAACCACCCGGCACGCGTCTTCCTTCTCATAGCTGCGCCGCCCCTTTCCGGCGGCCCGGCGCCTTGGCGCCGGTGTTGCCAAACGCTACATTAGGTGAGGCAGGTTACCACTATGGGGAAGATGCCCAGCGGCCACATCCTCATCGTCGAAGACGACGACGCGCAGCTCAGAATGCTCAAGACCGTGCTCGAGGCGGACGGCTGGACTGTGTCCGCCACGACCTCGGGCGAGAAGGCGATCTCCATCCTGGGCACCGCCGAGGATGTAGACGTCGTCCTGACCGACCTGCTGATGCCCGGCGTGGACGGAAAGGCCGTGCTCGAGGCGGTGCGCGAGCGACGCCCCGAAGTCCCCGTCATCATCATGACAGCCCACGCCTCGATCGATTCCGCCGTCGAGCTGATGCAGGCCGGCGCGCACCTCTACCTCGAGAAGCCCACCAAGCTGCCCGAGCTGCGGCTCGCCGTGCGCCGCGCGCGCGACGCCACCAACGCGCTGCGCGAGCTCGCGCGGCTGCGCCGCCGCGTGAACATGCCGGCCGACGTCGTCGGCGTCTCGCGCCCGATGCAGGAGCTGCTCGAGACCGCGCTCAAGGTCGCGCCCACTTCGACGCCGGTCCTCATCACCGGCGAGGCCGGCACCGGGAAGGAAGTCGTCGCGCGCGCGATCCACACGGCCTCGGGTCGCGCCGCGTTCGTCGCGCTGAACTGCGCCGCAATCCCGCCCGCCGCCTTCGAAACCGAGCTGTTCGGCACGCTGCGCCGGGACGAAAAGGGCGAGAAAGTCGAGCAGCAGGGCGCCGTCCAGGCCGCCCAGGGCGGCACGCTGTTCCTGGACGAGGTCAGCGAAGTTCCGCTCGCCGCGCAGCCCGGCCTGAGACACTTCCTCAAGGATGGCCAGTACCAGCGCGCCGGATCCGTCGGGACCGAGAAGAGCACCGCGCGCGTCATCGCCTCGACGGTGCGCGATCTCGAGGAGGAAGTCGCCGCCGGCCGGATGAGAGAGCCGCTGCTTTACCGCCTCGACATCGTGCGGCTGCACATCACGCCGCTCCGCGAGCGCCCGGTGGACATCCCCGCCCTCGCGCATCACCTGCTCGCGCGGCTCGCCGAACGCTACCAGCTCGAGCAGGCCGACCTCGCGCCCGAGACGCTCGCCGCGCTCACCGCGTATCACTGGCCCGGCAACATCCGCGAGCTCGAGAACGTGCTCGCCCGCTCGCTCGCGCTGCGCAACGGCCGCACCCTCACCATCCGCGACCTGCCGCCCCACATCGCGAAGACCGCGGGCGTCGGAGCCCGCGCGGTGCCCGGCATGCCCTCGGCCATGCTCACGCTGGAGGAGGTCGAGCGGCGCCACATCCTCCAGGTCCTCGAGAAGACGGGCGGCAACAAGCTCAAGGCCGCCGAAGTACTCGGCATCGACCGCTCCACGCTGCATCGCAAGCTCAAGCACATTCAGGGGCTTGCGGCACTACAGTTGTAGTAATTTCCAGCCCGGGTTTCCCAACCACTTCGCTTGCGCGGCTGTCTCATCTAGTGCATGACAGCCGCGGTGTTGCGCCTGGAGGCCGGCCTGAACCTTCCGCCGTCGTCGGACCGAGAGCTGGCCCAAGGGGACAGCGAGCGTGCCGATGTGGCCCTCGCCGCGGCGGGGGACGAGCGGGCGTTCGAGCGGCTCTACCGCCAGCACGTGCCGCGGATCCACTCGCTGGTGCGGCGGATGATCGGCGGCGGCGAGACCGAGGCCGACGAGCTGGTGCAGGACGTGTTCGTGCGCGCCTGGCAGCGGCTCTCGACCTTCCGCGGCGAAGCGGCCTTCGGGACCTGGCTGCACCGGCTGGCGGTGAACCTGGTGCTGAACGCGCAGAAGAGCAGCGCGCGCGGGCGGAAGCTGTTCGAGGACGACGCGGCGATCGAGATCGCGCCGGGCCGCCGCGAGACGCCCGAAGTGGCGATGGACCTGGAGGACGCGCTCACCATGCTGCCCCGGGGCGCCAGGCAGATCTTCGTGCTGCACGACGTGGAGGGGTTTCTCCACGAGGAGATCGCCGAGATGCTCGGCGTGGCGACCGGAACGTCGAAGGCGCAGCTGCACCGGGCGCGGATGTTGATGCGCAGACACCTGGAGCGTTGAGATGAGCGAGCACCTGAACGAGCTGCTGTCGAGCTACGTGGACGACGACGTGAGCGCGGTGGAGCGCATGCGGATCGAGTCGCACCTCGCGCAGTGCGAGCAGTGTCGCGCCGACGTCGAGGGTCTGCGCCGCGTGGTGCGCCGCGCCGCGACGCTCGACGACCGCCCGCCGCAGCGCGACCTGTGGGCCGGCATCCAAGGGCGCATCGGTGATGCCGACACGTCGGTCGTCGTCCCGTTCTCGCCGCGCCGCCGCCGCTTCGCCTTCACCGTGCCGCAACTCGCGGCCGCTGCCGCGGTGCTCGTCGCCCTCTCGGCGGGCGGCGCGAGCCTGCTCATGCGCAGCGGCGCAGACTCGACGGCGATCGCGAGCACGACGGATCGCGGCGGGAACGCCGTTCTCGTGAACGCGACACCCGAGGCGCAGATCAGCGCGGGCTACGACGCGCCGATCCGCGAGCTCCAGCAGGCGTTGCAGCAGCGCCGCGGCCAGCTCGACACCGCGACGGTGCGCGTGATCGAGCAGAGCCTCACCGTGATCGACGCCGCGATCCGCCAGGCCAGGGCGGCGCTGGCCAAGGACCCCAACAACACCTACCTGAACGGCCACCTCCAGCGCGCGCTCGACCGCAAGCTCGATCTGCTTCGGCAGGCGGCGACGCTGCCCGTGGTGAGCTGAGGAGACCATGAACCGCATCAGCGCTGTTCGCACCGCCGTCACCGCCGTCACCCTGTTGGTCCTGGGGGCCGGGACGCTCCGGGCGCAGCGACTCGACACCACGCTGTCCGTTCGCGGCCAGCCGAGGCTCTCGGTGTCGAACACGTCGGGAGACATCGTGGTCCGCGTCTGGTCCCGCGCCCAGGTCGAGGTCCAGGCCGAGTACGACCGCTCGGATTTCGACGACCGCCCGGGGATCGAGATCACGGAGTCGGCCGGCCGCGTCTCGGTCCGCACGCTCACCCGCCGCCACGGCGGCGGCGTGAACTACACGATCAACGTGCCGCACGGAACGGGCGTCGAGGTCAACGGCGTCTCCTCCGACGTCACCGTCAACGGCGTGTGCGGCGACCTCAACCTGAACACCATCTCGGGCGACGTCGGGGTGGACTGCATCGAGGGCGACGCCCAGGTCCAGACCGTGTCCGGCGACGTCACCGTCGCGAACGTCCGCACCCGCCACCTCGAGGTCGGCTCGACCAGCGGCGACGTGATCGTGCGCGGAGTGCACGGCGGCGTGGGCGCCCACAGCGTCTCCGGCGACATCACGCTGACGCAGATCGACGGCGACGAGGTCACGGCCGAGACCGTCAGCGGCGGCATCGAGTACGACGGCCGCATCGCGGACAACGGGCGCTACAGCTTCGAGGCGCACTCCGGCGATGTCTCGCTGCGCGTCTCGGGCACGTTCAACGCGACGGTCTCAGTGAGCACGTTCAACGGCGATTTCGAGTCCGATTTCCCGGTCACGATCGGGCCTGGGCGGCAGAGCCAGCGGGACTGGGAGTTCCGGCAGGGTACCGGGAGCGCGCGGGTGCGGCTCCAGTCGTTCAACGGCACCATCAACCTGCGGCGCGGCTCCGGCTCGCCGCGTGAGGAGTGATTCCATGAGGTACGGCATCCTGGGCATCGCCACGCTGGCTGGCGCCCTTGCGCTCGCTGCACCCCTTCGCGCGCAGAACGACGACCACTGGAGCTGGCACGGCACCGTCGCGGCCGGCAAGACGGTCGAGATCCGCGACATCAACGGCTCCGTCACGGCCGATGCGGCCAGCGGCTCCGAGGTCGAGGTCACGGCCGTCAAGCGCGCCGGGCGCCACGGCGATCCGAAGGACGTGCGCATCGTGGAGGAGGAAGGCGACGGCGGCGTCACGATCTGCGTCGTGTATCCGGGCCGCAGCGTGGCCGACGGCTGCGCCCAGCGCGGCCAGCGCCGCCACTACGACGACGAGGACAACCGCAACGACACCGAGGTCGAGTTCACCGTGCACGTGCCCCCGGGCGTCGAGTTCTCCGGCAACACGGTGAACGGCGACGTCCTGGCCCGCGGCATGTCGAGCCGGGTCAGCGGCCACTCGGTGAACGGCGGCGTCGAGATCGAGACCTCCGCCGGTGACGCGTCGGGCGAGAGCGTCAATGGATCAGTGCACGCGGTGGTCCGCGGCCAGGGCCAGGAGCCGCTCCGGTTCTCGAGCGTGAACGGCGCCGTGGACGTCACACTGCCGCGCGCCGTCAACGCGGACCTCGACGCGTCCACGGTCAACGGCTCGATCGAGTCGGACTTCGAAATCACGATCCAGGGCGGCATGTCGATGCGCCGCTCGCGCCTGCACGGCCGCATCGGCCAGGGCGGACGGGCCCTCCGCGTCTCCACCGTGAACGGGTCGATCCGCCTGCGCGCCGCCACCTAGCGGCTTGCCGCTGGGGGATGGCCGGGCTACAATCGCCCCTCCACCCGGAGGGGCGATTGTCGTTTCAGCCGTTCACGATGGAGCGCTGGCAGAGCACCTGGGAGAACCGGGTCAGGTTCAACGTGTCCGAAAGCGGCGTGCATCCCCTGACCGCCACGGAGCTGCTCGCCCTGGCCGGCGGCACGGACACGCCGCTCGATCGTCCCCTCGGCTATCCGCAGTCGAACGGCACCGGTCCGCTGCGCGAGGCGATCGCGGCACTGTACCGGGGCGCCAGCACCGCTCACGTCCTGGTCACCAGCGGCAGCGCGGAAGCGAACTACATCAATTGCTGGCGCCTGATCGAGCCCCGCGACACGGTCGCGATCGTGCTGCCGACGTACATGCAGACCTGGGGCCTCACGAAGAACTTCGGCGCCGCCGTCAGGCCGATCCCGCTGCGCGAGGAGCTGGGTTGGCAGCCGGACCCGGCCGACATCGACAAGGCGATCGGCAAGGGGACGAAGCTCGTCGTGGTGACCAATCCGAACAACCCCACCGGCGCGATCATGTCGGCCGTGGCGATGGACCGCATCGCCTCGCGCGCCGACCAGGCGGGCGCGTGGCTGCTGGCGGACGAGGTCTACCAGGGCGCCGAGCGCGCGGGCGGCAGGCCGACGCCGTCGTTCTGGGGCAAGGGCGAGCGGGTGATCGTCGTGAACGGCCTGTCGAAGGCCTACGGGCTCCCCGGCCTGCGCATCGGCTGGTGCATCGCGCCGCCCGCGCACGTCGAAGACCTGTGGGCCCGCAAGGACTACACCACGATCGGCCCGACGGTGATGAGCGACGCGCTGGCAACGCTCGCCTTGAGGCCGGACGTGCGGCCGAAGATCCTGGAGCGGACGCGGGGTATCATCCGGAGCAACTGGACGCTGGTCGAGCGCTGGCTCGAGGAACAGAACGGCGAGTTCACGTTCCGCGCCCCGGACGCCGGCGCGATCGTGTGGGCGCGTTACCGGAGCGGGGTGAATTCCTCGGCGCTCGCCGAGACGTTGCGCGTGGAGCACGACGTGCTCGTGGTACCGGGAGACCAGTTCGGCATGGACCGGTTCGTGCGACTGGGCTTCGGCAATCCCGCGCATGAGCTCGAGGAGGCGCTGGCGCGCATCGCGCTGGCGCTCCGGAAAGTAGGGGCCGCCGCATGATCATCCAGAACGAGCGCCGTGGCGCGACACGCAGCGCGACCATCCGCGCACCGTGGGACGGGGCCGAGGTCGGGATGCATCCGCTCGCCTCGGCAGAAGACATGGACGCGGCCGTGGCCGCGAACGTCGAGGCCGCCGAGACGTGCCGGCACATGCCGGCCTACGAGCGGGCGGCGTGCCTCCGGAACATCGCCGACGCGCTGACCGCTCGTGCCGGCGAATTCGCGGACCTGCTCTCGCGCGAGGCCGGCAAGCCGGTCACGCAGGCGAAGATCGAGGTCGAGCGCGCCGTGTTCGTGTTCCGGGACGGCGCCGAAGAGGCGACACGCATCGAGGGCGAGATGATGCCGCTCGACGTGATCCCTGCGGGCAGGTCGCGCATCGGCCTGACGCGGCGCGTCCCGCTGTCGCCCATCGCGGCGATCACGCCGTTCAACTTCCCGGTGCTGCTCGCCGCCCACAAGATTTCGCCCGCCATCGCGTGCGGCGCGGCGCTGACGCTCAAGCCGCCGCCGCAGGATCCGCTCTCGACGCTCAAGCTGGGCGAGCTGGTCGCGGCTTCCGGGTATCCGGCCGGCGGCGTCAACGTCGTCGCGTGCGATCTCGGCATCGCCGAGCGGCTCGTGAAGGACGCGCGCGTGCGCATGATCACGTTCACCGGCAGCGCGAAATCCGGGTGGGCGATCCGCGCGGGCGCCGGCACCAAGCGCGTCGCGCTGGAGCTGGGCGGCAACGCCGGCGTGATTATCGAGGCGGACGCCGACCTGGACCGCGCCGTCGAGCGGTGCGCCCTGGGCGGCTACACCTACGCCGGCCAGTCGTGCATCTCCGTGCAGCGCATCTTCGTCCACGAGGACGCGTACCCGCGGTTCGTGGATCGCTTCGCCGCGCGCGTCGCTGCGCTCAGGGTCGGCGACCCGTCGGACCCGGCAACCGAAGTCGGCCCGATGATCACCGAGGACGCGGCGAAGCGCGCCGAGTCGTGGATCGCCGCGGCGCTCAAGGACGGCGCGAAGGCGCTCACCAGCGGCACTCGCAAGGGTGCGCTGCTCCAACCCACCGTCCTGACGGCGACGCGGCCCGACCAGGCGGTGAACTGCGAGGAAGTGTTCGCGCCGGTGACGACCGTGACCGCATACCGCGACTTCGACGAGGCGCTCGCGCGCGTGAACGACACGCCGTACGGCCTCCAGGCGGGCGTGTTCACGCGCGACGTCGGCAAGCTGATGAGAGCCTGGGACCGCCTCGACGTCGGCGGCGTGATGGGCAACGAGATCCCGAGCTGGCGCGTGGACCGCATGCCGTACGGCGGCGCGAAAGCGAGCGGCCTCGGCCGCGAGGGCGTTCGCTACGCGATCCTCGAGATGACCGAGCCGCGCCTGCTGACCCTCCATGCCAGGTGAGGCCGTGAGCGAGCCGGTCGCGGCTCCCGCGAAGGTCGAGGCGAAGCGCCGGTGGTGGCTGCGCACCATCGCGACCGTGGGCCTGGAGCAGATGGCGCACCGGCCGCCGCTGCCGAAGCGCTGGGTCGCTTACTGCGTGCTCGCGTACCTGCTGCCCATCGTCGCGGTCGAGGCGCTTCCCGAGTCGTTCGGGACGATCCGCGAGATCTCGTGGCTCATCACCCTCGCGCCCGGCTTCATTCTCTCGCTCCACTACGGGCTGCTGGGCGCCTTCGCCGGGCTGGTCGCGGTGACGCTGCTCTACGTGGCGGTGCAGCTGGTGCTGAGCGTGAACGTCATGGACATCAACCAGAGCGTGTTGCTGCCGATCTACGTCTCCTACGGCATGCTCGCCATCGCCGTCGGCTGGCTGTCGCAGCAGCTGCACGACGACCACCGCCGCCTGCTCCAGGCCCAGCGCCTCGCCGCGATCGGCGAAGTCGCGATCACGCTGCGCCACGAGCTGAACAACGCGCTCCAGGCGATCACGGCGGAGGCGGGCGTGCTCCAGGCCGACCCGGCGCTCAAGCCGCACGACAAGGAGAGCGTGGCGACGATCATCGACATGGCACGGAAGATCCAGCGCGACGTGAAGCGCCTCGAGACGCTGACCGACGCGCCGGCGACGAGCTACCTCGGCGGAGTGATGATGGTGGACCTGCAGTCCGCGGCGGGCGCCGCGGACGCGCCCGGCGCGCCGGGCGGCGAGACGGCGGACTAGCCCTTCGAGAGTCGCTCGATCTCGCCGGCCAGCTTCACGTCCTTCGCCGTGATCCCGCCCTGGCTGTGCGTGGACAGGGCCATGACCACGGTGGTCCAGCGGATGTCGATGTCGGGATGATGGTCCGCCGCGTCGGCCGCCACGGCCACGCGGTCCACGAACCGGATCCCGTCGGCGAACTTCGCGAACGTGTACGGCTTGACGATCGCGTCGCCCTTCCGCGTCCAGCCCGGCAGCTTCGAGAGTCCCGCCGCGATCTCGGCATCGGTCAGTTTCGGCATTGCATCCTCCTCACATCACGGCGTGCACCAGCAGGTACGATACCGCCGCGATCACGGCGGCCATCGGGATCGTGAGGATCCACGCCCAGACGATCTGCCCCGCCACGCCCCAGCGCACCGACGAGAGACGCTGCGTCGCGCCGACGCCGCTGATCGCGCCCGTGATCGTGTGCGTCGTCGAAACCGGGATGCCGTAGTGCGAGGCGACGAACAACGAGATCGCCCCGGCCGATTCCGCGCAGAATCCGCTGTAGGGCTTCAGCCGCGTGATGCGCTGGCCCATCGTCCTCACGATGCGCCACCCGCCGGCCAGGGTCCCGAGCGCGATGGCCGCGTGCGCCCACAGGATCACCCAGATCGGGATCGTGCTCATCGTCGTGATGTGCAGGAACCGCCACGGGTGGTTCGCGAAGGCCGCCTGGGCGGAGAACAGCAGGCCGACCACGATCCCCATGGTCTTCTGCGCGTCGTTGGTGCCGTGCCCGAGGCTGTACGCCGCCGCGGACATGAGCTGCAGGCGACGGAACCACCGATCGATGTTCCTGGGATGCGCGCGCCGGAACGTCCAGCCGGTGATCGTCATGAGGATGATGCCGAGGACGAATCCCATCATGGGCGCGATGATGATGAACGAGAGCAGCTTGATCCATCCGGCCCCGGGCACCAGCGCGCCGATGCCGGCCTTGGTGATCGCCGCTCCGGCGTAGCCGCCCGTCAGCGCGTGCGACGAGGAGGTCGGGATGCCGTAGTACCACGTGATCAGGTCCCAGATGATCGCGCCCAGCAGGCCCGCCAGGATCACCTGCGGATCCACCAGCTCGACCCGGATCAACCCGCCGCCCATCGTCTTCGCGACGGCGGTCCCGAACCCGAACGCGGCGACGAAGTTGAAAAAGGCCGCCCAGACGACGGCGGCCAGCGGCGAGAGCACGCGTGTCGAAACGACCGTGGCGATCGAATTCGCCGAGTCGTGGAATCCGTTGATGAAGTCGAAGACGAACGCGACCAGGACGATCGCGATCACGAAGGTGGTAGTCGTCACCGTCAGCCGTGCTTGATCGAGATGCTCTCGAGGACGTTCGCCACGTCCTCCGCCTGGTCCACGCAGCGCTCCAGGTTGTCGTAGATCTCCTTCCACTTCATCAGCTCGATCGCGTTCGTCTCCGTCTCGAAGAGCTTGCCGAGCATCTCGTGGTAGATCGCGTCGGCTTCCTCCTCAAGCTGCTTGGCCTGGAGCGAGGCCTTCATCACGTCGCCGTCGCGATGCTTCAGCAGCTCGACGCCGTCGGCCAGCGCGCCCACGGCCTTCTCGATAACGGCCGCGAGCCGCTTGACCCCGTCGGGCGCCGCGCCGACGCGGAAGATCTGCGTGCGCCGCGCCACGCCGTCGATCATGTCGATCACGTCGTCGAGGTCGCCGGCCAGCTTGTAGATGTCCTCGCGGTCGATCGGCGTGATGAACGTGCGGTCGAGCCGGTTCACCACCTCGTGGGTGAACTGGTCGCACTCGTGCTCGAGGCGCTTGATCTGGTCGGCGTGGTACGCGGCTTTCGCCGGCTCGGTGAACAGGCCGACGAGATGCCCGGCGGCCTGGTGGCTGCGGTGGGCGACTTCCACGAAGAGATCGAAAAACTTCTCTTCGCGCGGCAGCAGGCTGAACGGCACGGCGTTCTCCTGATGGGGCGCTGGGGGTCTTCAGAATCGCGGCGCGCCAAACATAGCCGCTCGTTGGGGCCCTTGTCATGGGCCGGCTCGGGGTGCCCTTGCGCCGCCGAGCGCCGCGGCGCATATTGGCGACAGACCCGAACAAACACCGAAACTACACCGGACTGTCGTCATGGAAACTGATGCCGCTGTTGAAGTTACAGCGAAGCCCTCCAGCTGCCCGGATTGCGACTCGAAGCTCGCCCAGGCCTCCGGCTGCTGCTACTGCCCCGCGTGCGGGTGGGGCAAGTGCGGATGAACGCCGCCGCTCCCTGGTCCGTCCTGGATCGCCGCAAGAGCGGCACCCGGTTCGTCTCGCTGCCGATCAGGACGGTGCTCAATTCGCCCGAGCAGACGGGAATGGGCTTCTGGTCGGTGAACCCGTACGTGGGCTGCGAGTTCGGGTGCAGCTACTGCTACGCGCGCTACGCGCACCAGTACGTGACGGAGCGCGCGGGCGCGCGCGGCGCGCCGCCCCTGGGCGAGTGGAGCGCGGAGGATTTCGAGCGGCGCATCTTCGTGAAGGCTGGCGCCGCCGACGTGCTCGCGCTCACGCTCCGTCCCGCGCGGCTCGGCGGTCAACAGGTCGCCATCGGCACGGCGACCGATCCCTACCAGCCGGCCGAGCGCACCTTCCGCATCACGCGGCAGATCCTCGAACGGCTCGCGCAGCTGCACGGCCTCAGGATCGGCCTCATCACCAAATCTCCGTTGGTCGCTCGTGACGTTGATTTACTCGTCAGGCTCGCCGAGCGCAGCGACGTCACCATCCACCTCTCGCTGATCACGGTGGACGCGCCGCTGCTGCGCAAGCTCGAGGCGCGCTCGCCTGCGCCCGCCGCGCGGCTCAGGGCGCTCGAGAAGCTCGCGCGGGCGGGGTTGAGCGCCGGCGTGATGATCGCGCCGGTGCTGCCGGGCATCACCGACGACGTGCCGCACCTCACGGCCCTCGTCCGCGCCGCGAAGGACGCGGGCGCGCGCTTCGCCGGCAGCGCGACGCTGCGGATGTACGGCGGCGTCCGGCGGCGCTTCATGCCGGTGGTGGCGGCGCACTTCCCGGCGCTGCTGGCGAAGTACGAGCGCGCCTTCGATGGCCGCGGCGACCTGGCGGGCAGTTACGTGACGGCCTTCAAGCGGCGCCTGACCCGGATCCGGCGGGAGATCGGGATTCCTTCGTCGCCCGCGCCGGGGCGCTCGGGTGAATCGGCGGTCGGACAGTCGGAGCAGGAGGCGTTGCAGCAGGAGCTCGCGCTGCAATCACTGTCCGCCTGACGCATGACACTCCCGGAGCTCCACATCGCGCCGCCGCAGCGCCTCGAGCAGCTGCTCCACGCCCGGAGCCGCGGCCTCGCCTTCGGCATTCCCGCGCTCGACCGGCTGCTGCCCGCGGGACTGCCGCGCGGCCAGATCACCACACTGGACGCACCGTTAGGCAGCGGCGGCACGGCGCTGCTGCTCGCGCTCGCCGAGACGACGCTGCGCGCGGACGAAGGCGTCGCGCTGGTGGACGCCGCGCGTTCTCTCGCGCCGCAGGCCGCCGCGCACCTCGCCGCGCTTGGCCAGTTCTGGGTGATCCGCCCCCGGGGCACCGAGAGCGCGTGGTGGTGTGCCGACGTGCTGCTGCGGACCGGCGCCTTCGGCCTCGTCGCCCTTGACCAGGCGAACGCGCCGGCGCGCAACGTGGCGCTGCGGCTCCAGCGACTCGCGCGCGACAAGTACGCGGTGCTGGTGGTCAGACGGGCGGACGGGCGGACGGGCGGACAGGCGGACGGGTTCCACTCCGATACCATCCGTCCGGCTGTCCGCCTGTCCGTCTGCCCGTCCAGTAGCGGTTTCGTCCCCGCCATCCCGGGCTCCGGCGCCGCGTGGCCCGGACCGCGCACCGTGCGCGTCACGATCCTGAAGGGCGGCGCCCCGCGCGCCGCGGAGGTCGCCGTTGGCCTTGCCCTGCCGCATCGCCTGCGTCCGCATTGGGCGGTTCGCGATCGGCGCGCTGGCTCCCCCCGCCCCGGCCCCGCCGGCCG
>JBIOIA010000028.1:0-19508 GCA_044449445.1 Gemmatimonadales bacterium
GCACCGTCATGCCCGCGCGGACATTCTCGAGCCTGAATCTTCCCGCCGAGTCGGACAGGGTGCCCGCTTGCGACGACATCTCGCCCACGCGCGCTGAAGCCACGGGCTGACCGGCGGTGTCCGTAACGGTTCCTGCCACAACCGCGGAGCGCGCACGAGCGCCCGCCTGAACCTGGGCCTGCGACGCAGAGGTCACCGCAACGAGCACTACCGGGAGGACCAACGCGGGCCAACGCGGAATGGAATCTGAGCGGACGACCAAGCGATGCGCAGAGCACATAGGCACGCTCTCGGTGGACCTGTGCAGGACGATGGTCGACCACGGCAGGGTTGTCAACTTGTCAGCTCGCCCGCAACCCCCGTCCGAATTCATAGTGGATTCCCACCTGCTGAAGCAGCGACACCAGCCGCCCCAGCCCCAGCCCCATCACCGTGAAGTAGTCGCCCTCGATCCGTTCGACGATCACCGCGCCATAGCCCTGGATGCCGTAGGCGCCGGCCTTGTCCATCGGCTCGCCCGTCGCGACGTAAGCCCGGATGGCCGCATCGTCCAACGGCCGCATCCAGACCCGTGTCGTTTCGACGCCCGAGGCCGTGTCGCTCCGATACGCGACGGCGATCGCCGTGTGTACCACGTGGTCCCTGCCCTGGAGCTGCTTCAGCATCGCCGCGGCGTCGTCCTGGTCCTTCGGCTTGCCGAGGATCGTGCCATCCACGACGACGATAGTGTCGGCCGCGACGACGACGGCGCCCTTCTTTCGCGCGTGCACCAGCGCCACCTTCTCGCGCGCCAGCCGCTCGGCGTGCGCCGCCGGCGCCTCGCCGTTCTTCCACGATTCGTCAATGTCGGCCGGGACGATCTCGGGCTTGAGGCCGAGCAGACCGAGCAGCTCCCGGCGCCTGGGCGACGATGACGCCAGGACGATCGTGATGCTCACGCGCGTTCCAACACGAGAGTGACCGGTCCATCGTTGACCAACTCGACATCCATCATCGCACCGAACTTCCCGGTCTCGACCTTCACGCCCAGCCCGCGCAGCAGCGCGACGAACTTCTCATACAACGGCTCCGCAACGCCGGGCGGCGCCGCGTCGATGAACGACGGCCGTCGGCCCTTCTGGGTGTCGCCATACAACGTGAATTGGGAAATGACGAGGAGCTCCCCGCCGACGTCCGCGAGCGCGAGGTTCATCTTCCCCTCGGCGTCCCCGAACACGCGCAGGCCCACGACCTTCTCGGCCATCCACTGGAGCGTCGCGTCGGAATCCGTGGGTGCGAAGCCGGCGAGAACGACGAAGCCGCGCCCGATCGCCCCGACGGTCTGCCCGTCCACGCGAACGGCGGCGCGGCTCGCGCGCTGCAACACGACCCGCACTACTCGACCGTGACGCTCTTGGCCAGGTTCCTCGGCTGGTCCACGTTGCAGCCCCGCCTGACGGCGACGTAGTACGCCAGCAGCTGGAGCGGCACCGACGTCAGCACCGGCGAGAGCATGTCCATCGTCTCGGGAATGGTGATGACGTGGTCAACCAGCGGCGTGATGACCGTGTCGCCTTCGGTCACGACGGCAATCACGCGCCCGCCGCGCGCGCGGACCTCCTCGATATTCGACACGATCTTCGCGTGCACGCCGTCCTTCGGCGCGATGAAGATCACCGGCATCAACTCGTCGATCAGCGCGATCGGCCCGTGTTTCATCTCGGCCGCCGGGTAGCCCTCGGCGTGGATGTACGAGATCTCCTTCAGCTTCAGCGCGCCCTCGAGCGCGACCGGGAAGTTGCAGCCGCGCCCCAAGTACAGGACGTTGGTCGCCCGCACGTAGCGCTCGGCGAGCTGTTCGATCTCCTCGCGCTTGGCGAGCACCGTCTCGAGCTGCTCGGGCAGCTTGCGCAGCGCCTTCACGATCTCGCGGCCCTGGAGGATCGACAGCGCCCGGAGCCGGCCCAGCCGCAGCGTGAACAGCGCCAGCGCCGCGATCTGGCTGGTGAACGCCTTCGTCGAGGCCACGCCGATCTCGGGCCCGGCGTGCAGGTAGATGCCGCCATCCACCTCGCGGGCGATCGTGCTGCCCACGACGTTGATGAAGCCGAGCGTGCGCGCGCCGCGCTGCTTCGCCTCGCGCAGGGCCGCGAGCGTGTCCGCCGTCTCGCCCGACTGCGAGATCACGATCACCAGCGTCTTGTCGTCCACGATCGGATTGCGGTACCGGAACTCGGAGGCGTACTCGACCTCGACCGGCAGCCGCGCGACTTCCTCGAGCATGTACTCGCCGACCAGCGCCGCGTGCCACGACGTGCCGCACGCCGTGATCACGATCCGGTTGATCTTCGCGAGGTCCTCGTCCTTGAGGTTGAGGCCCGACAGCTTCGCGCTGCCTTCATCCTCGAGGAGCCGGCCGCGCATCGTGTTGCGCAGGCTCTCGGGCTGCTCGCAGATCTCCTTCAGCATGAAATGCTGGAAGCCGCCACGCTCGATCGTCGCCAGGTCCCAGTCGATCTGGCTGATCTCCTTGGTGAGCGGCAGCGACTGGCGGTCCTTCAGCTGGTAGCCCGAGGGCCGCACCACCGCCATCTCGCCTTCGTCGAGGTAGATGACCGAGCGGGTGTGCGCGAGCACGGCCGAAGGATCCGACGCGATGAAGTTCTCGCCGTTGCCGAGCGCGATGAGCAGCGGGCTGCCCTGCCGCGCCGCGACCATCGTATCCGGCTCGCGCGAGCTCACGACCGCGATGCCGTACGCGCCCTCCAGCTCGCGCAGCGCCGCGGCGACGGCGTCTTCCAGCGTGCCGGTGTAGAACTGCTCGATCAGGTGGGCGATGACTTCGGTGTCGGTCTCGGAGACGAAGCGATGCCCGCGCTCGGCCAGCATCTTCTTGAGCGCGGTCGCGTTCTCGATGATCCCGTTGTGGACGACCGCGACCGTCCCGCCGCAATCGGTGTGCGGATGCGCGTTCTTCGTGGTCGGCGCGCCGTGCGTCGCCCAGCGCGTGTGCGCGATGCCCGTGGTGCCCGTCAGGATGTCGCCCTTCAGCTGCGATTCGAGCGTCGCGATCTTCCCGGCCGCCTTCTGGACCATCAGGTTCTTGCCGACGATCACCGCCACCCCGGCCGAATCGTAGCCGCGGTACTCGAGCCGCTTCAGCCCGTCCATCAGCAGCGGGATCGCTTTCCTGGGTCCGACGTATCCGACGATGCCGCACATTCGCTCAACCCCTCGCTTCCTCGAGCGCGGTCCGGCCACGCCCGATCAGTTCCTCGGCCAGGGCACGGCTCGGCGCCTCGGCGATGATCCGTACCACGGGCTCGGTGCCCGACGGCCTGACGTGAAGCCACCGGTCGGCTGTCGCAAGACGCAGGCCATCCTGCTCGTCGGCGCTGGAGCCCGGCAGGGCCCGCCGCAGCGCCGCGTACCAGGCGTCCAGAGGCCCCGTGGGACGCGCAACCTTCGTCTTAACGATAGCATAGCGCGGTGAGGAGTTCACGATGTCGCTCACCGCGAGGCCCGAGTCGGCCAGCAGGAGCAGCGCCAGCGCCGTGCCGACCGGCGCGTCGCGCCCCAGGTGGACGGCCGGGAGGATGACCCCGCCGTTGCCCTCGCCGCCCACGACCGCCCCCGCCTTCAGCATCCGCTCCACGACGTTGGCCTCACCCACCGGAGCGCGAAGGGCCGACTGGCCGAACGCCTTCGCGGCGTCGTCCACCACCAGGCTGGTCGAGAGGTTCGCGACCACGGCGCCCTCGCGACGCGAGAGCACCGCGCGCACCGCGAAGGCGAGCGTATAGTCCTCGCCGATCGGCGCGCCGGTCTCGTCCACCATCGCGCAACGGTCCACGTCCGGGTCCACGGCGATGCCGATGTCCGCTTTCGTCCGGCGCACCAGGTCGCCCAGCTCGCCCAGGTGCTCGGGGATCGGTTCGGGCTCGCGCGGGAACTTGCCGTCGGGCTCGAGGTTGATCGTGTGCACCTTGCAGCCGAGCCGTTCGAGCAGCTTCGGCATCACCGTCGCGCCCGCGCCGCGCACGCAGTCGAGCGCGACCGTGTAGCCGCGCGCACGCACCGATGAGAGATCGAGCCACGGCAGCGAGAACAGCCGATCCAGGTGGCGGTCCACCGCGCCCGCATCCGACGTGACGGCGCCGCGCGCGATGTCCTTCGCGGCCCCGCGTGCGGCGTCATCCACCAACGCGAAGAACTCCGCGGCCTCCTGCTTGCTCAGGAACCGGCCGCCCGGCCCCATGAACTTGAGCGCGTTCCATTCGACCGGGTTGTGGCTCGCCGTGACGACGATCCCCCCCGCCAGCTCGCCCACCTCGACCGCCATCTGCGCCGTCGGCGTCGGTACCATGCCGAGGTCCACGACGTTCACGCCGGATGCCGCGAGCGATTCGGCGGCCGCTTTCGCGAACGCCGGACCCGAAGCGCGCGAGTCCCGCGCGAGCACGACCTGGTGCCCACCCCGGCTCCTCAGGAACGAGCCGAACGCGCCGGCGTAGCGTCGCACGACCTCCTCCGTGAGGTCCGTGCCGACGATGCCGCGCAGGCCCGAAACCGAGCGCATCAGCTGACTCGCCATGGGGCAGGAAATCTAGGCGCCCTACCGCCTTCCCGCCTGCCGCGATAAGGTTCTTCGGATGACGCGTGCCGCCGACAAGGACAAGGACCTGGGGCTCGCCACGCGCGCCGTGCACGCCGGGCAGGAGCCCGAGCCGCTCGCCGGTGCCGTCACGTTCCCCATCTACCAGACCTCCACGTACGTCCAGGAAGCCCTCGGCAAGAACAAGGGCTACGACTACGCCCGCTCGATCAACCCGACGCGCCAGGCGCTCGAGCGCAACGTCGCCGCGCTCGAAGGCGGCCGGCACGGCTTCGCGTTCGCCTCGGGAATGGGCGGGATTCACACCGTCCTGACGCTGCTTTCGGCCGGCGACCACGTGGTGTGCGGCGAGAACGTGTACGGCGGCACGCACCGCCTGATGGACAAGGTCCTGAGCCGGCTCGGCCTCGGCTTCACGTTCGTGGACACGCGCACCGCCCTGAACGTCGAGAACGCGCTGACGGCGAAGACGAAGATGCTGTTCGTCGAGACGCCGACCAATCCGCTGATGCGCCTCGCCGACCTCTCTACGCTGGGCGCGCTCGCGAAGGACCGGAAGCTGCTGTTCGTCGTGGACAACACCTTCGCCACGCCCGTCCTCCAGCGGCCCTTCGATTTCGGCGCCGACATCGTCGTCCACAGCACGACCAAGTACCTCAACGGCCATTCGGACATGATCGGCGGCCTGGTGATCGCCCAGCGCGACGACCTCGCCGAGCAGATCCAGTTCATCCAGAAGTCGGTAGGCGCGGTGCCGGGGCCGTTCGACTGCTGGCTCGCCCTGCGCGGCACCAAGACGCTGACCCTGCGAATGAAGCAGCACGACCTGAACGGCCGCCGGATCGCCCAGTGGCTCGAGGGCGACAAGCGTGTCCAGCAGGTCTTCTATCCCGGGCTCCCATCCCACCCGCAGCACGACCTCGCCTGCCGCCAGATGCTCGGCTTCGGCGGGATGCTGTCCATCGAGCTCGGGAGCATGGAGCGTGCGAACCGGATGGTGAGCCGCACCAAGCTGTTCTTCCTGGCCGAATCCCTGGGCGGAGTGGAAAGCCTGATCGGCCACCCGGCCTCCATGACCCACGCGGCCGTGCCACCGGCCATGCGGGCCGCCATGGGGCTCTCCGACGGCCTGGTCCGGCTGTCGGTCGGCATCGAGGACGTCGAGGATCTGATGAAGGACCTCGACCAGGCCCTGGGCTGAAACTTCGCCCGACCCCCCGCGGTAAGGGGGGTGGCCACTTACGGGAGACATGATGACTGACGCCACCGGCAACCTGCCCAGCCGCCGCCCCCGCACCGTCCTCACGGGGATTTCGCCGCGCGCCTGGGAGCACGCCGCCGACCGCGCCGCGCTCAACGCGATGCGCGCCATTCCGGGCTTCGACGACGTCGTGCGCAAGATCTACGGATTCTTCGGCGAGCGCGGCGTGCGCCTGCTGTTCCAGGCCAACGCCGTGCGCGTCGGCCCCTCGCAGTTCCCCAAGGTCCACCGCGCCTTCGGCGACGCGTGCGCCACGATGGACTGGGCGCCGGTGCCCGAGCTGTTCGTGTCGCAGTCGCCGTTCGTCAACGCCGGCGCGTTCGGCATGGACCGCCCGTTCATCGTCATCAATTCCAGCACGCTGAGCCTGCTCGACGACGAGGAGCTCCACATCCTCCTCGGCCACGAGCTGGGTCACGTCATGAGCGGCCACGCGCTGTACCGCACGATCATGGTCATCATCCTGACCTTCGGCCTGAGGAACCTGCCGTTCCTGGCCGGGATCGCGCTGCTGCCGATCCAGTTCGCGCTGCTCGAGTGGTACCGCAAGAGCGAGCTGTCGAGCGACCGCGCGGGCCTGCTCGCGGGCCAGGATCCGGTCGCCGGCATGCGGATGTTCATGAAGATGGCCGGCGGCGGGAAGATGGAAGAGATGGACCTCAACGCGTTCATGGTGCAGGCCAAGGAGTACGAGACCGGCGGCGACGCGGCCGACATGATCGCGAAGGTCATCAACACCCTCGGCATGACCCACCCGTTCCACACCCTCCGCGCGGCGGAGCTGCAGCGCTGGGTTGAGAGCGGCGACTACGATCGCATCCTGCGCGGCGACTATCCCAAGCGTGGCAGCAGCGACGAGCAGCGCCCGTTGTCCGAGGATTTCAGCGAGGCCTCGAAGTACTACGCCGACCAGATGAAGGACGCCGTAGACTCGGTTTCCGAGGTCGCGCGCAAGGCGCGTGAAGCGTTCTCGAGCGCCTTTACGAAGGGCTCCTCCAACCGGTGAGGATCCTGGTCGTCGGGGGCGGGGGCCGCGAGCACGCCCTGCTCTGGGCCCTCCGCCGTGACGCCCCCGACGGCACGTTCTTCTGCCTGCCCGGCAACGCCGGCACGGCCCGCCTCGCCACCAACATCCAGGGTTCCGCCACCGACGTAGAGGCCGTCTGCTCCACAGCCAAGGAGCGGAAGGTCGAGCTGGTCGTGGTCGGACCGGAGGGGCCCCTGGCGGCCGGCCTTGCCGACCGCCTGAAGAAGGTCGGCATCCCGGTCTTCGGCCCCAGCCAAGCGGCCGCCCGGATCGAGTCTTCCAAGGCCTTCGCCAAGGAGCTGATGATCAAGGCGGGGGTCCCCACCCCCCGATCCAAGGCATTCACCGAGCTGCCCCAGACCCTGCGGTACATCGGGGAGCACGCCGAGCCGCTGGTCGTCAAGGCCTCGGGGCTGGCGGCCGGCAAAGGGGCCATCGTCTGCCAGACCCGGACCGAGGCGCGGATCGCGGCGACCTCGATGATCAGGGGTGGAGCACTGGGCCAGGCCGGAGCCGAGGTGCTCATCGAGGATTATGTCCACGGGGAGGAGCTCTCGATCCTCGCCATCACCGACGGCGAGCACTTTGCCGTGCTCCCTCCGGCCCAGGACCACAAGCGGATCGGGGAAGGCGACACCGGCCCGAACACGGGCGGCATGGGAGCATATTGTCCGGTCAGCATCGCCACGGAGAAGCTCCTGACCCGGGTCGGCAAGGAGGTCTTCAAGCCGATCTTGAAGGCCTTGGCGAACTCGGGAGCACCATATAGTGGAATACTTTACGCCGGCATTATGCTCCCCGAAGGCGGCGGAGCACCGCAGGTGATCGAGTTCAACTGCCGCTTCGGTGATCCTGAGGCGGAGGCGATCCTAGCGGCGACTCCTGCCGGGCTCCTACCGGTGCTCCGCATGGTCGCCGAGGGCGGCTTCATGCCCGGAGCACTGGGACGCATTACGGGGAAGGCGGCGGTCACGACAGTGCTGGCCGCCGAGGGGTACCCGTCTGCTCCCAAGTTGGGGGCGAAAATCACCATCCCCCCCGCGCTGGAGTCCGCCTCCGACGTGCTGGTATTCCACTCGGGCACGACCCTGGGGCCGGGCGGGCAGCTCCAGGTCTCGGGCGGCAGGGTGCTGGCCGTGACGGCTACGGGACCCGATGTCGCCGCGGCCGCGGCCCGGAGCCGGGAGGCCTCGGACGCCATCCAGTTCGAGGGGAAGCAGTTCCGCCGGGACATCGGCTGGCGGGAGATCAAGCGGCTCTCGGGTGCCCGAGCTCCCTGAAGTAGAAACGATCGCCCGCGACATCCGGCCCCACCTCCAGGGGGCCCGGATCCTGAAGGCGATCGTCCTGAAGCGCGACATCCTCCGCAGGGTCACCCGGCCGGCGTTCGAGCGTGGAGTGAAAGGCCGGCGGGTCCACGCCGTCGCCCGGCGTGCCAAGCACGTGGTGATCGAGTTGGCGGACGGATGGCGCATCGTCATCCAGCCGCGCATGACCGGCGCCCTGCTGATCGAGAGGACCGCCGCCGAGTGGGAGCGTGGGAGCGGAGACCCGTACGATACCATCCGCTTCGCGCTCGATTCCGGGAAGCTGCTGCGCTTCCGCGACGTGCGGCGGCTCGGCGCGGTCTTTCTGCTCGATCCCAAGAAGTGGGAGAAGTACACCGCCGCGATCGGGCCCGAGCCGCTCGAGCCCGGCTTCACCGCCGAGCGGCTGCACGCGATCCTGCAGGGCGGGCGGCTCGCCGTGAAGAAGGCCATCATGGACCAGCGGCGGCTGGCCGGGGTCGGCAACATCTACGCCAACGAGGCGTTGTGGATGGCGGGGATCGATCCCTCCCGCGAGTCGCGCCGCATCACGGCCGAGGAGTCGGCCCGCCTGCACGCCGCGATCGTGGACGTGCTCGCGCGCTCGATCAACGGACGGGGGACCACGGTGCGCGACTACAGGACCGGCACCGGCGAGCCCGGAAGTTTCCAGGGCCGGCTGGCCGTGTACGAGCGAAACGGCGAGCCCTGCCTGCGCTGTGGCCGCCGGCTGGCCATGACCCACGCGATCGACGCCAGAAGTTCTTACTTTTGTCCGGGATGTCAGCGCTAGCCCTTCAGGACGTCATCGCCCGGCCCGCGTCGCTTGCCGAGCTCAAGTCGCGCGTGCAGGCGCAGGCGGCCAAGCGCCCGGGCGTCTACGAGCTGCTGGACCCGGCGGGCGGCGTCATCTACGTGGGCAAGGCGAAGGACGTGCGGACCCGGCTGCTGTCCTACTTCACGGCGCCGTGGCCCGAGTCCAAGAGCGCGCAGCTGATCCGCAGCGCGGCCGACCTGCGCTGGCGCTACGTGCCCAGCGAGTTCGCGGCGCTGCTCGAGGAGCAGCGGCTCATCCACCAGCTCAAGCCCCCGTACAACGTGACCCACAACCGCACCTGGGCGAGCCTCGCGTTCATCAAGGTGACGCGCGGCGTGGCCCCGCGGATGGTCGTGAGCGATTCGGCGAAGGGTCCGGGCGGGCGCTACTACGGCCCGTTCCGCGGCGGGGCCAACACCAAGGAGGCCGTGCGCACCCTGGGTGACATGCTCGGCCTGCGCGACTGCGCCGAGCGGCAGTCCATGGTGTACGCCGACCAGACGAGCCTGTTCGACGCGCCCATCGTGCCGGCCTGCATCCGCCACGAGCTGGGGACCTGCCTCGGGCCGTGCGCGGCGCGCTGCGATGCGGAGCGCTACGCTCTCGCCGTGGATGCGGCACTCGACTTCCTCGAGGGACGTTCGGCCCGGCCGCTGGACCGCGTGCTCGACGCCATGACCGGCGCCGCCGAGGCGCGGGAGTTCGAGCGTGCCGCGGTGTGGCGCGCGAGGTTCGACGAGCTGACCTGGCTGTTCGGCTCGCTGGCGCGGCTGCGCGCGGCGGTCGAAGGCCTGAGCTTCGTGTACGAGGTGAAAGACCAGTCGGGCGGATTGGACGACCGCGTCTACCTGGTGCGTCACGGCACGATCCGGGCGACCTGTGGCGTGCCGAAGACGCCGATCGAGCGCGCGGCGTTCGCCGAGTCGGTGCGGGCCTGCCAGGTGGAGGAGGGGCCGGCCCCGGCCGCGCGGTCCGGCGGTGAGATGCAGCAGCTCCTGCTGGTGATGAGCTGGTTCCGACAGAACCCGGAGGAGTACGACCAGACCAGCCCGTACTCCCGCTGGACAGCCGCCGCCTGAAGGCCGCCGCCCTCGCCATGGCGCTGGCTCTGCCGGCGTCGCTCGCGGCGCAGGAGAGCGGTTCCGCGCCCGGCCGTCCGAGGGCACCGCTTCAGCAATCCATCGGGACGTACCTCGAGTCGAACATCGAGACGGGTGATCAGGACCTGATGCGTCTGCCCGTGCTGTGGTCCCTTGGCGCGGGCTCACCCAGGGTCGTACTGCTGGAGATCGAACCCGCCCTGGGCTGGCACTTCACCGGCGGTACCGGCGACGCGTCCGGCCTCAGCTACACCCGGCTGCGGTTCTACCATTTCTTCGGATCCGGTCGCCTCACCGTCGGGCCCGACATCGAGGCCTACATCAAGACCGAGTCGAACGAGCTCCTGGGCTACGGCTACGACCGCTTCATGCCGGGCGTGCAGGCGTCGCTCGCGCTGCCGCGCGGATGGCGCACCGTCTTCCGCGTCCGCTACGAGTTCACGGAGGACGAGAACCCGGGCGTCACTCCGTTCGGTCGCGTGGTCCTGCGGCCCGCCGTGTATCCGCCGCCGATCGAACGCTGGGCATTCTGGGCCCGCGGCGACCTGGCGTTCGACGTGCACGGCCAGCCGGGCCAGTACAACGTCGAGGCACTCGCGTCGGTCCGGCCCGATGCTCGCCGCCGGCTGACGCTGTTCGTCGAGCCGCGCGTGTACCTGGGCGCCGCGTCCCGGGCGAAGAACCTGTGGCGGTTGCGCTCCGGCTTCAGCTGGTCGCTCGGTGATGTCGTTCTTCATCACGCGGAGGGGAGCTGATGCAGAGTCACGCCGCACGCGCACGCTGACGGGCGCGCGCTCACGAGGGCTGCTCACGCTGCTCCTGGCGCTCGCCGTGCCGGCCTGCGCGCGCGCGCAACGCATCCCGCTCAGCCAGCAGGCGTCGGTCCGTCAGAAAATCGCGAACACCTGGATCGAGGTGCGCTATCGACGGCCGGTCGCGCGCGGCCGCGTGCTGTTCGGCAACGTGGTGGAGTGGAACCGGATCTGGACGCCCGGCGCCGACTCGGCGACCACCATCACGATCAGCACCCCGGTGCTCGTCCAGAACGACACGCTGCCCGCCGGCAGCTATTCGATCTGGATGATCCCCGACAGCGCCGCGCACTGGACCGTCGTGTTCAACAAGACCGCCGCCGCATTTCACCTCGCCTACCCGGGCGAGGGGCGCGACCAGCTGCGCGTGCACGTCACGGCGTGGCAGGGCCCGCACATGGAGACATTGCTGTGGTACTTCCCGGTCGTGAACGGCCCCGACGCGACGCTCGTCATGCACTGGGGCACAACCGGTGTACCGCTGATCATCAAGGCACCCGCGCGCGAGCAGCCCTAGAGTGGCCAAACTGCGCCACTAAAAAACTGACGCCTTACTGTCCACTCGATGTCGGTATGGTGTCAGTCGAACGCGTCGCGCGTTCAGGACTTCGCTTCCAGCAGCTGGACGATGCGCGCGCGGGGCGGAATTCCCGGCTCGGTTTCCATGATCGCGACGCTCACCGGCAGCTCGAAGCGGCGCGGCCCCGCGGAGCCCGGATTCAGCACCACGGTGAAGTCCGGCAGGTCGGTGATAAGCGGCCTGTGCGTGTGGCCGTACACGATGACGTCCGCGTCCGGGAAGGCTTCCTTGAGTGCGCCGGGATGCGGCGAGCCGAGTCGGTCTCCGTGGGTCACGACGAAGCGCAGGTCGTCGATCGAATCGTGCGCCACGTCGGGGAGTCGGCTCCGGAGAATCGAGCCGTCGGTGTTGCCGTAGACCGCGGTGACCGGTGCGATCAGCGCCAGCTCGTCCAGGATGGATGCGTCGCCGACATCGCCCGCGTGCAGGATCCGATCGACTTCCCTGAACACCTCGTGCACTTCGGGCCTGAGCAGTCCGTGCGTGTCGGAAATTATTCCGAGTCTCACCGGCTGCGCTTCCCGATCCAGCGCGGAGCGATCTCCGCATCGACGTCGAGGTGGTCGAGGACGCGCTGCACGATGAAGTCCACCAGCTCCTCGATGCGCGTCGGGCGATGATAGAAACCGGGCGCGGCAGGCATGACGATCGCGCCCGCCTCGGTGACCGCGACGATGTTACGCGCGTGGACGAGTGAGAGCGGCGTCTCGCGCGTGACGAGGACGAGTCGCCGTCGCTCCTTCAGCGTGACGTCCGCCGCGCGCTCGACCAGGCTGCGGCTCGTGCCGTGCGCGATCGCCGACAGCGTGCCCATCGAGCACGGACACACCACCATGCCGGCGGTGCGCGCCGAGCCCGACGCGGGCCTCGCGCCGCGATCGCCGTCGTCGAACACGGTGACCACGTCCCACAGTTTTGGGCCGCCGGTCGCCTTCTGGAGCGCGGCCATGGTGCCGATGCCGCACTCCTGTTTCAGCAGCCGCAACCCGTGGCTCGACACCACGAGCCACACGCTCACCCGGCTCCTGATCAGGACCTCGAGCAGGCGCACGCCGTAGGGCGCTCCCGACGCGCCCGTCAGCGCGAGGACTACGGGGCGCGCCGTCACGAGCCCCTCCGGCCCGGCGCAGGCCTGCGTACCGGATGCGGCTGCGGCCTCGGCGGCGCGGGTCGCCTTGTCTTTTGTCCGCCCGTCCGCCTGCCCGCCCGTCCGCCCGACTTAGCGAAGCGCATCGGCCACCGCCCCCAGCATCACGACCCCGGAGATTACGCCGTTCATGGTGAAGAAGGCCGCATCCAGCCTAGAGTAGTCGCCCTCCCGGACCAGCCGGTGCTCATAGATCAGCAGGCCTGCGGCCAGGGCCACTGCCAGCCCGTACGGCCATCCCAACCGTGCCACCACCCCCAGCGCCGCAAGAGAGGCGACTGCCAGCACGTGGAGGAGGCGGGCCACCAGAATCGCCCTGCCTGCTCCCAGCGAGACGGTGAGGCTCTTGAGCCCATTCACTCGGTCGAACTCCTCGTCCTGGAGCGAATAGACGACATCGAAGCCAGCCCCCCACGATGCCACGGCCAAACCAAATAGCGGGAGCATGTACCATGGCGTGCTCCATGCTCCCGTAATGGCCAAGTAGCCACCCGCCGGAGCTATCGCCATCGCCAGCCCCAGCCACAGGTGGCACAAGGGCGTGAACCGCTTGGCGTACGAGTAGCTCGTGAACCACAGCAGGGCTACCGGGGCGAGTGCGAGGCACAGCGGATTGAGCAGGGAGCAGCAGGCCAGGAACAGGAGCGTCATCCCCGCCACCAGAGCCCACGCTTCCTTGACGCTCATCCGACCGGCGGGCAGCTCGCGCATGGCCGTCCGCGGGTTCCTGGCATCGTAGCGCAGGTCCACGATCCGGTTGAACCCCATCGCCGCGAAGCGCGCCGCGCCGAACGCGAGGACCGCCAGAGCGACCTTCCGCCAGTCCAGCGGATTCGTCCTCAAGGCCAGCGTCATCCCGACGACGGCGAACGGCAGGGCGAACACCGTGTGCGCGATCTTCACGAAGTTGGCGTAGGCGGCCAGCCGCCCACCGCCCTTCAGGACCTGCCCGTCCACCCCCGCGCTCACGGCAGCTTTATCCCGAGCGACGCCCACTTGGCATCCACCTTCCGCTTCGTCGCCTCGTCCATCGCGATCACGTCGGGCCACGGACGCGTGAACCCTTCCTCGGGGAGCTTCTGCGTGGCGTCGAGCACCATCTTCGAGCCGAAAGTGAACGCGCGCGAGGAATGGTCGAGGACGTCCATCGGCCCCATGACGAATCGCGCGTCGCGCTCGGGATCGATGTTGTTGAGCGCGACCCACCACGCCTGCTCGGCGTCCTGCACGTTGACCCACTTGTCGAGCACCACGATCACCTTGGCGAGCGACATCAGCCCCGCGCCCCACAGCCCGTTGGCCACCTTGTGGGCCTGTCCCGGATACTTCTTGTCGATCGCGACGAACACGAGATTGTGGAAGATGCCGTAGCTCGGCATGTGGTAGTCCACGAGCTCGGGGATCGTGAGCCGCAGCAGCGGCAGGAAGATCCGCTCCGTCGCGTGACCGAGGTAGTAATCCTCCATGGGCGGGCGCCCCACGATCGTCGCCGGGCAGATCGCGCCGCGCCGATAGGTAAGTGCCGTGACATGGACCAGCGGGTACTCGTCGGCCAGGGAGTAGAACCCGGTGTGGTCGCCGAAGGGCCCTTCCATCACCAGCGGCCCTTTCGGATCGATGAACCCCTCGATCACGATCTCGGCGCCCTCCGGCACCTCGAGGTCGCTGGTCACGCACTTGGTCAGACGGACCGGAGACTTCCGCAGGAAGCCGGCGAACAGGAACTCATCCACGCTGGGCGGCAACGGTGCCGAGGCGGCGTACATGGAGGCCGGGTCCGCGCCCAGGACGATGGCCACCGGCATCTTCTCACCCCGGGCTGCCATCTCCTGCCAATGCGCCGCCCCCACCTTGTGTCGCTGCCAGTGCATGGCCAGCTCGCGGGGCCCCTGGACCTGGACCCGGTACAGCCCGACGTTCCGGACCCTGGTGGCAGGGTCCTTGGTGATCACCATGCCCCAGGTGATGTACCGACCCCCGTCCCCTGGCCAGCAGGTGAGGTGCGGGAGCACCCCGACATCCACCTCCTGTCCGGTGAGCACGGCGTTGTGACACGCTGGTGCCCCGGACTCAGTCCTCGGGGGGTAGGACGCCAGCTCGGCCAACTTGGGGAGCATGGCCAGCTTGCCAGCCAGGCCATCCGGCACCGAAGTTTTCATCAGCTCCGTGATCCGTGCTCCGATGTCGTCCAGGCGCAGCGATCCCAGCGCCATGTTGATCCGCCGGAGCGACCCGAAAAGGTTGATGGCGACTGGGAAATCGCTGATCGTGCCACCTGGGAGCACGGGACGCTCAAACAGCAGCCCTGGCCCACCTCCCCGGCTCTTCATGACCCGATCCGCCACCTCGGTCATCTCCAGCACGGTCGAGACGGGCGCCCTGATCCGGACGAGCTCCCCTGCCTCGTCCAGCGCCGTCACGAAGTCCCGCAGGCTGTCGAGGCTCACCTGGCACCCCAGCTGACGGCTGCGATGCCACCGGTCAGGAACTCGTAGCCGACGTCTTTGAGACCGGCCACGTCCAAGGCGCGGGCCAGCGTCTCAGGATCCGGGAATGTCATGACCGACTCCGGGAGGTAGGTGTAGGCCGTCGGGTGCCCGGAAACGAGCCTGCCGACCACCGGGAGGACCCTCCGGAAGTAAAACAGGTAGAGGGTCCGTAGCAGGGCCGACTGGGGCGTGGCGAAGTCCAGGACGACCAGCCGGGCGCCCGGCTTGAGAACTCTGGACAGCTCGGCGAGCCCGGCCGACAGGTCGGCCAGGTTCCTGACACCGAAGCCCACCAACGCCCCGTCGAATGTGCCATCGGCAACCGGCAGCTCGAGGGTGTCCGCCGCGGCGCTGTAGATCCGCTCCCCATTCAGCTTCGCCGCCCCAATCCGGAGCATGGGCAGCGCGAAGTCGGTGGCCACGACGCGCCCATGGAACCCCGGCCGGCGGGCGAGCGACCGCGCCAGGTCGAGCGTGCCGGCGCAGGCGTCGAGGTAGATGCCGTCGGGACGGGCCGCCCAGCCGAGCCGGGAGATCGCCCTGCGGCGCCAGGCCCGGTCCACGTTGAGCGACAGGACGCGATTGAGCAGGTCGTAGCTGGGCGCGACGCCTTCAAACATCGCGCGGACGTAGCGTCGCTTCTCCGAAGGCGTGGCGGGCAGGGCCGGCGCGACGGGCATCAGCGAGCCGCCCAGGGTGGGCTGCGCATGGGGAGCGTAGATTACCCGCCAGATGCCCCCGGGGAAAGACCTCCAGTCGCTCTCCGACCAGGAGGTCGTGGCGCTGGCACGCGCCGGCAAGGAAGCCGCGTACCGCGAGTTGCTGCGCCGGTACGAGCGGCCGGTGTTCTCGCTGATCTACCGCATGGTCCGGGACCGCGCGCTGGCCGAAGACCTCGCGCAGGACAGCTTCGTGAAGGTCCTGAACGCGCTCGAGTCGTACCGGCCCGAATACAAGTTCAGCTCATGGGTCTTCAAGATCGCGAACAACGTCGCGATCGATCAGCTGCGCCGCCGGGAGCTGGACACGCTCTCGCTCGACGGCGCCCCCCACGCGCGCACGCGGGACGAGGTCGAGGCCACCGCCCTTCAGGCCGTGGACCGCACCGAGACGCCGCTCGCCGAGCTCGAGTCGCGCGAGCTGGGATCCCGCATCGAGCAGGCGATCGCCAGGCTCCGTCCGGAGTACCGCTCCTGCATCCTGCTGCGGCATGTGGAGGGGCGTTCCTACGAGGAAATCGCCGAAACGCTTGATCTGCCTCTGGGCACGGTCAAGACCTACATTCACCGGGCCCGCCACGAGCTCCGGGAGTACCTGGAGCCGTATCGGGAGTGAAACCGCCACCCCACCGGGCCCGTATGGGATGGCGAAGGAGGCAGGTGTGTGAACCACAAGCAGTTGACTGATCAGGAGCTGGACGCCTTGGTAGTGCGGTCGCTGTCCAGGCTGCCTGCCTTAACGCCCTCGCGTGGCTTCCAGGCCGCCGTGATGGCGCGCGTCGTTTTGCCGCAGCCACGGCCCGTTGCCGTGTATCGCCGGGCCTGGGCCTGGGCATCCGAGCCCCGGCGCGCCTTGGCGCTCGCGGGCAGCTACGCCGTGGCGGCGCTGGTCGCCCTGGGCGTCGCGGTGCCATGGCTGCTGGCACACAGTCCGCAGATCTCCTTCGGCGTGGACTGGGCGCTGGGCCGCTCGCTCGCGTCGGTGCACCAGGCCTCCGCAGCCTTCGCCGCGTGGACGCTGTCCTCCGGTCTCGCCGAGCGACTCCAGTCGTTGCCCGTCACGGCCCCGGCCGCGCTGGCCGCGGGCTCGCTCATCGCCGCCGCGTATGCAGGCTGCGCGGTCGGTCTCCATTTCCTGCTCCGTACTCCGAGAGGGCTCGATGCGACGCTCCCCGCTCAGGCTTAGCGTCGCGGCGCTCGCGCTCGCCACGCTCCTGCCCATGCAGGCGCGCGGCGACTCGGCTGCGGGCGCCGGCGACAGCGATTCCACGGCCCGCCACGGCTGGTCGTTGATCCTCCATGCGTTCCACCTCGACGCGCAGGACCAGGTCGTCTCTCACTCCATTTCCCTCAGCACCAGCGAAGCGACGCTCGAGCTCGAGCTTTCGAGTGGAGTGATTCGCACGGTTTCGCTGCGCGGCGGCCACGTCGTGGTGGACGGCCGCCAGGTCGGGGAGTTCGCGCCCGGCGGCGCGCTGGATCGCGGGTGGCGTCGGCTGCTCGAGGCCGGCGCGGAGCTGACGACCCACGACCTCCTGGTCACGCTGCACTCCTGGCGCGTGCCCACCCTCGCCGGCACCGAGCGGGCGTCGAAGACGCAGCTGGACGACGCTCTGCGCGGTCTCGACGCGGCGGCCGCAATCGCCCGCGCGACTTCAAAGGCAGAGCAATCGGCGCAGCGGGTCTCCATTCCCGCGCCGTCGGCCAATACGGCAATCATCGGGGCCGCCCCGGCCGCGGTGCAGGCTCCGGAAGTGAAGGCGGCTCCGGCCGTCGAGGCTCAGCCCTCGACGCTGGACGCCGTGTTCACGGACGTGCGAAATGTCGTGGCGGTGTTCGTCGCCTGCGCGATGCTGGGCTTCGGCGCCGTGTTTTTCGGCCGCCGGCACCTGGAGATCGTGGCCGACACGGCGACGCACAGCTTCGGCCGCTCGTTCGTGGTCGGGCTGCTGGGGCAGCTGCTCCTGTTCCCCACGTTCGCGATGCTGATGGTCGGGCTGGTTCTGACGCTGGTCGGCATCCTGCTCGTGCCGTTCGCCGCCCTGGCGTACGTGGTCGCGGCCCTGGTGGCGCTCGCGGGCGGGTACCTCGCCGTCGCGCACGCCGTGGGCGAGACGTTTACGCGCCGCCGCATGGCGCACGGTGCGTTCGTGAGCGCGCCGAACGCTTACGGCTACCTGTTCACGGGGCTGATCGGGCTGCTCGGCCTGTGGGCGGCCGCGGCGCTGACGGGCTGGATGGGTCCGGTGGTCCTGGTGTTCAAGATCGCCGCGCTGATGGTCACCTGGCTCGCGATGACCACGGGCTTCGGCGCCGTGCTGCTCTCGCGCGCGGGCCTGCGCGAGACGTTCACGGGTCGGCGCACCAGCGAAATGTCGGGCGAATACCTCTGGACCACGCCGCCTGCGACGCCGACCGCCGCGCGGATGAACATGGATCAGAAGTGAGCCGCCGTCCGCTCGCACTTCTGCTCGCCGCGCTCGGCTGCTCTTCCACGAGCATGGCGCCGTCGTGGCGGACGGTCACGGCGACGCAGGAGCTGCGCGGCGAGCACGCGATGACCGTCAACGTGCAGTACGGGGCGGGCCGGTTCCACCTCGCGCCGGGCGTGGGCTCCGAGCTGTACCGGATGCAACTGCGCTACGACGAGAACTCGGTCACTCCGGTGCGGGAGTACGATCAGGCCACGCAGACGCTGCGCCTGGGCGTGAAGGGCAGGAGCGGGGGCGGGATCCGGGTGCGAGGGAGGAATCGCAACGACGCACCGCCGTCCATGGACCTCGCGCTATCGCCGGACCTGCCGCTGACGCTGACCCTGGAAATGGGCGCGGTCGAGGCCGACGCCGACCTCGGTGGCCTCGCGCTGCAGCGGGTCACATTCCGGACCGGCGCGTCGGAGTCGCGCCTGCGCTTCTCGCGGCCCACCACGGCCGCGTGCGAGCAGCTGACGATCGAGGCGGGTGCCGCCGAGATCCACGCCGAGCAGCTGGCCAACTCCAGCTGCGCGCGCGTGACGGTCAACGGCGGTGTGGGCGAGGTGACGCTCGACTTCGGCGGAACCTGGAGCCGCTCGATGTCGGCGGACATCAACGTCGGGGTCGGCTCCCTGAAGCTCCGGCTGCCGCGCGGCGTCGGGGTCTCGGTGAGCTCAACCGGTTCCTGGCCAGCTTCGACGCGGCCGGCTTCGAGAAGCACGGCGACACCTACGTCACGGCGAATTACGACGGCGCGCGGTACCGGCTGGTGATGAACGTGAACGCATCCATCGGCGGCGTGGATGTGGAGTGGATCAACCCGTAAGCTGCACGTCGGCTCCTCTCCCGGCACCCAGCACTTCATCCGCACGTCCGTCGTGCGCGACGTCCACGATCGTGACGTCCGCGGCGAGCCGCAGCAACCGGCCCTTCAGCTCGGCGACGTAGCCGCCTTCCGTGCCGAAATCAGTCAACAGCGTGATGATCGCGCTCACACGTGCACCAGCTGCCAGCGTCCGCTCCTCCACAACAGCGCCATCGTGACGCCGCGCGCCACTGCCGTGACGCCGATCGCCCACCACACTCCGGCGACGCCGAGCACGCCCGCGAGCCACGCCGCGAGTGGAATGCGCGAAGCCGTGAACAGCCCGTTCCACAGCATCGGCTGCACGGTGTAACCC
>JBIOIA010000029.1:0-19102 GCA_044449445.1 Gemmatimonadales bacterium
ATCCAGAAGCGGCGCTCCTCGCCGTCCGGGAAGTGCAGGGCGAAGCGGCGGCAGGGCAGTTCGCGTCCCTGGATGCGGACCGAGTCGGCCACTCCGCCGTCAACCAGCGCGGCCCGGCTGGTGAGGTCGGAGGTGCGGATCACCGTGACGGTGCGGGTCGTGCCGGAGTCGGGCCGGGACAGGAACGCGAACGCCGCATAGTCTTCGTCGCCCAGGATGAGCAGCGGCCAGCCGACCGGCAGCTCGCGCGCGACCTCCAATTCGGCCGATGAGGCGCGGGCGCTGAGGCGGTGCCCACTGACCGTGGCCGAGATGCGGCGCACCACGCGGCCAGAGACGGTCTCGGTCTGCTGAAAGCTGACGGGAGTGGAGTCGCGCGAGAGCTCGAGCGCGACATCGAGGTCGTGGGCCGGCGTGCGCGTGGCGGCGACCAGCAGCAGCCCGCCCTTGCCGGCGGTGCGGCGCACCGCGAACTCGACGCGCCCGGTCTCGGCGCTGCCGCGCTCGATGACGAACACGCCGCGATCGGCGAATTCCTGGGCCACGGCTCGCGTCGGAGCTGCCGCGAGAGCGGCGCCGAGCAGGGCCCACGGCCGCATGGGGCCGGCTATCCGGGGCCCCTGGTGCCGTTCGCGCCGAACACGCGCTCGCGGATCCGGTCCTTGATCAGCGCGTAGAGGCGTTGTCCCCGCTCGGCCGAGGCGCGCGAGGTGCTGCCCACGGAGCCGGCCGACATCGCCGGCAGCGCGAGCGCGGAGCCGCGGCGGTAGCGCCTGAGGTCCGCCTCCGGCAAGATACAGTCCACGGCGCGCGTCATGTCCACGAGGTCGGGCCGCACGTGGAGCATCAGCGAGGTATCCACCTCGCCGCCGTGAATCGGGCCTTCCGTGTGCGGTGCGAGGTCGCCGAAGTCCATGGCGAGGACGTCGATCACCCGCACCCGCGCGGCGCCCGCGACCACGGTGCACAGCGCCTCGGTGTGCGGCGCGAAGCCGTTCATGGTGAGGATCAGGATCTCGGTGATGCCCAGCTGCTCCCAGTCCGGCAGCAGATCGTTGACCAGGCGGCGCAGCGTCTTGCGGCGCACGCTGGCGCCGCCGGAGAACAACTTCTGGAGCGAGTCGTTGACCCCGTATTCGATGGTTGGAGCGCGTAGCACGCGGAATTCGGCCGAGAGCTCGTCGGCGAGGCGCTCGATGACGTACGTATCGGCGCCCATCGGCATGTGCGGTCCCTGGTGCTCCGTGGTGCCGACGGGAAGGATGAGTCGCGGATTCGCCCGCGCGGCCTCACGCACGTCCGCGGGGGTCATCTCCTTGATGCGCAGCGGCCCGCCTTGGTTCATGGCCGCCCCGTGAGACGCGAGCTGCCGGTCCCGGTCGCGCTCTCAGCCCTGGCGATCGTCACGGCCGAGTGGATGCGCGCGCCCGGCTGGATCCTGGCGGCGGGTGTTGTGCTGGCGGCGCTGCTCGTCGCCTTGAGCACGCGGAGCACGGCGCGGCCCGCGGCCGACGCGGCGGAGCGCCTGATCTCCTGGGGCGGCGTGATCGTGGCGGCGATGCTCGCCGCCGCCGTCGTGCTGAAGACCGGCGCGCTGCTCAGGATCGATCGCCACTGGCCCGGGTCGCGGGAGGCCGCGGTCTCCGCGGCGTCGCGTCGCCTGGGGGGCGAGCTGGACGGCGCGGTGCAGCTGGCGCGTTCGCTGGCCGACCGGGCCGCGCTCGCCTCGCGGCTGCCCGACGCGGGTGCGTTCGACGCGCTGGGGCGGCTGGTCGCCGCGGGCGGCCCCGTGCACGGCGTGGTGCTGTTCGACACCGCCGGCCACGCGCGGGCGTGGGCGGGAGTCCATCGCGCCGTGCTGAGTGCCAGCGGCCCCGATCTGTCGGCGATCACGACTCCATTCTACCTGTGGCTTGTCGCACGCCGCCAGACGCGCGCCGGCACAGCGGCGGCAGCGGTGCTGCTGGCGCGCAGCGACGACGTGCCCCGTGCCGGCGATGCACTGACCGACCGGTTCGCCGAGGCGACCGGCGTCGGCCTGCGCTTCCTCGATCCACGCGTTGCCCCCGCGGACTCGGACGTCTACGACTACGTCCAGCCCGGGGGCCGCGACACGCTGTTCGCCGTCCAGCCGGTGCCGCCACCGCAGGGTGTGGCGTTCGACCGCGAGCTCGGGGACTCGCGGCAGATCGCCGCGTTCCTGGTGCTGGCTGCGCTCGTGCTTGCCGCCACGCTCGCCAGCCGTGGTGGCCTGCCCATCGCCGTGCTGGTCGCGGCAGCCTCCCTCTCCGCACTCGCCCGCGCGCCGCTGCGCAAGACGTTCGGACCCGGATCGGTGTTCTGGCCCGACACCTATTCCCACGGCCTGCTCGGCCCGTTCAGCGCCTCCGCGGGGACCCTGATCGTCACCGCCGTCGTGGTGTTCGCCGCCGGCTCGGCGCTGTGGCGTCGCGGCCGGCCGCGCTCGCGCTGGGCCGTGGCCGTCGCGCTGCTCGCCACGGTGGCGTCGCCCTACGTGCTTCAGACGCTGGCCCGTGGGATCTCGCCGCCGACGAGTGGTGTGACGATCGGCCTGTGGCTCACGTGGCAGGTGGCGATCGTGCTCGCGGCCAGCTCGCTGGTGCTGGTGGCCGCAGCGCTGGTGCGCGGGCCCGCCGTGCCGGCGCACGCGGGCGCGTGGCCGTACGTGGCCGGCGGGCTCGCGCTGCTCGCGTCCGCGATCGGGCTGTGGGTCTGGCAGCCCGATGGAGGGTGGCCGGACTGGTACCAGTACGTGTGGGCGCCCGCGCTGCTCCTCGCCATCCGGCCGATGCCGTTCCGCGGCACGCTCGCGACCATCGCCGTGGTGGCGGGTTCGTCCGGCGCGCTCCTCACCTGGCGCGCGACGATCGAGGGACGGATGGCGCTCGCCACGGCGGACGTCGAATCGTTAGGCGATCAGGCCGACCCGCTCGCGGTGATGCTGCTCGACCGGCTCATCCATGAGTTTCCGGTGGATCGTGCGCCGCGCGACCCGGGCGAGCTGCTCGTGCTGTGGCACCGCAGCGAGCTGGGCGCTCAGGGCTACCCGGCGGCGCTCGCGGTGTGGGGACCGGACGGATCGAGCGAGACCTCGCTCGAGCTGGCGCGGCTCGAGGTGCCGGCGGACGTCGTCCAGGGCGTCGCGCGGCAGGCGCGCGAGGAGGCGCTCCCGATCGTGCGCCCCGTGCTCGCAGTCCCCGGCCTGTTCGGCGTCGCGGCGATCCCGCTCGCCTCCGGGCGAGTGCTCACCATCGTGGTGGGGCCGCACACCCAGCTCATCGCGCCCAGCACGCAGGCGAGGCTGGTGCTTGGCGCGGCCGGCGAGCCGCAGCCGCCCTACGACCTGCTGCTCGCGCCGGCCCCTGCGGGCGCGGTGCCCAGCGCGCACGCAAGCTGGCGCCGCGACGGGTGGACGCTGCGCGGCGACCGCCCGATCATGCTGCCGGGCGGCCCCCGCCACGTGCACGCACAGATCGACCTGCGCGGGCCGTCGGCGTTGCTGCAGCGGGGGTTGCTCGTCCTCGCGCTCGACGTCGCGGTGCTGCTCCTGCTGTGGCTGCTGGTCGAAACCTGCGCGGGCCGTGCGCCGGCCGCGCTCGCCGCGTGGTGGCCTTCGGCGCGGCGTTCCTTGAGGCTCCGGCTCTCGGTCAGCCTCGGGTTGTTCTTCTTGCTGCCGGCGCTGGCGTTCGCGATCTGGACGCTGGGCCGCTTCCAGGAGCAGTTCCGCAGCGCGCGCGAGCTGCTGCTCGAGCGCACCCTGCGCGACGCGACGTCGGTCCTGGTCGCCGACTCGGCGGCCACCGACACCCTCTCGGCGGACAGCGCGATCGCCGAGGCGTCGCAGCGCGTGGATGCCGAGCTGTTCCTGACGCGCGGCGGAGCGCTGGTGGCGACGAGCGCGCCGGTCCTGGCGGACCTCGGTCTCGCCGACGTGCTGGTGCCCTCCGGCGTGTACTCGCAGCTGGCATTCGGGGACGAGGTCTCCGCGACCGCGTGGCAGAGCGCCGCGACGGCCCAGACGCTGGTCGGATACCGCCTGGTGGCCCGGGCCGACTTCGGGCCCGTCATCGTGGCCGCTCCGGATGTCTCCGGCGACCGCGGGCTCAGGCGGCGCGAGGAGGATCTCGCGATCGCGGTGCTGGTCGGCGTGGTTGCGGGAGGCCTGTTTGCGCTGGTGCTGTCGGGCCTCGCCGCCCGCGCACTCGCGCGGCCGCTGCAGCGGCTGCGCGGCGCCGCGCTCGCCGTCGCGACCGGCCAGCCGCCCGCGCTCGCGGCGGCCGACGTGCCCGCCGAGCTGGAGCCGATCCGCGGCGCGCTCGAACAGGCGGCGGCCGACGTCGAGGCGGGCCAACGGGCCCAGCGCGTGCTGGCCTGGGGTGAGATGGCGCGCCAGGTGGCGCACGAGATCAAGAATCCGCTGACGCCCATCCGGCTCGGCATCCAGCACCTGCTCAAGGTCTCTCACGAGAAGCCGGACGAGGTCGGTCCCGCGCTCACGCCGACGGCCGAGCGGATCCTCGCGGAGATCGACCGGCTCGACGCGATCGCGCGCACCTTCAGCCGCTTCGCGCTCCCCGACGCCGCAAGCGCGCCGCTCGCGACCGTGGACCTCGCCACGGCCGTGGGCGACGTGGTGCGGCTCTACCGCATGGGCCAGGGAGCGCCGCGGTGGGAGGAGGACGTCACGCCGGGCGCGCGCGCGCTGGCGCGGCGCGACGAGCTGACCGAGGTCCTGGTCAACCTGTGCGAAAACGCGCGCGATGCCGGCGCGACCACGGTGACCATTGCCGCGCGCACGGCGAAGGGCCGCGCCATCGTCGAGGTCAGGGACGACGGACGCGGCATTCCGCCCGAGGTCCTGCCGCGTATCTTCGAGCCGCGCTTCAGCACCACGACCAGCGGCAGCGGCCTGGGCCTCGCCATCGCGAAACGCCTGGTCGAGAGCTGGGGCGGGACGATCGGGGTGGAGTCGCGCACCGGGCGGGGTACGGTTATCAGGCTGGAGCTCAAGGCCGAGGCCTGACAGCGGCCTCCTGAAACCTTCCGGGCCCCTCGCGCGTCCAAACGTTGACGCCCTGCATCGCCCTAACGAAACTCATTGCTCTTCCTCCACCCGGGATCGCCGATGATCAGCGCCGTTCTCCTGGCCTCGATGCTGCAGCAGCCGCTTCCGCTGGTGCGCAGCAACACGCCCGCGGCCGACACGGGCATCTTCCACCGGCTCGAGCTGCCGGCGCCGAACGCCATCCGGACCGGCAGCGGCGCGCCGGGCCCGCTCTACTGGCAGCAGCGCGTGGACTACACCATCACGGTGTCGCTCGATACCGCGGCCCACCGCGCCACGGGGCATCAGACGGTGACCTATCACAACAACTCGCCCGACACGCTGCGCTACCTGTGGTTCCAGGTGGACCAGAACCTGTTCAAGGACGCCAGCCGCGGCTCCTTCCTCGAGGCGCCGGGCGCCCGGTTCGCCTCCAACGGGTTCGTGGGCGGCATGGACGTCACGAACGTCGCCGCACTCCGGGGCGGCGCCGCGGCGCGCGGCCGCGCCGCGGCCGCCGAGCGGGCGGTCCCGCTCTCACCGGTCGTCAACGGCACGATGATGCGCATCGATCTCGACCAGCCGCTGCCGCCCAGGGGCGTGGTCCGGCTCGCGATGGACTTCGCGTTCAACGTGCCGGAGCACGGCGCGGACCGCATGGGCCGGCAGCTGTTCGACGGGCACTGGCTCTACGAGATGGCGCAGTGGCAGCCGCGCGCCGTGGTGTACGACGACGTGCGCGGCTGGAACACAGAGCAGTACCTCGGTCAGGGCGAGTTCTACCTCGAGTACGGGGACTGGGACTACGCGATCACGGTGCCGCGCGACTACGTCGTGATGGGGACCGGCACGCTGGAGAACAAGGCCGAGGTTCTGACGCCGGAGGAGGTCCGCCGGCTGGACGCCGCGCTGCACTCCGACACGACGATGCCGATCGTCTCGAAGGCCGAAGCGGGCACGCCGGCGATGCGCCCCTCGGGCGACTCACCGACGCTCACCTGGCACTTCCAGGCGCACAACGTGCGCGACGTGGCCTGGGCGGCGGCGCCCAACTTCATCTGGGACGCGAGCGGCTGGAACAACATCCTGATGCAGTCGTTCTATCCCGCGGCGTCCACCGCGTCCGACTCAGGCTGGCAGCTGTCCACAAAGATGGTGCGGTTCACGATCCAGCATTACTCCGAGAAGTGGTTCCAGTACCCGTGGCCCACCGCGATCAACATCGCGGGCCCGGCGGCCGGGATGGAATACCCGATGATCGTGTTCTGCGGCTGGCAGGCGACGAGCCGCGACCTGTACGGCGTGACCACCCACGAGCTCGGGCACGGCTGGTTCCCGATGATCGTGGGCAGCAACGAGCGGCTCTATCCGTGGATGGACGAGGGGTTCAACACGTTCATCAACATCTTCTCGGAAGCGGCGTTCTACAGCCAGCCGCCGGCGCGGGGACCCCAGGGCCAGGCGGCCCAGCTCGGCAATTTCATGCGCAGCGGCTTCGACATGCCGATCATGACCGCGGCCGACCGGACCGACGACCGCCTGCTGGGCGTCGCGGCATACTTCAAGCCGGGCGGCGGGCTCTACATCCTGCGGCACGCGATGCTGGAGGACTCGACGCGTTTCGATTCGGCGTTCCGCGAGTACGTCCGCCGCTGGGCGTTCCACCATCCGACGCCGGCCGATTTCTTCCGCACCATGGAAGACAATCTGGGCGAGGACCTGTCGTACTTCTGGCGCGGCTGGTTCTTCCGCACCGACCGCGTGGACCAGGCGATCGATTCGGTGACCTCGCGCGACACGCTCGGAGTGACCACGACCAAGGTGTTCCTGGCGAGCCCCGGCTCGCTGCCGATGCCGGTGGACCTGCGCGTCACCTACCAGGACGGCACGCGCGAGAACATCCGGCTGCCGATCGAGATCTGGTTTCACGGAATGAGGTACATCTGGGTGCACCGGTTCCCGAAGGCCGTAGCGCGCTTCGAGATCGACCCGGACATGAACTTCCCGGACGTGGACCGCGCGAACAACGCGTGGCCGCGCACCGGGACGCCGGCGCCCACGACGCCCTAGAGCGGAACCGCCTGCCCGATACCCAGCGCGCGCGCCCGCTCGAGCGCGAGCCGCGCGCTGGCGACGTCCTCGACCGCCAGGCCGAGTGACTTGAACATCGTTATCTCCCGGTCGCTGCGGCGGCCGGGAGCCCCGTTCACCAGGTCACCCAGCTCTCCCAGCACGTGCTCCGGGCCGATGGCGCCTTCCTTCATCGCGATCACGAGGTCTCCCGCTTCGACCGGCGCGGCCTCGCGCGAGTCCACCCAGACGCGGCAGCGCCTGACCGCTGCGGCGTCCAGCTCGCGCATCCGCGCGCTCGAGCTGCCCACCACGGCGAGGTGCATGCCCGGCTTGAGCAGCCCGCCCGACAGCACCGGGTCGGTCGCGCTGGTCGCGGTGACGACCACGTTCGCGCCCTTCACGGCCTCGGCCACGGTGGGCACTGCGCTGACCGGGCAGCCGACCTTATCGTGCGTCGCGTGCACGAACTCGAGTGCGTGCTCGTGGCGGCGGGACCAGACGCGCACGTGCGTGAGCTCGCGCACGCAGGCGACGGCCTCGAGGTGACTCCGGGCCTGGACGCCCGAGCCCAGGATCGCCAGCACCGCCGGCCCGCTGCGGGCCAGGAGATCCACGCTCACGGCCGAGACGGCCGCGGTGCGCATCTCGGTGATGAGCCGTCCGTCGAGGATCGCGACCAGCGCGCCGTTCGAGGGATCGAGCAGGAGGATCTGCGCCATGTGCGTGGGCAGGCCGAGCGCGTCGTTGGACGGGAAGAAGCTGACCGACTTGAGTCCGAGCGCCCCGGGATCGCCCTCGGGGCCCGGGACGTGCGCGGGCATGACGCCGTAGAACCCGCCCACCGGCTTGATGCGCAGCGAGGCGCGCACGGGCTGGACGCACTGGCCGGCCGAGAAGCGGCCCAGCGTCTGGCGCATCAGGGGGATGAGCGAGCGCATGTCGAGGCAGCGGCCGACGTCGGCCTCGGTGAGAAGGAGCGGGCCCCTGCTGTTCATGGTCTCGCGCGGGAAGTTACCATTATCGGATGACGCCGCCATCCGTCACCTACGCGCGCCGCCTCGGGCTGTTCTCCGGCACGATGGCGGTGGTGGGCGGCATCATCGGCACGGGCATCTTCCTCAATCCCGCCAACGTCGCGCGCATCACCCGGGAGCCGGCGCTCACGACGTTCGTGTGGGCGCTGGGCGGCGCGATCGCGCTGATCGGCGCGTTCTGCTATGCCGAGCTGGGCGCGCGCCGCCCCAAAGCGGGCGGCGGCTACGTCTACCTGCGCGAGGCGCTGGGACCGCTGCCGGCCTTCCTCTACGGGTGGGCGCTGCTGCTGGTGATCGCGACCGGCGCGTGCGCGGCGGTGGCGTATACCTTCGGCAGCTACGCCGCCGCGCTGTTCGGCCTCGGCGAGGGCGCGATCAAGCCGATCGCCGTGCTCGCGATCGTGGGACTCTCCGCGGTCAACTACCTCGGCGTCGCCGAGGGCGCGATGACCCAGAACATCTTCACGCTGCTCAAGCTGGGCGCGCTCGCGGTCGTGATCGGCTGCGGACTGGTGCTGCCCTTCGCCGCTCCGGCGCCGATCAACTACGTGGGGCCGCTGCCGCCCGCCGGCTGGCAGCTGCCGCTCGCGGTGGGCACGGCGCTGGTGCCGATCCTGTTCGCGTACGGCGGCTGGCAGCAGACCAACTTCATCGCCGAGGAGATCAAGGACGCCGAGCGCACGCTGCCGCGCGCGCTCATCCTCGGCACGGCGATCGTGGTGCTGGTCTACGTGACGGCGAACATGGCCTATATGCGCGTGCTCGGCGTGACGGGGCTGGGGCAGAGCGCGGCGCCGGCGGCGGACCTGATGACGTCGGTGGTGGGTGCGTGGGGCCGGAGGCTGATCAGCCTGGGGATCGCGTGCTCGACGTTCGGTTTCCTCAACCTCGTGATCCTCGTGACGCCGCGCGTCTACCAGGCCATGGCCGCCGACGGCGTGTTCCTGCCGGCGCTTGCGCGCCTGCATCCCGTGCACCGGACGCCGGGCGCGGCGATCATGCTCCAGGGCGGGTGGGCGATCCTGCTCACGATGACGAAGACGTACGACCGGCTGCTCGATTACGTGGTGTTCGGCGACTGGATCTTCTTCGGGACGACCGCGGCGACGCTGTTCGTATACCGGCGGCGGCTCGGGCCGCCGGAGCGCTCGCGCGTGCCGCTCTACCCGGTACTGCCGCTGCTGTTCATCGCCGCGGCGCTGTATGTGGTGATCAGCTCGGTGGCGTCGGCGCCGGGCAACGCGGCGATCGGCGTGCTGCTGATCGGAGCCGGCGTGCCGGTGTACCTGTTGTGGCGACCGCGCGCTACAGCCGCCCCCGGCGCTTGAGCTCGAGGTAGGCCCGGACGGCAGCCTGGCCCGCGCGGGCGGGCGGCGTGTCGAGCACGATCACTCCCGAACGACGCATCGCCGCGAGCGCGCCGCCGCGCGCCGCGAGCAGTTCCTCGGCGGCGGCGCGGCGCCACGCGGTGCGCTCGTCGCCGGCGCGGGCGGTCGCGGCCGCATCGAGCTCCGGATTGCGCAGCGTGATGGCGAGCGGCAGGTGACGCGGTCTGAGCGCCCCGACGGCGCTGACCAGCGCCTCGGATGCCCCGCGGTCGATCAGATCGCCGATGAACACGGTGAGCGCGCGCTTGCGATTGCGCACGGCCAGGTAGCGGAACGCGCCCGGATAGTCGGACTCCACCAGCACCGGCTCCGTCACGGCGAGCGCGCGCAGGATCTCGCGCAGGGAGCGGCGCCCGCGCTGCGGGGCGACATAGCGCTGCACGCGGTCGGCGAACACCATGATGCCGACGTCGTCGTCGTGGTGTGCCGCGGCGAACGCGAGGTCGAGCGCGGTGCGCACCGCGAACTCCATCACGGGCACGCCGTCGGCTTCCGACGCCATGAGCCGCCCCGCGTCCAGGACCAGCATCACCTGCTGGCGGCGCTCCTCCTCGTACTCGCGCGCGATCAGCTTGCTGCGCCGCGCCGTCGCCTTCCAGTCGATCGAGCGCAGGTCGTCGCCCGGCACCCACTCGCGCAGGCTCTCGAACATCCGCCCCTCGCCCAGCCGCCGCGCCGGGTCCTGGCCCGGCTGGCGCCGCGCCGCCTCGGCGATCGCCTGCCGCAGCCGCGAGCCCGGCAGGGCCGGGAACACCGTCGCGTCCCACGGCAGCTCGCGACGCACCTGGCGCTGGCCCAGGCCCAGCGGGCCGCGGCTGCGCAGGGCGAGCCATCCGGAATTGTCGCGGCCACGCCGCGCCGGCTGCACGGCCAGCGACTCCTCGGCGGAGCCGTGCGCTGCAACGATGACGCCGCGGACCGCCCGTGCCCCGCCCAGCACGGCAGGCCAGGTTTCGCGCACCAGCAGCCGCGCGGCGCGGCCCGCGGGATTGGTCCACCGGTAGCGCGCGGCGCCCGCGCGCCCCATCGAGAACGTCGCGGGGGCCTCGCGGCGCAGTGCGAGCCGCGCCGGGTCCACCGCGAGCAGCGCGTCCACGTACACCAGCGCGAGCACCACCGCGTCGGCCGCGAGCAGGACGTCGAGCGCCACGGGGGCCAGGTACCCGAGCAGCGCGAGCGGCGCCAGCAGGGCGAGCAGGAGCAGCGCGCGGCGGGTCGGGAGGATCACGCGGTGGGCGCCGCCACCCGCTCCAGGATCGCCGCGAGCGTCGCGTCGGGCGTCACGCCCTCCAGCTCGAGCTCCGGCGCGACGGTGATGCGGTGGCGCAGCACGCTCTTCGCCATCGCCTTCACGTCGTCGGGCACGACGAACTCGCGCTGCTCGAGCACGGCGTTCGCGCGCGAGGCCTTGAGCAGCGCGACCGACGCGCGCGGGCTCGCGCCGAGCGTGACCGACGGGTGCGCGCGCGTGCCGCGCACGATGGACGTGATGTACTCGAGGAGCGCCGGCTCGACCCGGACCCTGCGGGCGCGCGCCTGGAGCAGGGCCAGCCCTTCCTCCGTGGCGACCTTGTCCACGCCGTAGGTCGCGGGCGAGTCGGCCTCGAAGCCCTCGAGGTAGCGCCGCAGGATTCCGGTCTCGACGTCCGCCGTCGGATAGTCGAACGTGACCTTGAGCAGGAACCGGTCGAGCTCCGCTTCGGGCAGCGGGTACGTGCCCTCGAACTCGATCGGGTTCTGGGTCGCGAAGACGGTAAAGGCGCGGGGCAGGGCGTGGGACGTTCCGTCCGCGGTGACGGTGCGCTCCTGCATCGCCTCGAGCAGCGCGGCCTGGGTTTTCGCGGGAGCGCGGTTGATCTCGTCGGCGAGCACGAGGTCCGCGAAGATCGGCCCGGGCCGGAACACGAACTCGTGCGAGCCGCTGAGCACCGAGATGCCGGTGATATCGGCGGGCATGAGGTCCGGCGTGAACTGGATACGCGTGAACCGCACCCCGAGGGCGCGCGCGAGCGTCCGCACCAGCAGCGTCTTCGCCGTGCCCGGCACGCCTTCGAGCAGCACGTGTCCGCCGGCGATGAGCGCCACGACCGACTCGCGGGTGGCGGCCTCCTGGCCGAGGACGACGTGACGCAGCGCCGTCAGGACGGCGTGCGCGTTGGCACCTTGAGCATCTGCCACAGGTCCTCCACGGCGTTGGCTGCACCCTGGACGTCGGCGCCGCGGGCGCCCTGGTGCACGCGGCTCTTGAGTCGCTTCACGGCTTCGCGGGCCGGTGGCCGCTGGGCGCCGGCCTCGAGCGCATCGAGCCAGGCCAGCGTGTCGGCGGCCTTGAGCGGCCCGCCCCCCAGGCGGCGACGCAGCCCGGCGGCGATCAGTCTGGTCGCGGTGAGTCCCGCGCCGCTGCGTTCGAGGCCCGCCGCCAGCGCGTCCAGGTGCTCGAGCGGCGAGCGACGGCGGCGCTCGACCGCCGGGATCGCGGGCCCGAAGCGCACCGCCGCCACGCCGAGGCCGAGGAGCGCCGCGAAGATCAGCTGCAGCGCCATCCAGCCCGCGGGCTCGCTCAGGGACCACGCGAACGTCGCGCCCATCAGCGAGCCCGCGCGGCCGAACCCCTGGTGGTATTCGTCCACCAGCACCAGGCGCGGCCGATCCTCGAGCACCCAGCCCAGCACCAGAGGCCCCGCCTCGGTCGCGCGCATCGCGCGGTTGCTGAACACCGAGCCGTCGGCCACCAGCACCACCGTGCCGCCCGCTGCGAAGCGGAGCCGGACCGCGGCCGTTTCGCCCTTCGCGGCGGTCCACAGGTCCTCCGTCGTAACGGGCTTCAGCGCAGGGCAGCCCGCCGGCGCGGCGAGCGGGGGGGCGTCCTTCGCATCGGCGTCGGGCCGGCGCAACACGGCGCGCGCCTTCGGTGCGCGCCCGCCGAAGAGGCCCTCGCCGGGCTGCCACGGGGCGGGTGGCGCGAACTCGATGGTGCGGATCACATACCCGAAGCAGCGCTCCATTCCGGATCGTCCCGCCAGCAGCAGCCGCCCGCCGCGCTCGACCCAGTGGCGAACCTCGCGGACCTCGGGATCCGTGAGCGGTGCGGCGGGCGCGGGGATGAACAGGAGCAGCCCGGGATCGGCGCGCGTGCGATCCAGGTCGAAGAACGGTTTGAGGCGCTCGCCGACGTCCACGCCGAACCGGGTGAGCAGCGTCCGGAACGCGGCCGCGCCGTTAGGGCTGGTCAGGCGCGTCGACAGGCGTGGGTCGGACGACATGCCGCGAGGCGCGGTGGCCGTGCCGATAGCCGCCGCGACCGCCAGCACGGCGGTGACGGCGACGACGAGCCAGATCTCAGACCGCCTGACCATGGAGCGCCAGGTCGTTGGCCGCGCGGTCGAAGGCGGCGAACGTCGCCGCGTCACACGAGGAAGCGCCGAACACGGCCGCGTACAGCGTGGTCACGAGGTCCCTGAACACGCCGCGCTGCGCCGGAACGAGCCGCGCTTCGCTCGCGTACTCGGCCGGCGTCTTGGACGGCTTCACCTGGACGGCGCGGCGCAGCTCGAGCTGGAGCACGAGGGCCAGGAACCGGTGCGCGAACGCCTCGCGGTAGTCGCCCAGACCGGCGAGTCGCCGCGCCTCGGCCAGGTGCCACGGCGCATCACGCGTGGGCGGCAGCGGCCCGGCCGGGGACTCCTCCCGCCGCGGCGTCGGGCGCAGTGCGCGGACCAGCACGAACGCGATGTGGGTCAGCAGGAGCAGGCCGACGAGGGTCAGCGCGAACATCAGCGCCAGGAAGCCGATCGGGTGTGCGCTCTGGAGCCGATCGAGCGCGTCCATCAGCGCGCGCCAGGCCGCGATGACGTATTCCAATGGATGGCGGCTGGTCGACCACTCGTAGGCCGGTGAGGTGAACACGTCGCGCAGGACCGCCCGCACCGAGTCGGGCGGGATGTCCGCCGGCAGATGGGTCACGCCGACGGGCCCAGCAGCTGGCCGAGCAGCTGGAGGTCGAAGGCTTCCTTGCGCACCCGCAGGTCGTAGTAATAGAGCGTCATGCCGCACGGGACCATCGGGGACAGCAACACGGCGAACAGCGCCGCGAGGACTTGGCCCACGACCGCGAACGGCGTCACCGCGGCGATCACGCCCGCAATGGCGCCCGGTACCGCGGACACCAGCGCCAGCACGAAGGCGATGGTGAGCGCCGTCATGCGGTGCCCCTTGGTCAGCGACCAGGATCTGCCGAGCGCGTCGGTGGCGCTCGGCAGGTCCTCGAGCACGACGACCTGCCGGACGACGCTGTAACCGCACGCCACAATGATCCCGGGGATGATGAACAGCAACGTGGCCAGCGCCGTCAGCACTCCGGCCGCAAAGCCGGCGACGATCAGCGGCCACACCTTGCCCATCGCGTAGCGGATCGCCTCGTCCCACGAGGCCTCGCGCTCGAGGTAGCCGTCCGAGATGATCTTGAGGATCGCCGCCGCGCCCACCAGCGAGCCGATCATCAGCGCGAGCAGCGCCACGGCCAGCAGCACCGGGTGCGCGATCCAGCCGCCCGAGATCTGGGCGAACAGGTTGAACGCCTGGAACGGTCCGTAGCACAGCGCCGAGACGCCGACGAGCTGCCGGAAATGCCTGCGGTAGAGGCCGAAGGCACCGTCCAGCAGCTCGCCCTGGGACATGGGTGCGAACATGGTCGTTGGCTCGCGGTGGAGGCTCGCCCTATAATGCAAAGCAAATGACCGGACCGCGAGAGACCCGCGGCTTCACCCGTCGCCTCGCCATCGAGACCCCCGAGAGCGTCATCATCGAGCTCGAGCTGGCCGGCCTGGGTTCGCGGTTCGCCGCGGCCATCGTCGACTCGCTCATCCTCGTGCTGCTCGCTCTGGTTGCGATCCTGATCTACGTCGTCATTGGCCCGGGCTCGACGTCCGGCGCCTGGGCGGCCGCGATCATGGTCCTCGTCATTTTCGTGATCGTGGCGGGCTATTTCGCACTGTGCGAAGGGCTGATGAACGGCCAGACCCCGGGCAAGCGGCAGTTCGGGCTGAGGGTCGTCATGGACACCGGGCACCCGCTGACCTTCGGCGCGGCCGTGAGCCGCAACCTGGTGCGGATCGTGGATCTCCAGCTCGGCTACCTGGTGGGCTGCGCGTTCATCTTCATGCATCCGCACCACAAGCGGCTGGGCGACATCGTGGCCGGGACGATCGTCGTGCGCGACCGGCCCCACGAGCAGCGGCTCACGGTGACGGCCGAGCTGCCCGCCGCCGCGCCGCAGGCGGCCGAGGTACCAGCCGCGCCCGCCCAAGTGACCGACGCGCCCGCGCTGACCGACGAGGAGTACCGGCTGATCGAGCAGTTCCTGACCCGGCGCGTGCAGCTGGAGCCCGCGGTGCGCAACCGGCTCGCCTACGGGCTGGTCCGGCGTTTCCAGGACCAGCTGCCGCGCGAATCGCGCGGCGTCGAGACCCGGCTGGAGGCGCTGCTCGCGCTGGAGCGCGCGCGCCGCAGCGGCGCGATGGCCGGCGCTCGCGCGGCGCGCGGGGGCGTGGCGAGCGGCTCGTCGCGGTTCGTGGCGCGCCGGCAGGTGGTGTGGGAACAGTTCCGCGCCGACGCGCTCGCGGCCGAGCAGCGCGGGCTCCGGCAGCTCTCGGGCGAGGCCCTGACGTCGTTCGCGGCGCGCTACCGCGAAGTCACCGCCGACCTCGCGCGCGCGCGGACCTACGGCGTGGACCCGCGGGCGGTCGAGTTCCTGGAGCGCGCGGTCAGCGCCGGTCACAACGCGCTGTATGGCTTGCGCGGCGTGACGCGCGTGCCGCTCGTGAAGCTGGCGCTGCGCGACCTGCCGCGCGCCGTGTGGAGCGCGCGCGGGTACGTGCTCGTGGCCTTCCTGCTCACGGCCGTGCCGGCGGCGGGCGGCTACGCGCTGCTGCGCGCGCACCCGGAACGCGCCGTCGAGCTGTTGCCGGACGGCATGATCGCGCGCGCCGAGGCCGGGGCTTCCGACGCGGCAGCAGGCCGCGGCTACGCCGAGACGCCGTCGCTGTACCTGCCGATCGTGGCCACGGGCATCATCGCGAACAACGTGCAGGTCGCCTTCACCGCGTTCGCGCTCGGCATCACCGGCGGCGTCGGCACGATCTACGTGCTGTTCTTCAACGGCCTGTTTCTCGGTGCGGTGGTCGGCCTGTTCGCGAACTACGGCCTGGCGGGTTGGCTGTTCACGTTCGTGGCGGGGCACGGTGTGCTCGAGCTGACGGCGATCTTCATTTCGGGCGGGGCGGGGCTGATGATCGGCCGCGCGCTCATCGCGCCCGGGGATGCCCCGCGCAGCGACGCGCTGGTCGTCGCGAGCCGTCAGGCGGTGCTGCTGGTGGGCCTCGCCACGCTGCTGCTGCTCCTGGCCGGCACGATCGAAGGGCTGCTCTCGGCGAGCGATGCCCCCGCCGCGATCAAGTTCGGCGTGAGCGCGGCGAGCGCCGTCCTGCTCGCGCTGCTGGCGCTGGCCGGCCGGCGGGAGGCGCGTTCGGCATCGTCCTGAGCCGCTCGGCGGCCTGCTCGAGCAGCTCGAGCGTCGTGCAGAACGCGAAGCGCACCTGGCGCCGGCCGAGCGCCGCGCGGCTGTAGAACGACGAGCCCGGAACCGGCGCGACGCCGACCTCGCGCGTCAGCCAGAACGCGAACTCGTCGTCCGCCAGGTCGCTGAGCGCGGAGAAATCGGCCAGGATGTAGTAGGCGCCCTCGGGCGCCGTCACGTGGAAGCCCGCCGCCACCAGTCCCGCCATCAGCACGTCGCGCCGCTCGCGGTACTCGCTCGCCAGGCTGGCGTAGTAGCCGTCGCCCAGCTGCTCGATCCCCGCCGCGACCCCCTCCTGGAGCGGCGCCGGCGCGCCGACCGTGAGAAAGTCGTGCACTTTCCGGATCGCCTGCGTGACGCCCGCCGGCGCCACGATCGTGCCGATCCGCCAGCCCGTCACGCTGAACGTCTTGGACGCGCCGCTGGTCGTGATGGTGCGCTCCCGCATGCCCGGCAGCGTCGCCATGGGGATGTGCTCGCCCTCGTAGCAGATGTGCTCGTAGATCTCGTCGGTCACCGCCCACGCGTTGTACCTGTGACACAGCGCGGCGATTGCCTCCAGCTCGGCGCGGCTCAGCACGCGGCCCGAGGGATTGTTGGGCGTGTTGACGATGATCGCGCGGGTCTGCTTCGAGAACGCCTTCTTGAGCCGCTCGAGGTCGAGCGGCGCGCCGGCCGCGATCGGGACGTACACCGGCTTCGCGCCGCACAGGATCGCGTCCGGCCCGTAGTTCTCGTAGAACGGCTCGAAGATCACGACCTCGTCGCCCGGATCCACGATCGCGAGCAGGACCGAGATCATCGCCTCGGTGGCGCCGCACGTGACCGTGAGGTCGGTCTCCGGATCCACCTTCATGCCGTACCATTCGTCGTACTTCTTCGAGAGTGCGTCGCGCAGCCGCTTGCTGCCCCACGTGATCGCGTACTGGTTCACGTTATCGCGGATCGCCTTCGCCGCCGCCTCCTTCAGGATGTCGGGGCAGGGGAAGTTGGGGAAGCCCTGCGCCAGGTTGATGGCGCGGTGCTCGGTGGCGAGCCGCGTCATCGCGCGGATCACCGATTCGGTGAAGCCGTGGGTCCGCCGGGCGGTGTGCATCGGGGTAATTCTAGCGCCGTCCGCGCCCTGGCGCGCGCCAGGTTCGTGCCATCCGTGAGCCACGGCCGATCTCTGATTGTCGGTCTTGATGCTGTCCCCGGGCGGACGGCTAAGACGAGGACTGGAGGCCACTTGGTGGATCTGGGGCTCGCCCCAGTTGCGCCTTTCGTCGGGCCCGGGCTATTCAAGTAGCGGAGCGGTTGTCGCTCAGACGTCCTCGCGCAAATTCGCCTTGGGGCCGCACATGGAAAGTCGAGCACCTTCGCAAGAGGCGCTTGCTCTCGCGCGCAGATTGATCGAGGCGATGAGTCCCGTCTCTCCCGGTATGGAGCGCAGCCCCCTTGGTGCTTTGCTGGCGAGGCACAGAGAGCAGGGGACGTTCAAGTCGCGGTTGACGCTGTTGTATGCCGCAAGGTTCAGCCAGAGCGAGCTTGGCCGGCTCGTCGCTTTCTACGAGTCTCCGCTTGGCGTGCGCGCTGCCGCTGCACAAGGCGACCTGGTGGCAGGCCTCCAGCCGCTGGTCGGTCAGTTGATACGCGAGCACCTCGAGGAATTCAAGGCGACTGTTCTGAGGCTTCCATCAGCGCCGGAGCCGGGCCGTCGCGAGACGGACGCAGACAAAGCGCTCTTGGATGCTCTTGGCGCCGGATCGACACAACCCAAACCGGCGGCGAGGCCCGCAAGCACGCGGAAACTCGCAGGTCGGCTGCTCGAGGCGATGGATTTCGACCAGTCGTTCAGTGAGCAGTTCGTTCGCGTGGTGCTACCGCGTCTTCGGCAGCCTGAGACTGGCGCGAAGCCGGCAAGCGATCAATGGGAGTTCTTGTTGAAATACCTGACCGCTGAGGCATTGAAACCACACGTGATCGAATGGTATGCGTCGGCGTTCAACGACGAAGACCTCCTTGAGCTGGTCAAGTTCTACCAGTCGCCTCTCGGCAGGCACCTCGTCGCAGCACAGAAGGAGATGTCGTCGGAGGCGGTGTCGACGTAGATGGGCGGTCGACGCCCTACCAGCGCGTCGCACCTAGTTGAAGCCCTGTTCCAGGAGCTGTCATGGTCGTGTCGCGTCATCTCCGGCTGGGCGCCCGCTCTCTGATTGCCGCAGTTGTGTTCAACGTGGCCTGTTCCGATCGCTCGCCCGACCCGACCTTAAGCCCGAACCACGCACCATCCGCCGCCGCGCTGACGTCGCAACTAGTCATCGCCGCCCGGAACGGGCCGATGGTGCTGACGACGCGAGACGGGCGTCCTACGTTCGTGCCCGTCTCCCCCAGTAAGGAGAACGATCTTCGCGCGTCGTCGACGGCAGGTTCGGCCTTGGCGGCGCTAAGGCGGACAACGGAACGCTGGGTGGACAAGGGTGGAAGGGCTCACGCGGTCGTGCTCCTGCATGATGCAGAGGAGGCTAGGTCCGGCAAGCCGCCGCAGATGGTTTTTCATCTTGTCGACGGCAGGCCAGCTTCGGCCATGCAGTTCGGGTACCGGCGAGAGGGCAGGCAATGGGTGGTCGCTGCAACGCGGTTCATCGTGTTCGATACTTTGGGCAGGGAGACAGGAGAAGTACGTGCCACGACAGTCGCCACCGAACGTGCGTCGCTGCTGCGCGACATCACGAGACCGGCGACCGATGCTCTAACTGTGCTCGCGCGCAAGATCCTAATGCCCGAGCCACTTTACGCGGACGATGGCCCCTGCGACAATCTGCGTAACGCAATGATCGCCGCGGACGCTGTGGCCACTGCGGCTGTGGCAGCGTTGGTAGCCGCTGGCATCGCCTGTGCCACCGGACAGGTGGAGATCTGCTTTCTGATCCCGGAGCTCAAGACAGCCGCGGATCTGGCAATTGCGGCCGCGGCCGCGGCCACCGCC
>JBIOIA010000030.1:0-18769 GCA_044449445.1 Gemmatimonadales bacterium
ATGCCGCGCCGGCTCGCGCAGCGCTTCGCGGCGCTCGACTCCGCCGTGAGCGGGATCGAGGTACGGGTCGTGGACCCGTGGAGTGCCGACCAGATCGCCGAGGCGCTCCAGGACACGCTCGGCTTCCCGTACCGCGCGCTCGACTGGAAGGCCCAGAACGCGTCGCTGTTCTCGGCCCTGAAGCTCGAGAAGCTCGCGATGGGCGTGATCCTGCTGCTCATCGTGCTGGTCGCCGCGTTCAACATCGTGAGCACGCTGACCATGGCGGTGAGCGATCGCACCAAGGAGATCGGCATCCTCCAGGCGATGGGAATGACGGCGGGGCAGGTGCGGAGGATCTTCGTCGCGCAGGGCCTGGTGGTCGGCACGGTCGGCACCATGCTCGGGCTCGTCGGCGGGCTGGTGCTGGGCGAGCTGCTCGGCCGCTATCGGCTCATTCCGCTGAACGCGCAGGTGTACTTCATCGACCACCTGCCCGTGGACCTGCGGCTCGCCGACGTCGCCGCGATCACGATCTCGAGCCTGCTGATCGCGGCCCTCGCGACGCTCTACCCCTCGCAGCAGGCCGCGCGCCTGCAGCCCGTGGACGCGATCCGGCACGAATGAACCCGCTGCTCGAAGTCCGCGCGCTGCGCAAGCGCTATCCCTCGGGCGACCGGGGCACGCTCGACGTGCTCACCGGCGTGAACATGCAGCTCGCGCGCGGCGAGGTCGTCGCCATCGTGGGCGCGAGCGGATCGGGCAAGAGCACGCTGCTGCACCTGCTGGGCGCGCTCGACCGGCCGACGTACGGCGACATCGTGCTCGACGGCGGCGGCAGCTACGGCCACCTGGACGCGCTCCAGCTGGCGGCGCTGCGCAACAAGCGCATCGGGTTCGTGTTCCAGTTCCACCACCTGCTGCGGGAGTTCAGCGCGCTCGAGAACGTGATGATGCCGCTCAGGATCGCGGGCTGGACCGAGGAGAAGGCGCGCTCGCGCGCCGAGTGGACGCTCGCCGAGGTGGGCCTCGCGGGACGCATGACGCACCGGCCCGCCGCGCTCTCGGGCGGCGAGCAACAGCGCTGCGCCGTGGCGCGCGCGCTGGTGCACGAGCCGCAGGTCGTCCTGGCCGACGAGCCCACCGGCAACCTCGACCTCGCCAACGGCGCGCTGGTCGCGGACCTGCTGTTCCGGCTGGCGCGCGAGCTCGAGACGGCGGTCGTGCTGGTGACGCATAACCGCCAGCTCGCGGCGCGCGCCGACCGCGTGCTGCTGCTCGAGAACGGGCGCCTGCATCCGGTCAAGGAAGTCGAGGCGCTGCCCTGATGCAATGCGAGAACTGCGGCGAGCGCGAGGCCGTCATCCACCTGACCCAGATCGTCGACAATTCCGTGACGACGACGCACCTGTGCGAGCCGTGCGCGGCCGAGAAGGGCGTCGAGACCGGCGCCTCGGTGGCGAAGTTCCCGCTCGGCGACTTCCTGGCGTCGCTCGGCAAGGGCGGCGCGGCCGGCGAGCCCTCGGAGGCCGGACTCGACGTCCCGTGCCCCAGCTGCGGCGCGACGCTGCGCGACTTCCGGCAGACCGGCCGCCTGGGGTGCGCGGTGTGCTACGAGGCGTTCGAGAGCCACCTGCGCGACCTGCTCCGGCGGCTCCACGGGAGCACCCATCACGAGGGCGAGGCGTACCGGCCGCAGGGCGTCGGCGCGCCGGCCCCCGGCACCGCGGCGCCGCGGACCAGCCCGCTCGATGAACTGCGGGAGCGGCTGAAGCGCGCCGTGGACACGGAGAATTTCGAGCTGGCGGCGGAACTGCGCGACCGCATCCGGGTGTTGGAGTAGTCATGGACCTCAAGCTCATACCGGACGGCGGGCTGGCCTGGCTCGAGGCGAGCGGGCCGCTCGGGCACATCGTGCTCTCGACCCGGATCCGGCTGGCGCGCAACCTCGCCCGGACGGCATTCGCGGGGCGGGCGAGCACCGAGGAGCGCCGGCGCGTCCTCGACACGGTGGACGCGGCATGGACCCGCTGCGGCTGCGCGCGGGGGGGAGTGCGCATCCTGCTCGACGAGCTGGAGAGCGGCGAGCGGCAGGTGCTCCACGAGCGCCACCTGGTCAGCAAGGAGCTGATGGCTTCGGCGGCCGAACGGCCCGGCAAGAGCGCCGCCGCGGTGTACCTGGCGGGCTCCCTGGGGGCCATGGTCAACGAGGAGGACCACCTCCGTCTGCAGACCCTCCAGTCGGGCTTCGCGTTGCAGTCTGCGTATGCCTCGCTGGACCGCCTCGACAAGGAGCTTGGAGGGGCGCTCGCCTTCGCCTTCCACCATGAATTTGGCTATCTTACGGCCTGTCCGACGAATGCGGGCACGGGCCTTCGGGCATCGGTGCTGATCCACCTGCCCGGGCTGGTGCTGACGAAGGAGATTTCGAAGGTACTCCAGGGCCTCGCGCAGGTAGGACTGACCTTCCGCGGGCTGTATGGAGAGGGCAGCGAAGTGGTCGGCAATTTCTTCCAGCTGTCGAACCAGACGACGCTGGGGAAGTCCGAGGAGGAGCTGCTCGATCACCTGGGCAAGATCGTGCGCCAGGTGGTGGCCTACGAGGAGCAGGCGCGGCAGGTGCTGCTGCGCGACGCGCCGACGATCATCGAGGACAAGGTGTGGCGCGCCTACGGGCTGCTGCGGTACGCGCGCAGCCTGTCCTTCGAGGAGGCGATGAACCTTCTGTCGGGCGTGCGGTTGGGGGTCGGGCTGAAGCTGATTCCCGGGCTGAGTGTCTACACGCTCAACAAGCTGCTGATCTTCACGCAGCCTGCCCACCTGGCCGCGCTCGAGGCTCGGCTCCCCAACGATCCCGAGTTGCGCGCGACCCGGGCGCAGTACGTGCGCCGGGCGCTTGACGAAGAGGCTGCTGCGTGAGGAAGACGGCATGAACGGCTACAACTTCACCGATCGCGTCCGGAAGGTGCTGCAGATGGCTCGCGAAGAGGCGGCCCGCCTGCACCACGAGTACGTGGGCACCGAGCACATCCTGCTCGGCCTGATCCGTGAGGGCGAGGGTGTGGCCGCCGCGGTCCTCTCGAACCTCAACGTCGACCTCGAGGAGATCCAGCAGAAGATCGAGGACTCGGTGAAGAAGGGGAAAGCGGCCGCGGCCGCCGGACCCGACCTGCCGTACACGTCGCGGGCCAAGAAGGTGCTCGAGCTGGCGATGAGCGAGGCGCGCGAGCTGAACCACTCGTACGTCGGCACCGAGCACCTGCTGCTCGGGTTGCTGCGCGAAGAGAAGGGCATCGCGGCCCAGGTCCTGACGGACGTGGGCGTGAACCTGGAGCAGGCCCGCGCCGAGACGCTGCGCCTGCTGGGCAGCGAGATGCCGCAGCCGGCCCCCGGCGCGCAGCCGGCGCCGCCGCCGCAGAAGAGCGAGAAGAAGTCCAAGACGCCCGCGCTCGACCATTTCTGCCGCGACCTGACGCAGCTCGCGGCGGCCAACGAGCTCGACCCGACCATCGGCCGCCAGAAGGAAATCGAGCGGGTGATGGAGGTGCTCTCGCGCCGCAAGAAGAACAACCCGGTGCTGATCGGCGAGCCCGGCGTCGGCAAGACGGCGATCGTCGAGGGCCTCGCGCAGCTGATCGCCGGGGGCAACTGCCCGGACGCTCTGAAGGACCACCGCGTGCTGGCGCTCGACATGGCGGCCGTCATCGCCGGCACGAAGTACCGTGGCCAGTTCGAGGAGCGGCTCAAGGCGGTCATGAACGAGATCGCCCAGAACCGCAACATCATCCTGTTCATCGACGAGCTGCACACGCTGGTCGGGGCGGGGGCGGCCGAGGGCGCGATCGATGCGTCCAACATGCTGAAGCCGGCCCTGGCGCGCGGCGAGCTGCAGTGCGTCGGCGCCTCGACGCTGAACGAGTACCGCAAGTACATCGAGAAGGACGGCGCGCTGGAGCGGCGCTTCCAGACGGTGATCGTGGATCCGCCGTCGGTGGACGAGACGATCGAGATCCTGAAGGGCCTGCGCAAGAAGTACGAGGACCACCACCGCATCGTCGTGCCGGACGAGTCGCTCAGCGCCGCGGCGAAGCTGTCGGAGCGCTACATCACCGACCGGTTCCTGCCCGACAAGGCGATCGACGTGATCGACGAGGCCGGGGCGCGGGCGCGCATCGGCGCGCAGGTGCCGCCGCCCGAGGTGGCCGAGCTGAAGGGCAAGCTCGAGGGCATCAACCGCGAGAAGGAGGCGGCGGTCCGCGACCAGAATTTCGAGCGCGCCGCGTCGCTGCGCGACCAGGAGCGCGACCTCCAGGCGCAGATCCTGGCCCAGCAGGAAGCGTGGGAGAAGGAGCGCCAGACCCGCCGCCCGGTGGTGAACGAGGAGGACGTGGCGTTCATCGTCTCGCGCTGGACCGGCATCCCGGTGATGAGGCTGCGCGAGGCCGAGAGTTCGCGGCTGCTGCGCATGGAAGACGAGCTGCACAAGCAGGTCGTCGGGCAGAACGAGGCGATCGAGGCGATCAGCCGCGCCATCCGGCGTTCGCGGGCCGGCCTCAAGGACCCGCACCGCCCGATCGGCTCGTTCGTGTTCAGCGGCCCGACCGGCGTCGGCAAGACCGAGCTGGCGCGCGCGCTGGCCCGCTTCCTGTTCGCCGACGCCCAGGCCCTGATCCGCGTGGACATGTCGGAGTACATGGAGAAGTTCAGCGTCTCCCGGCTCATCGGCGCGCCCCCCGGCTACGTGGGCTACGAGGACTCGGGGACGCTCACCAAGGCCGTGCGGCGCAAGCCGTACGCCGTGGTGCTGCTCGACGAAATCGAGAAGGCGCACCCGGACGTGTTCAACATCCTGCTCCAGGTGCTCGACGAGGGCCGGCTCACGGACAACTACGGCCGCGTGATCGACTTCAAGAACACGGTCGTGATCATGACGTCGAACGTCGGCGCGCGCGACATCACGAAGTCCTCGACGCTGGGCTTCGTGCAGCAGAGCAGCGAAGGGCAGTTCGCGAAGATCGCGGAGAAGGTGAAGGAGGAGATCAACCGCACGTTCAACCCCGAGTTCCTCAATCGGCTCGACGAGGTGATCGTGTTCCACCCGCTCTCGCGCGAGCACATCCAGAAGATCGTCGCGATCGTGCTGGTGGAGCTGACGAGCCGCCTGGTCGAGGAAGAGCTCACGCTCAAGCTGACCGAGTCGGCGAGCGATTTCCTGGTCAACCACGGCTACGACGAGCACTTCGGCGCCCGGCCGCTCAAGCGCGCCATCCAGCGCTACATCGAGGACCCGCTCTCCGAGAAGATCCTGGTCGGCGACTTCGCCAAGGGCGACGAGATCGAGGTCGACACGGCCAGCGACGGCGAGCGCCTGCAGTTCCGTGCGCTCACGGGCACGAAGGCGTAGCCGCACCCGCATGCGGCGGATGATCCTGGCGGCGGCCTGCGCGGCCGCCGCGAGCGCCATGCCGTGCCTCGGGTTCGCCCAGGCACCGGCCCCGGGCCAGCAGGTGGACTCGATCGAGGTCGTCGGGACCCGGCGCGTGAGCCCGGAGACGATCCGCAACGTCGTCGCGATCCCGCTGCACATCTCCATCACCTACCGCGACATTCAGCGCGCCATTCGCTCGCTGTTCGACCTCGGCCAGTTCGACGACATCCAGGTGAGCCGCCGCTCCGGCGCGAACAACGAGGAGATCCTCGCGTTCACGGTGCACGAGCGGCCGCTGCTGGTGCGCTTCGCCGTGCGCGGCGCGATCAACGTGTCCGAGCGCTCGGTGCGCGACAAGATCGAGCTGGTCGCCGGCCGGCCGCTCGATCCCGCGCTGGTGGCCAAGGCCGTGGTGCGCATCGACTCGCTGTACGAGACCGGAGGCTACTACCTCTCCCATGTGCGCGTGGACACGATCGGCGGGGACACCAGCGGCTCGGTGCGCATCGTGTTCGGGATCGAGGAAGGCCGCCGCGTCGAGATCTCGGCCGTGCGGATCGACGGCAACACGGCGTTCCCGGACGCGGCCATCGTGGGGCACATGAAGACGAAGCCCGAGGGCTTCTGGTGGTTCCAGCACGGCGAGTACAACGAGAGCACGCTGCGCGAGGACCTCGATAGCCGGCTGCCCGAGTTCTACGGGAGCCAGGGCTACATCGACTTCCGCGTGGTGAAGGACACGCTGCTCGTGGACCAGCACAACGGCAAGGCGACGCTGGTCGTGCAGGTGGACGAGGGACGGCCCTACCGGGTCGGCACGGTGACGACGGAAGGCAACCGCTTCTTCACCACCGAGCAGGTGATGTCGGTCAGTCCGTTTGCACCGAGGAGTGGCGCCGGGCTCTCGTGCCTGGTCCGCAGCTGCGAGGCGCCCGTGGTCATGTTCGACCAGGCGGCCTGGGACGCGGCGACGCAGAAGCTGCGCACCCAGTACGCCAACGAGGGCTACATCTACGCCAGCGTCCAGCCCGCGGTGGAGCGTGTTCCGGCGAGCGACTCGAGCGGCGCCGGCGTGGTCAACGTGGCGTGGATCATCGACGAGAAGCGCCCGGCCATCATCAACCGCGTCGAGATCACCGGCAACGACGTGACCCACGAGCGCGTGATCCGCGAGGCGATCGTCATCCTGCCGGGCGACGTGTTCGCGCAGGATCGCATCATCCGCTCGTACCAGAACATCTCGAACCTGGGCTTCTTCCAGCAGCCGATGCCGTACCCGGACACCAAGCCGGCCAACGACCAGGGCGACATCGACCTCATCTTCAAGGTGCAGGAGAAACACACCGGCAACATCAACTTCGGGGCCTCGGTCGGGCAGGGCACCGGCGTCGGCGGCTTCCTCGGCCTCGAAGAGCCGAACCTCTGGGGGCAGGGCAAGCGCGGCAAGCTCCAGTGGCAGTTCGGGAGCAACATCAACGACTTCTCGCTCACCTACGCGGATCCGGCGCTGTGGGACAGCCGGGTGTCGGGCCAGGTCGAGGTCCACGACTCGCGGCTGCGCTACACGGTCGCGAACCTCGGCCAGATCACGACCCAGGGCGGCGACATCCAGGTGGGCTTCCCGCTGCCGAAGAGCCGCTACAGCCGGCTGTTCCTGAACACCGGCCTCGACTGGGAGCACTACCAGGGAGGCTCACAGGTCATCTCCGCCTCGGCGCTGACCTGCTACGAGTGCCTGCGCACCTATGTCGGCATCTCGCTCATGCGCGATACCCGCGTCGAGCTCCCGTTCCCGACCGGCGGCTCGATGCACCAGGCCACGATCACGTTCAACGGGCCGTTCAACACCGGCACGGCGACCTTCAACCGCTACGACCTCGAGGGGCACTGGTATACGCCGGTCGCCAGGCTCGGCGGCGGGCCAAGCGTCGGGGGCATCAGCCTGACCATCGGCCTGAGCGCCAAGGCCGGGTTCGTTTCCGGCGACCCCGGGCCCTTCTTCCGCCAGCTGTTCGCGATGGGCGGCACGCAGTACGGCATTCCGCTGCGCGGTTACGACGAGTTCTCGATCACGCCCGCGGGCTTCAACCCGAACGCCTCGACGAGCGGCGTGCCGCAGTCGGCGTTCGGCAAGTCGTATTTCGCCTCCACGGCCGAATTCGGCGTGCGGATCACGCCGCAGATCTACGCGTCATTGTTCTACGACGCCGGCAACAACTGGGCCACGGCTTCGGGCTTCAACCCCACTCGACTGTACCGCGGCGCGGGCGTGGGCGTCGCGCTCATCACGCCGCTTGGCCCCCTCGGCCTCGACTGGGCGTACGGCTTCGACCGGGTGGACGTGAACGGCAATCCCGACCCCGGCTGGAAGCTCCACTTCAAGGTTGGCAACTTCTTCTAAATGGATCCGAACATGACGCGACCGATGGTTCGTTCGATGCGCTGCGCCACCGTGGCTGTGCTGGTCATGACGTTCGCGCGCGCCGCGGCGGCGCAGGCGGTCCCGTCCGCCCAGCAGCTGAAGTTCGCCTTCCTCGACTCGCGCGCGGTGCTGGCCGCCACGCCGGGCCGGCCCGAGGCGGAATCGCTGTTCGCCCGCGAGATGACGGGCTTCCGCGCCGAGGTCGCGCGGCTCCAGGGACAGCTCGACTCGGCCGTGGCGGAGTACCAGCGCTCCTCGGCGGCGATGACGCCCACGGCGCGCGCGAACCGGGAACGGGAGCTGCGCGACATGGACACGCGCACCCGCGCCCGGGCCACGGAGCTCGACCAGCAGGCGCAGCAGCGCGAGCAGCAGCTGACGGCGCCGATCATGCAGCGCGTCACCGCGGTGATCGAGGGCATCCGGGCGGAATTCAACTACACGTTCATCTTCGACGTCTCCGCGCAGGGCAATCCGATCGTGGCCGCCGACCGGACGCTGGACATCACGCAACTGGTGATCCAGCGGCTCCAGGCCGCGGGCACTCCACCGGCCGGTGCGCCGGATGCCGCCGCCGTCCAGCCCGCGGGCCAGCCGCCGCTCGCCCCGGCGCCGCGTGACACCACGCGGCCCGCGGGACCGGTGCTCCGGCCGCGGCCCTCGCGCCCGTAACGGGCGTGAGCAAGCCTCCGGTACAAACTGGTCCTTCGCTCAGCGCCGCCGAGGTGGCGGCGCTCACCGGCGGCGAGCTGGTGGGCACGGGCAGCGTGCGCCTCACGGGGATCGCGCCCCTGGAGCGCGCGGGGCCGACCGACCTCTCCTTCCTGACCGGCGGCCGCTATCTCAAGCATTTCCACGATTCACGCGCCGGCGCGGTGCTCATCAAGAAGGAATTCCGTGACGATCCGTCCGGGCCCGCGACCCGTATCGTGGTGGGCGATCCCCGCATGGCGATGGCCAACATCGTGCGCGGGCTGTTTCCCGATCCGCCGCGCCCGGTCGGCGTGGATCCCACGGCCCGGATCGGCGCGGGCGTCGTCCTGGGCGAGGGCGTGTTCCTCGGCCCGTACGCCGTGCTGGGCGCCGGCGTGAAGCTGGGCGCGCGCTGCGTCGTGATGGCCGGCGCGGTGCTCGGCGAGCGGTGCTCGGCCGGCGAAGACGTCACGATCCATCCCCAGGTCGTCCTCTATCCGCGCACCGTGCTCGGCAACCGGGTGGTCCTGCACGCGGGAGTCCGGCTGGGCTCGGACGGCTTCGGCTACGTGCGCGGCCCCGAGGGGCACGAGAAGGTCCCGCACGTCGGGCGCGTGGTCGTCGAGGACGACGTCGAGATCGGCGCCAACACGTGCGTGGACCGCGGGAGCATCGGCGACACCGTCATCGGAGCGGGAACCAAGATCGACAACCTGGTGCAGATCGGGCACAACGTCCGCATCGGCAAGCGGTGCATCCTGATGGGCCAGGCCGGGGTCGCCGGCTCGTGCATCCTCGAGGATGACGTCGTGATGGCGGGTCAGGCCGGGCTGGCGGGCCACTTCAAGGTGGGCGCGGGCGCGAAGATCGCGGCGCAGGCGGGTCCGATCAGCGAGGTGCCCGCCGGCATGTCGGTGTCCGGCTTCCCGGCGCGCGAGCACCGGGAGTACATGCGCGCGATGGCCGCGCTCTTCACCCTCGCGCCGCTGGTGCGCAAGCTGGAGGCCCTGGTCGAACGTGGTGGCGACGAAACCAGGTAGCAGCCCGCGCCGCACGGTGCGCGGCACCGCGAGCCTCGAGGGCGTCGGGATCCATACCGGCGTCAGGACGCGCGTCACGTTCAAGGGCGCCGCGCCCGGCGAGGGCGTGGTGTTCCGCCGCACCGATCTCGAGGGCTCGCCTTCGATCCCGGCGCGCCTGACGAGCGTGAGCACGACCGAGCGGCGCACCACGCTGGCCAACGGCAAGGCCGAGGTCCACACCGTCGAGCACGTGCTCGCGGCGGTGCTCGCGCTGGACCTCGACGACCTGGTCATCGAGGTGACGGGCCCGGAGCCGCCGATCCTCGACGGCTCGTTCCGTCCGTTCCTCGAGGCCCTGCGCGAGGCGCAGCCGGTCGAGCACGGCGGCGAGGCGGATGAGCTGGTGGTGCTGGGCGCGTTCAGCGTGAACGAAGGCGACGCCAGCTACCTGGTGGGCCCGGCCCAGGGGCTCGAGCTCTCCACCACGGTCGAGTTTCCGCACCCGCTCATCGGCAGGCAGTCGGCGAGCTTCGCGATCAGCGAGGAGGTGTTCGCGCGGGAGCTGGCGCCGGCGCGCACGTTCGGCTTCGTCCGCGAGGTCGAGGCGCTCCGGGCCAAGGGGCTGATCAGCGGCGGCACGACCGACAACGCGATCGTCCTCGACGAGACGAAGGTCGTGGGGACGACGCTGCGCTGGCCCGACGAGTTCGTGCGCCACAAGGCGGCCGACGTGCTCGGGGACCTGGCGCTGGTGGGCGGGCGGATCCGCGCCCACATCGTCGCGACCAAGCCGAGCCACCGCGGCAACGTGGCGCTGGGCCGCGCGATCCGGCAGCGCGTGCCGCTGAGGGGCGCGCCCCCGATGGACGTCCGGCGCATCATCGAGGTAATGCCCCACCGCTACCCGTTCCTCCTGGTGGACCGCATCGTCGAGATCGACGAGCGCAAGCGGATCGTCGGGATCAAGAACGTCACGATCAACGAGCCGTTCTTCCAGGGCCACTTCCCGGGCCATCCCATCATGCCCGGCGTGCTGATCATCGAGGCGATGGCGCAGGTGGGCGGCCTGCTGATCATGTCGCTCGCGAGTGCGGACGATCATCACAGCAAGGTGGTCTACTTCATGGCGCTCGACAGCGTGAAGTTCCGCCGCCCCGTGATGCCCGGGGACCAGCTGCGCATGGAAGTCGAGATGCTGAAGTTCGGCGGGCGCACCGCGCGCATGAAGGGGCAGGCGTTCGTGGACGGCGCGCTCGTCTGCGAGGCCGAGATGATGGCGACGATCGTGGACCGTTAGGCGTGGCGCGCACGATCCATCCGACCGCGATCGTCGCACCCGAGGCCGAGCTGGGGGACGGTGTCAGCGTCGGCCCGTCCGCGATCGTGGGGCCGCACGTGAGCGTCGGTGACGGCTGCGAGATCGGCGCGCACGCCATCCTCGAGAAGTACGTGAAGATGGGCGCCGGGTGCCGCGTCGGGCCGGGCTCGATCGTCGGCGGCGACCCGCAGGACCTCAAGTACAAGGGCGAGGAGACCTGGGCGGAGATCGGCGAGGGCACGATCATCCGCGAGTACGCGACGATCAACCGCGGCACCACGCAGTCGCGCGTGACGCGGCTCGGCAAGGGCTGCCTCGTGATGACGTACGTGCACGTCGCGCACGACTGTCACATCGGCGACGGCGTCATCCTCTCGAACGGCGTCGGCCTGGCCGGCCACATCACGATCGGCGACAAGGCCATCATCGGCGGGATGACCGGCGTCCACCAGTTCGTGCGCATCGGCGCGCACGCGTTCATCGGCGCGGCGGGACGCATCCGCAAGGACGTGCCGCCCTTCTGCAAGGCCGATGACGGCAAGATCTACGGGCTCAACACCATCGGCCTCCAGCGTGCGGGATTCACGCCCGAGACGCTCGCGGCGCTCCAGCAGGCGTACCGGCTCTTCTATCGCTCCTCGCTCAACATCCGCCAGGCCATGGAGCGCGCGAGGGACGACCTGCCGAAGCTGCCCGAGGTCGAGGCGTTCGTCGCGTTCATCGAGCAGAGCGAGCGTGGGGTGATGGTGTGAGCACGGCGCCGCTCGCCGTCGGCGTCGCCGGGGTGGGCAGCCTGGGGTTCCATCACGCTCGGCTCTACGGGACGCTGCCGGACGCGCGGCTCGTCGGCGTGTACGACGTGCGCGCGGACCGCGCAGCCGAAGTCGCCTCGCAGCTCAAGACCACCGCGTTTCCAACCTACGAAGCCCTGCTCGAAGCGGTCGAGGCCGTCTCGATCGTGACGCCGACGCCGGCGCATCACGCCGCGGGGATGGCCGCGATCGCGCGCGGCCGGCACCTGCTGGTCGAGAAGCCGCTCGCGGCGACGATCCCGGAGGCCGAGGCGCTGGTCGCCGCGGCCGAGGCGGCCGGCATCGTGTTGCAGACCGGCCACGTGGAGCGGTTCAACCGCGCGGTGCGCGCGGCGGCGCCCTACCTCAAGGGGCCGCGCTACATCGAGTCCGACCGCGTGGCTCCCTTCGGCCTGCGCGGCAGCGACGTCGCGGTCATTCTCGACCTCATGATCCACGACCTCGACCTCGTGCTGTCGCTGGTCAGGGAGAAGGTGGTGGACGTGCGCGCCTCGGGGATCGGGGTGCTCACCAAGTCGGTGGACATCGCAACGGCGCGCATCGAGTTCGCGAGCGGAGCGGTGGCCAACCTCACGGCCAGTCGCATGGCGCGCGAGCGGGTGAGAAAGCTGCGCATCTTCCAGCCGTCGGGGTACCTGTCGCTCGACCTCGCCGAGGGCACGGGTGAGTTCCTCAGGCTGCGCAAGGACGCGATGATGCTGCTCGCCGGCGCGCCCCTTGGTGGCGACGGTCCGCCGGACCTGTCGAAGATCGTGGAGGAAGTGGCGATCGATGCCCCGGCCGGCGAGCCGCTGGCGCTTGAGCTCCAGAGCTTCGTGCGCGCGGTCCGCGGCGAGGACAGCGTGGCGGTCTCGGGCAGGGACGGACTCGAGGCGCTGCGCCTCGCCTTCCGCGTGCTCGAGGCGATGGGGCAGGCCGGTCAGGCGGCCCCCGCGCCACGCCTGTTCCCGTGAGCACGGTGTTCGTCTCGGCGGGGGAGCCATCGGGGGATGCGCACGCGGCGGCACTGGTGACGGCCCTGAGGCGAGCCGAGCCGGGCATCAGCGTCGAAGGCGTCGGCGGCCCGGCACTGGCGGCCGCGGGCGCGCAACTGATGGCCCGCATCGAGCACCTCACCGTGATCGGGTTCGCCGAGGTGCTGGCCAAGGTGCCGGCGCACTGGCGCCTGCTCCGGGCGATCGAGCGCCGGCTCGCGAAGGGCGACGTGAAACTGGTGATCCTCACCGACTATCCGGGCTTCCACCTGCGGGTCGCGGCGCTGGCACACCGGATGGGCGTCCCGGTCATGTACTTCATCGCGCCGCAGCTGTGGGCCTGGCACGAGAGCCGCGTCAGGAACATGGCGCGCGACGTCACGCGTCTCGCCGTGATTCTCCCGTTCGAGGAGGCCTTCTTCAACGAGCGGGGCGTCCGGACGACGTTCGTGGGCCATCCGCTGCTCGACCGGCCCGGCGTGGGAGAGAAGCCCGATGTGAAGGCGCGCCTCGGGCTCGATCCGAAGCGGCCCGTGCTCGGACTGTTCCCGGGCAGCCGCGCGCAGGAAGCGGCGCGGTTGTGGCCGGTATTCAGGGATGCGGCGGGCCTCGTGATGAAGGCGCGTCCGGAGGTGCAGTGCCTGGTTGCCGCGGCGGGAAAAGCCCGGTACCCGGATCCGGGCGCGGTGCGCCTGGTCAAGGGCCGGCCGGCCGAGTGCTTCGCGGCCAGCGACGCCGCGCTGAGCAAGTCGGGAACCACGACGCTGGAGGCCGCGCTCGCCGGCGCACCGCAGGTGATCGCGTATCGCATGAACCCGATCAGTTACATCCTGGCGCGGCGACTGGTGCGGGTGCCGTTCATAGGAATGGTGAACCTGGTGGCCGGGCGGCTGGTGTCACCGGAGTTCGTGCAGCGCGATGCCACGGCGGAGCGGCTCGCGCAGGCCGTGCTGCCGCTGCTTGTGGACGGCTCGAGCGAGCGCCGGGCGCAGCTCGAAGGCCTTGCAGAGGTGCGGCGCCTCCTGGGCGGCCCCGGTGCGGCCGAGCGCGCGGCGGCGATCGCCCGCGAGCTGCTCGCGGCATGATCCCGGGAGACGTGTCCGGCCTGGCTCGCCGGATGTGGCGCTCGAGCTCTCCTTTGGCTGCCGCCTCGCGCGCGGTGCTGCTGCCCGTGGCGGGCGCCTGGCGCCTGGTCACAGCGGCGCGCAACCGTGCCTATGATTCAGGGCTGGTTCCGAGCGGCCCGCCACCGGTTCCGTCCATCGGCGTGGGGAACCTGTCGGTAGGCGGCACGGGGAAGACGCCGCTGGCGGCGTGGATCGCGGGGGAGCTGAAGCGGCGCGGTCCGCGCGTGGGCATCGTGCTGCGCGGCTACGGCGGCGACGAGGTGGCCGAGCATCGCGCGGCGAACCCGGACGCCGTGGTGGAAGCCGGCGCGGATCGGCGTGCGGCGGCGGCGCGCGCCATCGTGCGCGGCGCGCAGGCGCTGGTGTTCGACGACTGTCTCCAGCACCGGGCGCTGACGACGGACGTCATGCTCGCGCTGGTGAGCGCCGACACCTGGTCGGCCACGCGCTGGCCGCTTCCGGCGGGACCGTGGCGCGAAGGCCTTGGCGCGCTGGCCCGAGCCGACGCGGTCGTGGTGACCCGCAAGGTCGCCTCGCGCGAGTCGGCGGCAGAGCTCGCCTTCAGGCTCGCGCCGCTGACGCGCGGCCGCTCGGGCATCGCGGTGGCGCTCGCGCCGGGCGAGTTGCGCGGCGCGGCGGCCGGACGGCCGGTGCCCTTCGGCACGCTGAGCGGCCGCGAGGTGCTGGTGGTCGCGGGCGTCGGCGAGCCCGAGCTGGTGGCCGAACAGGTGAGGAGCTTCGGCGCCGAGGTGCGGCTGCTCGACCTGGGCGACCACCATGTGTACTCGGCGTCGGAGGCGGCGGGCATCGCGGCGTCGGTGCCCAGGGGCGGCGTCGCCGTGACCACGGCCAAGGACGCAGTGAAACTGGGCCCGCTATGGCCCGCGGGAGAAGCGGAGCTGCTGGTCGCCGGACTGCGCGTCCAGATCGAGACGGGCGCCGAGGTGCTGGATGCACTGCTGGACCGCGTCGCGACGGCGGCGCGGACGAACCGAACCCCGGGGGCGGCGGCCGCGCTGCCTGCGAGAAAGTCATGACCGACATCAAGTCCGTGATCCGTCCCGAGAAACCGGTCTTCCTCGGCGGCGAGAACCCCTTCGAGGCGATGATGTCGCGGTTCGACTACGCGGCGCAGCTCCTCAACCTGGACAGCGGGCTCTACAAGGTCCTGCGCAACCCGGAGAAGCAGCTCATCGTCGCCGTCCCGATCACGCTGGACTCGGGCCAGGTGGAGGTGTTCACGGGCTACCGCGTGCTCTACAACACGTCGCGAGGGCCGGGGAAGGGCGGGATCCGCTTCGACAAGGCCGTCACGCTCGAGGAAGTGACGGCGCTGGCCGCCTGGATGGCCTGGAAATGCGCGGTCGTCAACATCCCGTTCGGCGGCTCGAAGGGCGGCGTGAACTGCGATCCGCTCTCGATGTCCATGGGTGAGCTGGAGCGCCTGACGCGGCGCTACACCGCGGGCATCATGTCGCTGCTCGGGCCGGACTCGGACGTGCCGGCGCCCGACGTCAACACCAACGAGCGCGTCATGGCGTGGATCATGGACACCTACTCCATGCAGATGCGACACACGGTGACGGCCGTCGTCACCGGCAAGCCGGTCGAGATGGGCGGTTCCATGGGCCGCCGTGAGGCGACCGGACGCGGCTGCATGATCGTGACGAACGAGGCGCTCCGGCACCTCGGCCTGGCGGCGACCGGCGCGCGCGTGGCGGTGCAGGGCTTCGGCAACGTCGGGTCCGTCTCGGCGGACCTGCTGCATCGCGCCGGCTACAGCGTGGTCGCGGTGAGCGACGTGAAGGGCGGCATCTACAACGAGAAGGGGCTCGACATCCCCGACGTGCTCGCCTGGCGCCAGAAGAACCGCTACCTGTCGGGCTACAAGAACGCGCAGGCCATCACCAACGACGAGCTGCTGGCGCTCGACTGCGAAGTGCTGGTGCCCGCGGCGATGGAGAACGTGATCACGGCCAAGAACGCGGACAAGATCCGGGCGAAAGTCATCGTCGAGGGCGCGAACGGGCCGACCGTCGCCGGCGCCGACGAGATCCTCGACCGGAAGGGCATCTTCGTGGTGCCCGACATCCTCGCGAATGCGGGCGGCGTCACGGTCAGCTATTTCGAGTGGGTGCAGGACCGCGGCGGCTACTTCTGGGATGAGGAGACGGTCAACAACCGGCTCACGACGATCATGACCACCAGTTTCCGCAACGTGGTGGACGTGGCGAAGAAGTACAACGTCAACATGCGGATCGCGGCGTATACGCTGGCGATCGACCGGGTCGCCGCGGTGCACCGGCTCCGGGGCCTGTACGCCTGATCGCGCCGATCCCTGAGACGACCCGCGCCGCGCTCCTCGAGCTGGCGAGGCAGGCCATTCGCTCGTGGGTCCGGGGCGAGCCGTATCCCGACCCCGACGTGCCGGGCGGCGAGGCGCCTGCGGGTGCATTCGTGACGTTGTACAGAGGCGAAGAGCTGCGGGGCTGTCTCGGCCGCCTCGAGGCGGATCAGCCGCTCGGGCAGGTCGTGGCCGAGATGGCGGTCGCGGCCGCGCGGGATGATCCACGCTTTCCGCCGGTTTCGGCCGACGAGGTGCAAGATCTCACGATCGAGATCTCGGTCCTGACCGAGCCCAAGCCCGCGCGCCCCGAGGGCGTCGAGGTGGGGCGGGACGGTGTGATCGTGCGCAAGGGCGCGCGGCAGGGGGTGTTGCTGCCGCAGGTCGCAACCGAGTACGACTGGGACCGGGAGACGCTTCTGACCATGGTGTGCCGGAAGGCCGGTCTGCCGGACCACGCGTGGCGGGACCGGCGGGCCGAGCTGCTGGTATTCCAGGCCGAGGTGATCACCGAGGCCGTCGGGTGAGCGAATGGTTCGAGCACTGGTTCGGCGAGGAATACCTCGAGCTCTACCCGCACCGCGACGATGAAGAGGCCGGGCGTGTCACCGCGCTGCTCGAATCGCGCGGCGTGGTGCGCGAGGGCGATCGCGTGGTGGACCTGGCGTGCGGCGCGGGGCGGCACGCCGTGGCGCTCTCGCGCATCGGCGCGCGCGTCGTCGGGTTGGACCTCTCGCTGCCGCTGCTCCGCGCGGGCCAGCGGCGCTGGCAGGAGGCGCGACTGGTTCGAGCGGACATCCGGGTGCTGCCGCTGCGCACGGGCGTCGTGGACGCCGTCGTGAACCTGTTCACCAGCTTCGGCTACTTCGAGCAGGACGCCGAGCACGAGAAGGTCATCGCGGACGTCGCGCGCGTGCTGAAGTCGGGCGGCCGGTTCGTGCTCGATTTTCTCAACGCCCAACAGGTGCGCGCCACGCTGGTGCCACGCGACGAGCGGTCGATCAACGGGCGCAACGTGGTGCAGGAGCGTCGGCTGGAGAAGGATGGGCGGTACGTGATCAAGACGATTCACGTGGCGGGCGAGGGGCGGAGCTTCATGGAGCGGGTGCGCCTCTACGAGCGTGCCGACCTCGAGCGCATGCTCGGGGGCGCGGGGCTCGCAATCGACGCCGTCCTCGGCGACTACGACGGCGCCCCGTTCGCCGCCGGTTCGCCGCGGCTGCTGGTGCTGGCGAGGAAGCGGTGAGCGTCCGCTTCGAGGTCTCGACGCTCGGGGCAAAGGTGGCGGGAGACCTGGCCGCTTCGGCGCGCGCGCAGCAGGGAAGGAAGCCCGACGCCCGCGTCGCGGCAGCGCTGCTCGCCGAGGGCGCGGCGGCCGCGCCGCGCGACCTGCTGATGCAGGGCGGCGCGCTGGCCGTCACGACCGGCCAGCAGGCGGGCCTGTTCACCGGGCCTCTGTACGGCGTCCTCAAGGGCCTGAGCGCGGCAGCCCTCGCCGCGGAGCTCACCGCACGGGGAACGCCCCATGTGCCCGTGTTCTGGGTCGCGGGCGACGATCACGACTTCACCGAGATCAACCACTGCACCGTGATCGGCAAGGACGGCCGCCCGGCGCGCATCGTGCTGCGCGAGCGACCCCAGGGCGCGCCGATGCTTCCGGCCTATCGCGAGACGATCGGCGAGGACGGACGCCGCGCCCTGGCCGAGCTGGAAGCACAGCTCCCGGAGAGCGACTTCCGCACCGACGCGCTGGCCTGGCTGGCTCGCGCCTACGAACCCGGGACCAACCTGGCGGAGGCCTACGCCCGCGCGCTGGCCGAGCTGCTCGGCCCGTTCGGCGTCGTCGTGGCGCGGGGCTGGGACGGCGCGCTCAAGGCGGTGGCCGCGCCCGTGCTGCTCGGCGCCGCACGGAAGGCCGCGGAGCTGGATCGCGCGCTGGCGACACAGGCCGAGCGGCTGAAGCAGGCGGGAGCCGAAGTGCCGGTCGAGGTCGGCCAGGGCCTGTCGCTGCTGATGGTCGAGACCGCGGAGGGGCGCGACCGCCTCAAGATCGTGTCCGGCGATCGATTCGAGACACGCCGGGGCGGCCATGCCGTGTCGCTGAAGGACATCGAGCAGAGCATCGCCGGCTCGCCCGAGAAGATCTCGGGCAACGTGCTCCTGAGACCCGCGGTCGAGGCGGCGGTGTTCCCGACGGTCGCGTATTTCGGCGGCCCCGGCGAGCTGGCGTATCTCGCGCAGACCGGCCCGGTGTTCGAGCTGCTCAGCGTGCCAAGGCCGGCGCGGCTCCCGCGGCTCTCCGGCTTCCTCGTGGAGGCCAAGGTGGACAAGGTGCTCGAGCGCTACGGCCTCGCGCCGGCCGACTTCGCGGCGCCGGAGGGAGCGCTGGTGTCGCGGCTCGTGCGCGAGCAGCTTCCTGCGGAAGCCGCAACCGCCCTCGCAGCGCTTCGCGCGAGCGTCACCGAGCGTTACGCCGCGCTCCAGGCCGAGGCGGCGAAGCTGGACAGCACGCTCGAGAAGCCGGTCGAGAATGCGCGCAACCAGGCGCTGGTCGCCTCGCACGAGATCGAGAAGAAGCTGGTCGCGGCGCTGAAGCGCGCCAGCGAAACGACGGTGCAGCAGGTCACGCGGGCGCGCGACCAGCTCTACC
>JBIOIA010000031.1:0-18399 GCA_044449445.1 Gemmatimonadales bacterium
GGCCGCGCCGCGGCCCGGCGTGCCCCCGATTCTCCTCGTGCACGGCACGTTCTCCAATCGCCGCTTCTTTCTCGGCGCCAAAGGCCGCGGGCTCGCCCACTGGCTCGCCGAGCGTGGCTTCGACGCCTGGGTCGGGGAGCTGCGGGGTCACGGCCGCTCCGGCGAGCAGGGCCGCGCGTCCGCGTGGCGCTTCGAGGACTGGATCCGCCGCGACGCGCCGGCCCTGGTGCGCGCCGTCCTGGACGCGACCGGCGCGGACCGCGTGGTGTGGATCGGCCACAGCGCGGGCGGAGTCATCGCCGCCGCCTTCGCCGGGCTCGGCCATCCGGAGTCGGCGCGCATCGCGGCCATCGTGATGGCGGGCGCGCCGGCGCCGACCAGGCCCGGCGCGTGGCATGTCCCGCTCGCCGCCCTGGGCTACGGCGTCACACGCGTGTTCGGCCGCTTTCCCGCGCGGCTGCTGCGCATCGGCCCCGAGGACGAGCACCGCGGCATCATGGGTCAGTGGATGGAGTGGAACCTGCGCGGCCGCTGGGTCGGCACGGACGGCACCGACTACCTCGCCGCGGCCGCGCGCGTGAGGGCGCCGGTGCTGCCGTGGCCGGAGCCGGCGACCTCATCGCCCCGCCCTCAGCCTGCAACGACCTGCTCGAATCGTTAGGCGGCGGGGACCAGACACTGCTGGTGTGCGGTCGCAGGAACGGCTTCAGCGAGAACTTCACGCACAATCGCACGATCGTCAGCACCGCCGCGCGAGCCGAGATCTGGCCGCGCATCGCCGACTGGATCGAGCACCGGTTCCGCTGATGGACGCGCTGCTGCTCGACTACAACGGCGTCATCGTGGACGACGAGCCGGTCCATTTCCTCGCCCTGAAGGACGTCCTCGTGGACCGCGGCATCGGGTTGACCGAAGCCGCCTACTACGAGGACTTCGTGGGCACGGACGACCGGGCCGCGTTCCGGAAGGCGTTCGCGCGCGCCGGCAGGGACCTCGCGCCGGATGCCCTCGGCGAGCTCGTCGCGCGCAAAGCCGCGCGCTACGCCGAGCTGGCGGGCGGCAACCTCGCGCTGGTTCCGGGCGTGGGCGCGTTCGTGCGGGCAGCCGAAGGCCGGGCGCGGATCGCCGTGGCGAGCGGCGCGCTGCGCCACGAAATCGAGCAGGGCCTCGCTCTGGCGGGGATCCGGGACCTCGTCGGCGCGATCGTCAGCCAGGAGGACACCCATACCACCAAGCCGGATCCCGCCGGATTCCGGCTCGCCCTCGCGCGGCTGGCCGACCGCGAACCGGGCGAGACGTGGCGCGCCCTGGCCGTCGAGGACTCGCCGCCCGGCCTGCTGGCCGCCCGCGCCCTGGGCGCCGGCTGTCTCATGTTGACCACTTCGTACCCGGCGGGGGCGCTTGCCGGGGCGGACCTTACGTGGGATACCTTCGAAGGACACGCGCCGGCGGAGCTCGAGCCGCTGTGGCGCCCCGTGGAGGTGAGACCGTGACGCATGCCGCCGTACCGCCCGTGCCGCAGGGCGCCGCCGCTCTGGAAGAGTGGCGCGCGCTCGAGTCGGGCGCGGTCGTGGTCCGGCGTGACGATTCGGCCGCGCTGCGCCTGACCGGCACCGGCCGGATCGCGTGCCTCCAGGGACTCGTCACGTGCGACGTCGTGAAGCCGGGCGACGGCACGAGGCTGTTCGGCGCGCTGCTCACCAACAAGGGCATGATCGTCGCGCCGCTGTGGATCGCGCGGCTCGAGGACCAGATCGTGATCGAGCTGCCGGCCGAGGTCGCGCCGGCCGTCATGGAGATCCTGGTCCGCTCGCTGCCGCCGCGCCTGTGCCGCGCCGAAGACATCAGCGCGACCCACGCTGCGATCGGCGTGTACGGCGCGCGTGCCGGCGAGGTGCTCGGCCGCGTGCTCGGCGAGGCGCCGACCGCGGGCGCCGCGCTCGCGCCCTGGGCCAACGGCCGAGCGGTCGTCGCGGCGAGTGTCGCGCGCGGCGCGGTCGGATGGGACGTCGTCCTGCCCGCGGCCCTGTCCCGCGCGTTCGTGGATGACCTGCTCGCGAACGGCGCGCGCACCGGCGGCGCTGCGCTGCTCGAGGTGTGCCGCATCGAGGCCGGCATTCCACGCCTCGGCGCGGAGATCGACGACCGGACGCTGCCGCAGGAGGTGCGCTGCGAGGAGTTGGGCGCGATCTCCTATACCAAGGGCTGTTACCTCGGCCAGGAGACGGTCGCGCGCATCCACTTCCGCGGCCACGCCAACCGGCGGCTCGCCGCGCTCGCGCTCGATCGCGCGCCGCCGCGCGCACCCCTCGCCCTGCTACGGGACGGGCGCGGCGTCGGACGGCTGACCAGCGCCGCGTGGAGCAACACCGTGGACGCGTGGATCGGGCTCGGAGTGGTGCGCAGCGAGGTCGAGGATGGCGCGAGCCTCCAGCTCGACGCGGGCGGCGAGGCAACGGTGCGACTGGCGAGCTGGCTCCGCGCGCCGTGAAGGTGTTCGTGACCGGCGGGACGGGTCTCGTCGGCAGCCACATCATCCAGCAACTCATCGCTCGCGGCGACGCCGTGCTCGCCCTCGCACGCTCCGATGCGGCGGCGGAGCGCCTGAAAGAACTCGGCGCCGTGCCGCTGCCGGGCGACCTTCTGGATCCCGCCGCGCTGCACCGCGGCGTCGAGGCCTCGGACGCCACCGTGCACACGGCCGCCGTCGTGCTCTCGCGCGGCGGATGGGACCGCTACCACGCCGCCAACGTCGTCCCCACCGAAAGCCTCGCGCGCGCCGCCGGCCGAGCCGGCCGGCGCCTCGTCCACATCTCGTCGGTCGCCGTGTACGGCCGGCGTACCACCTACGACGGCGGCGCCTCGAGCGTCACCGAGGACTTCGGGCTCGCGCGGCCGCTGTTCCCCGGCGATCACTACGCACGCTCGAAACGTGAGGCGGAGCTCGCGCTGTGGAAGGTGTGCGAGGAGACCGGCCTCCGGGCGGTAGCGCTCAGGCCGTGCGTGATCTACGGCGAACGCGACCGCACGTTCGCGATCCGCGTGGCGCGCGTGGTGCGTCGCGGCATCGCGATGCAGATCGGGGACGGCGCCAACCGGCTCTCCGTCGTGTACGCGGGCAACGTCGCCGCCGCCGCGCTCCTGGCGCTCGATCGGCCGGGCGTCTCCGGGCCGTTCAACGTGGCGAACGACGGCGCGCTGACCCAGCGCGCGTTTCTCGAGCGCTTCGCCTCCGGACTCGGCGTCAGGCTGCGGGTGATCCGCGTGCCGAACGCACTCGCGTGGAACGCGGCGCTGGCACTCGACTCGATCGCGCGACTCGTGCGCCCGTCCGCCCCGATGGCGACGCTCAAGACCGCGGTGCAGTTCCTCTCCGCTTCGAATCCCTTCGTCTCATCGCGCGCCGAGCGCGAGCTGGGCTGGAAACCGGTCGTGAGCGCGGACGAGGCGACCGAACGCACCGGGCGCTGGTTCAGGAACCAGGCCTGAAAAGCACGAGGACCCGGAGCATCAGCCCCGGGTCCCCGTGAACCGAACCGCGGCGCGGTTCAGTCGCTCTTCTTGGCACCAGCCTTCATCTCACCCTTCTTCATGCCGCCCTTCGCGGTGTCGGCCTTCATCGCGCCCTTCGACGTATCCATCGCCATCTTCGATGAATCCATCGCGGGAGCGGCAGCCGCTGCCGGGGCCGCTGCGGGAGTCGAGGCCGGAGCCTCTTCGCCCTTCTTGCACGCAACGAGGGCCACAATTGCTAGGGCCAGTGCGACGCGCTTCATTGAATCTCCTTGAACTTTGAATGTAGACCAGCGGGAGCGATCCTGAGGTCCGTGCGCCGCTGCCGCCGGCCTCAACCGGCCGAAAAAGTAGCACAAGCCCTTGCCATGTCAAGGTCTTAGGTCACTTGGACCGGGCCCGAACGGAGGCCCTGCGGACGCTCGAAACGTACCCGAACCCCGCATGGTCGTTTCCGACAAGCCTTTGAGCCGGCATGGCTTGCAGGGGCGTTGCGGCAGGGCCATCGCGCTCCTACCGTTCACGCATGCCCGAACGCCGGATCGTGCGGGGCGCCTGCCCGCACGACTGCCCCGACACCTGCGCCATGCTCGTCACGATCGAGCGCAATGGCGGCCGCCAGTGGACGGCGGTGGACGTGAAGGGCGACCCGGATCATCCCGTTACGCGCGGCTTCCTGTGCGCGAAAGTCGATCGCTACCTCGAACGCACCTATCACCCGGAACGGCTGACCCGGCCGCTGAAGCGGTCCGGCGCGAAGGGCCAGGGGCGCTTCCAGCCCGTGTCGTGGGACGAGGCCCTGGACCTCGTGGCCGCGCGGCTCAAGGCGGTCGTCTCGCAGCACGGCCCGCAGGCCGTGCTGCCGTATTCCTACGCGGGCACGATGGGCCTGATCCAGGGCTCCTCGATGGACAGGCGCTTCTTCCATCGGTTAGGCGCCTCGCTGCTCGACCGTACGATCTGTTCGTCGGCCGGAGGCGTCGCGCTGGAGATGACGCTCGGCGCGAAGATCGGAACCGACACCGAGCAGATCGCCGACGCGCAGCTGATCCTCATCTGGGGCAGCAACACGCTGACGTCGAACCCGCACCTGTGGCCGTTCGCGCGCGCGGCGCGCGAGAAGGGCGCCCGGATCGTCGCGATCGACCCGCTGACCACGCGCACCACCGAGCAATGCGACCAGCACATCATGGTGCGGCCCGGCACCGACGCGGCGCTCGCCCTCGGCATGATGCACGTGCTGTTCGCCGAGCAGCTCGCGGATCGCGACTACCTCGCGAAGCACACGCTCGGCGCGGGCCAGCTGGAGGCGCGCGCGCGCGAGTTCACGCCCGCGCGCGTCGCGGAGATCTGCGAGATCCCGGAGCGCGTCGTCGTGGAGCTCGCGCGCGAGTACGGCCGGGCAAGACCGGCGTTCATCCGCGTCAACTACGGGCTCCAGCGCCACTACGGCGGCGGCATGGCCGTGCGCGCGATCGCGGCGCTGCCCGCGGTGGCCGGCCACTGGCGTCTCCCGGCCGGCGGCGTGCAGCTCTCGACGAGCGCGGCCTTCAAGTTCGACAAGCAGGCGCTCGAGAAGCCGGAGCTCTCGCCGCCCTCCACGCGCACGATCAACATGAGCCGGCTCGCCGAGGCGCTGAACGCGGAGGGCGCCGGCGTGGGCGGCCCACAGGTCGCCGCGTGCGTCGTGTACAACTCGAACCCCGGCGCGGTCGCGCCCGACCGCGCGCGGGTGCGCCAGGGTTTTTCGCGCGCGGACCTGTTCCTCGTCGTGCTCGATCACTTCCTGACCGACACCGCGATGTTCGCCGACGTCGTGCTGCCCGCGACGACGCAGCTCGAGCACTGGGACCTGCACGGCGCCTACGGCCACTACTACGTCACGCTCAACCAGCCCAGCATCGAGCCGGTGGGCGAGGCGCTGCCCAACAGCGAGATCTTCCGCCGGCTCGCCGCGCGCATGGGATTCACCGAGCCGTGCTTCAGGGATAGCGACGAGGACATGATCCGCCAGGCCCTGGGCGGCGGCCACGGGAATCTCGCGGGCATTTCGTTCGAAGAGCTGAAGGAAAAGGGCTGGATGCGGCTCGCGCTGCCCACGCCGTTCGCGCCGTACGCCGAGGGCTCTTTCGCGACGCCCTCCGGCAAGTGCGAGCTGTTCTCGGAGCGCCTGGAGAAGCTGGGGCTGGACCCCGTGCCGACCTGGCTGCCGCCCAGGGAATCCCGCGAGAGCGCGCCCGACCTCGCCCGGCGCTTTCCGCTGACGCTGCTCTCGCCGCCGGCGCACCAGTTCCTCAACTCCACGTTCGTCAACGTGGACTCGCTGCGGAAGAAGGCGGGCTCGCCGACGCTCCGGCTCCATCCCGACGACGCCGCCCCGCGCGGCATCAGCGACGGGCTCCAGGTGCGGATCTTCAACGATCGGGGCGGATTCCGCGCCACGGCCGTCGTCACCGCCGAGGTCAAGCGCGGCGTCGTGCAGGCGCCGTCCATCTGGTGGGGGCGCTTCGCGCAGGACGGAATGAACGCGAACGAGACCACGTCGGTCGCCCTGACCGACATGGGCCGCGGGGCGACGTTCTACGACAACCTCGTCGAGGTCGCGCCGGCCGACTGAGAAGCGGTACCTTTCCCGTCATGACCAAGCCCTCGACGCTGCGCGAGCTGAAACAGACCGTCTGGGCCTCGCGGCGCGGCCGTTCGGTGAAGGACGAGCTGCGCGAGAACCTGCTGTGCCGCCTCGAATCGAACCTCCCGGTCTTCCCGGGCATCGTCGGCTACGAGGACACCGTCGTCCCGCAGATCGTGAACGCCGTGCTCTCGCGGCACAACTTCATCCTGCTCGGCCTGCGCGGCCAGGCGAAAAGCCGCATCATCCGCGGGTTGATGGACCTGCTGGACGAGGAGATCCCGATCCTGGCGGGGAGCGAGGTCAACGACGATCCGTTCGCGCCGATCTCGAAGCACGGCCGGTCACTGATCGAGGAGCAGGGCGACGACGCCCCGGTCGCGTGGGTGCCGCGCGGCCAGCGCTATATCGAAAAGCTCGCGACGCCCGACGTGACGATCGCCGACATCATCGGTGACGTGGACCCGATCAAGGCGGCGCGCGGCGGGCACCTGCTCTCCGACGAGCTGACGATCCACTACGGGCTGCTGCCGCGCGCCAACCGCGGCATCTTCGCCATCAACGAGCTGCCCGACCTCGCCGCGAAGATCCAGGTGGGACTCTTCAACATCATGCAGGAAGGCGACGTCCAGATCAAAGGCTATCCGATCCGGCTCGGCCTCGACGTCGCGCTCGTGTTCACGGCCAACCCCGAGGACTATACCGCGCGCGGCAAGATCATCACGCCGCTCAAGGACCGCATCGGCTCGGAGATCCAGACGCACTATCCGCGCGAGCTCGAGCTCGGCATGGAGATCACCGAGCAGGAGGCGTGGACCGAGCGCGGCAGGCTCCCGGTGGTCGTGCCCGACTTCGTCGCCGAAGTGGTCGAGCGCGTGGCATTCGAAGCCCGCACCGACAAGCGCATCGACCGCCGCAGCGGCGTTTCGCAGCGCCTGCCGATCTCGGCGATCGAGAACGTCGTATCGAACGCCGAGCGCCGCGCGCTCGTGGCGGGCGAGAAGGCCACGGTCGCGCGGCTCTCCGACATCTACGCGGCGATTCCGGCGATCACCGGCAAGCTCGAGCTCGAGTACGAGGGCGAGCTCCAGGGCGGCGATGCGATCGCGCGCGACCTGATCCGGCGCGCCGCGGGCGCGTGCTTCGAGGAGCGCCTCGGCGGCGCGAACACCGACGACGTCGTGCACTGGTTCGACGAGGGCGGCGCGCTGAAGGTGGCGCACGACGAGCGGGCCGAGGTGCTGCTGCAGGGTTTCGACGTCGTGCCGGGTCTCGTGGACCTGGTGGCGCAGGCCGGGCTGGCCGGCCGCAAGGACCCCGGCGCGCTCGTCGCCGGCTGCGAGCTCGTGCTCGAGGGGCTCGCGGCGCACAAGCGCATCGCGCGCAACGAGGAGGTCGGCTACGTCCGCGCGCGCTCGGACCGCCCCGGCCCGGGCTTCAACAAGCCGAGCGGAGGCAGCACCCCCTTCGCCTGACCACTCCAACCTGGGGTTTCCATGAGCAAGCTCATTTTCGGCGGCTTCCTCGCCGTGCTCGGCATCGTGCTCATTCTCGTCGCGGCCGCGTGGAAGGAGAACAAGAGCGCGGGCGTGCTCCGGACGTTCGGCATCATCGGCCTGACGCTCGGCGTGCTGCTCGGGGTCACGGCCATGATGGTCGTGATCGCTCCGGGCGAAGTCGGCGTGCGGCACGCCTTCGGCACCGTGGACCCGACACCTCTGCTCCCGGGCATCCGACTGGTGACGCCATGGTCCGAGATCGAGCGCTACTCGACGCGCGAGGAGCAGTTCCCGGAGGCCGGCGAGCAGCGCGAGACGATGGACGCGCTCTCCAGCGAGCAGATGGCCATGCAGGTGGACGCCGGCCTGCGCTGGCAGATCGATCCCCAGGCGGCACCGCGCATTTTTACCGAAATCGGGAACGAGGACCAGATCCACAGCGCGGTGCGCAACGCGATCCGCCAGGGCGTGCGCGACGGCATGGTGCGCTTCACGATCAACGACATCAGCAAGCGCACACTCATCGCCCAGACCATGGAGTCGCTGGTGGACTCGGCGCTCGTCACCCGCCCCAGGGCCGGCGGCCCGCCGTTCCGCATCGCCAGCGTGACGACGTTCTTCCTGCGCAACCTGGAGCCGCCGGCGCAGGTCGTCGCGGCGATCAACAACAAGATCGCGCAGGAACAGCAGATCGAGACCGAGCGGCACCGGGTCGAGGTCGCGCGGCTCCAGTCGGAGCAGCAGCGGCTGCTCAATCAGACGCTCACGCCCGAGCAGCTGATGAAGCAGTACCTCGAGGTGCTGCACGACATGAAGAACTCGAACAACCTGGTCATCATGGTGCCGACCCAGGGTGGCGTGCCGCTGCTCGACATCAACGCGCTGCGGAACAACCTCAGGCAGCACCAATAGGGCGGCGGGGGCAGGCGGCAGTGGTCGTCAGCGGGAAGTGAGAAGGCCCGCATGAGCGTCATTACCATCACGCGGCAGTATGGCGCCGGGGGCTCGGCCGTCGCGCGGCTCGTCGCAGAGACGCTCGGCTGGACGCTGATCGACAACGAGTTCGTCCAGCAGGTGGCCGAGCGCGCGCACCTGCCCGTCGCGACGGTGGCCGCCCAGGAAGAGCGCGTGCCCTCGCTCATGCAGCGCCTGGTGCGCACGCTGGCGAGCGCCTCGCCGGAGGCGTACGTGACGCAGATCGCGACGGGACCCGCCGCCACGGCCATCGCCACCGAAGAGGAACCGGCCGAAGAGCAGATCGTGCGGGTCACCGAGCTCGTGATCGCCGAGGCGGCCCAGCACGGACGGGTCGTGCTGGTCGGACGCGGCGCGCAGGCCGTGCTCTGGGGCGCGAGCCCGGACACCGCCCTGCACGTCTACGTCGTCGCCCCGCGCGAGACGCGCGTGCGCACCATCATGCAGCGGCTCGGCGTACCCGAACGGGAGGCGGCCCAGACCACCGACGCGACGGACGCGGACCGCGACCGCTACGTGCAGCGCTGGTATCAGCGACGCCGCGAGGATCCGGCCAACTACCACATGGTGCTGAACACCGGCTGGCTTGGGTACGACGGGGCGGCCGCGCTCGTCGCATCGGCCGCCAAGTCCCGCGGATGGAGCTGACCATGGCGCACTTTCTCTGCATCGAGCACTTCAACAACGGCGATCCGCTCCCCGTCTACCGGCGCATGCGCGAGCAGGGCCGCCAAACGCCGACCGGGCTGGAGTACGTGACGAGCTGGATCACCGCGGACCTCACGGCCTGCTACCAGGTGATGAAGGGCGAGCGGGCGAAGCTCGACCAGTGGATTGCCAAGTGGCAGGACATCATCACGTTCGAAGTCCTGGAGGTGCAGACCTCCGCCGAGGCGCAGACGCGCGTCGCGCCGCGGTTGTAGCGGGAGGTCGGGCGCGGGCGTGACCGATCCCTTCGAGCTCCCGCTCACCGTGGTGCCGGGCGACATCGACGTGCTGGGCCACGTCAACAACGTCGTCTACGTGCGGTGGGTCCAGGATGCGGCCGTTGCGCACTGGCGCGCGCTCACGAGTCATCTGCAGCAGGAAGGCCTCGCCTGGGTCGTAGTCCGGCACGAGATCGACTACAAGCGGGCCGCACACGCGGGTGACCGGCTCATCGCGCGCACCTGGGTCGGACCCGCTTCGCGCAACACGTTCGAGCGGCACACCGAGATCGTGCGTGCCGACGACCGGAAGCTGGTCGTGAAGGCCCGCACGTTTTGGGTGCCGGTGGACTCGCGCACGGGCCGGCCGACCAGCGTACCGGACGATGTGCGCAGCCTCGTTTCGGACGAGAACGGCGGCGCCAAGCCGATCTGAGGTGTAGTCCCGCCCTGCTGGCCTTCTCCCCGCCGCAGCGCATATTTCGGCTTGACCTTCATGTTCAACGAGCAACCGTACCGCGAGATCCTGCGGCAGGCCAGCGCCGCGCTCGGCGGCCGGACCGTCACGCTCTGGGAGGCGACGGGCACCGACCGGCTCGAGCCGCGCGTGTCCACCGGGACACCGAAGCAGCAGGAGTCCGACATCCTCGTCGACCTGCTGCGCGGCTGGCACTGGCCGATCGCGCCCGGCTCGAGGTGGGTGTGCTGCAACGGCGACAACCGCGCTCGGGTCGTGGCGCCGGTGCGCGAAGCGCCGCCCGCACCGCCGCCGGGCAAGGAACGCCGCAACTGGGAGCGGCTCGCGCTCGAGCTGGCAGGCCTGTGCCTGGGCCTCATCAGCCACCAGCGCGACGCCGAGCAGCGCTTCCGCGTGCTGGTCGAGCACAGCAGCGAGGCGATCGCGCTGCTCGACGCGGACGGCCGGATCAGGAGCGCCGGACACGGCGTCGCCAACCTGTTCGGTTTCAGCGAAACCCAGATGACGGGGCGGCTGTGCTTCGAGCTGGTGCACCCGGACGACGTGGCGAAAGCCCGCGAGCTGTTCGGGACCATCCGCGCCCGCCCCGGCGTGCCGGTCTCGGGCGCGGTGCGCTGCGCGCACAAGGACGGCTCGTGGCGGACCATCGAAGCGGTGAGCGTCAATCGCCTGGATGACCCCACGGTCGGGGCGGTCGTGACCAACTACCGCGACGTCACCGAGCACCGCCGGGTGGAGGAAGCGCTCCGCGCCAGCGAGGCGCTGTACCGCGTCGTTACGGAGTCGGCGAGCGACGGCATCATCACGATCGACTCGACGAGCCGCATCCGGTTTGTGAATCCCGCCGCCGAGCGGCTGTTCGGCTGGAGCTCCGCCGAGCTGATCGACAAGCCCCTGACGCTGCTCATGCCCGACCGCCTGGCGTCCTCGCACGTCGCGTCGCTCGACCGCTATCTCGCGACCGGGCAGCGGCACTTTCCATGGACCGGCGTGTCGCTCAAGGGCCGGCGCCGCGACGGCACCGAGATCGCCCTCGAGATCTCGTTGAGCGAATACACCGCGGACGGCAAGCGGCTCTTCACGGGCATCATTCGCGACGTCACGTCGCGCCGGCGCGCGGAGCACGTGCAGACCGCCCTCTACCACATCTCGGAGGCCGCGAGCCAGGCGCCCGGCCTGCCCCAGCTGCTGGCCGCCATCCATCGCATCGTGGGCGAGCTCATGCCGGCGCGGAACTTCTACATCTCGCTCTACGACGCCGCCCAGGGCACGATCAGCTTCCCGTACTTCGTGGACGAGCGCGACAGCGTGCCGCAGCGTCGCACGCCGGGCCGCGGCCTGACCGAGTACGTGCTGCGCACCGGCCAGCCGCTGCTCGGCACGCCGGAGGCGGTCGCCGACTTGCTGAAGCGAGGCGAAGTGGAGCTGATCGGCGCCCCGTCCGCCTACTGGCTCGGCGTGCCGCTCGTCACCGGCGGCCGCACGATCGGCGTGCTCGCGGTACAGACCTACGCGGAGGGCGAGACCTACGGCGAACCCGAGCTCGCCATCCTGCGGTTCGTCTCGACGCAGATCGCGATGACGATCGAGCGCAAGCGCGCCGAGGAAGCGCGCCGCAAGGCCGACGCCGAGCTCGCGTTTCTCGGGGCCGCGATGCGCCAGGTGGCCGAGATCGCAGTCATCACCGATCGCGACGGCACGATCGAGTACGTCAACCCGACGTTCGAGCGCGTGACGGGCTTCACGCGCGGGGAGGCCATCGGCCAGACGCCGCGGCTGCTGCGCAGCGGCGTCCACGACGCGGATGTGTATCGCAAGATCTGGGAGACGCTGCTGGCCGGAGACGTCTACACGGGCATGCTCGTGAACGCCAAGAAGAGCGGCGAACACTATACCGCCGAGGTGGTGATCACGCCGCTGCGCGACGAGCGCGGCGTGATCACGCACTTCGTCGAGCTGCAGCGTGACGTGACGGTCGAGCGCGAGCTCCAGGAGCAGCTGCGCCAGGCTCAGAAGATGGAGGAGGTGGGCCGCCTGGCCGGCGGCATCGCCCACGATTTCAACAACCTGCTGACGGCGATCCTCAGCTACGTGGACTTCGTGCTGTTCGCGCTCGGCGCGGACCATCCGGCCCGCGAGGACGCCGAGCAGGTGCGCGGCGCCGCGCTCAAGGCCGCCGGCCTCACGCGCCAGCTGCTGGCCTTCAGCCGGCGGCAGGTGCTCCAGCCCCGCCTCCTCGACCTCAACGGCGTCGTGGCCGAGATGGAACGACTGCTGCGCCGGCTCATCGGCGAGCACATCGTGCTGAAGACGCGCCTGGCGCCCGGCCTCGGCGCAGTGCGCGCCGACCCCAGCCAGATCGAGCAGGTCATCGTGAACCTCGCCGTCAACGCGCGCGACGCGATGCCGCAGGGCGGCGTGCTCTCGATCGAGACCGGGCTCGCGGACGAGCGCGAGGTCCGCAGCCACAGCAGCAAGATGCCGGTCGCTCCGGGGCCCTACGTCGTGCTGCGCATCGCCGACACGGGCACGGGCATGGACGCGGAGACGCGCCGCCGCCTCTTCGAGCCGTTCTTCACTACCAAGGAACGGGGCCAGGGGACCGGGCTCGGGCTCGCCACGATCTACGGCATCATCAAGCAGAGCGGCGGATACATCTGGGTCGAGAGCGAGCCCGGCGCCGGCACGACGTTCACCGTGCACCTGCCGCAGGCCGGGGCGCCGGCGGCCGCGCCGGCCGCGGCGAGCATCCTCAAGGAGTCGCTGCGCGGCACCGAGACGGTGCTCCTGGTCGAGGACGATCGAGCGGTGCGCGACCTGGGACGCCGCTCGCTGGTGGACCAGGGCTACCACGTGCTCGAGGCCGGGAACGGCGCTGAAGCCGTGAAGCTCGCGAACGCCTACGATGGTCCCATTCACCTGCTGCTCACCGACGTCGTCATGCCCGAGATGGGCGGACGCGCGCTCGCCGAGGCGCTGGGCGCGACGCGGCCCGACATGGCGCTCCTGTTCGTGTCGGGGTACAACGAGGACGCGGTCATCCAGCACGGCGTCCAGGAATCCGGCCTGCCGTTCCTCCAGAAGCCGTTCACGCCTTCGGCACTGCTCGGCATGGTGCGCGAGGTGCTCGATGAGCACCGATGACAGCAAGGGCCGTACCCGCTTCATCGAGTACCAGGGCCACCGCATCCTCCTGCTCGACTTCTCCGGTATCCGCGACCCCGCCGTCGCACTCGTAGCAATCGCAGAGGCCAGGGCGTTCGTCGCCACCCAGCCGCTGGGCTCGCTGCTGACGATCACCTACATCAAGGGGTCCGCGTTCATGCCGTCGATCGTCGGCGCGCTGCAGGACCTCGCGAAGCACGACGCGCCGTACGTGAAGGCCGCCGTGGTCGCGGGCATGTCGGGCGTCCAGCGCGTCGCCTTCACGGCGATCAAGCTGGTGTCGGGACGGTCGTTCAAGGTGTGCCGGGACATCGAGGAGGCGAAACGGTGGCTGGTAGCGGAGAACGCCGACCAGCCGGGTTAGTTAGGCACCGGCGGCGTGGGCGCTTGCGCGAGGCGCCCGGTGCCGCGATTGTTCGTGGCAGACGTTCACGACCCCGGGATTTCCGACGACCTTTCTCCCGTTAGCCGGTACCCAATGAAAAAGCGCACGCGACGCCGCCGCTCGACCCGTTACGGCATCAGCCGGATCGACCAACCTTCCACGCGCACGCACGGCTGGTTCGTGCGCGTCGGCTACCACGTCCGCCGCGACGGGGGTTACGGCGCGCGGCACACCCGTTTCTTCGGTGACGTCACGAACGGCGGCAAGCGCAAGGCGCTCAAGGCCGCCGAGAAGTACGTCGCGACGGTCCACAAGCCCGCGGCGAAGCGGCGCAAGGCGAAGCGGAAGTCCTGAGCGCCGACCGTCCGTCCGCGCGCGCGGACGGCACCTGGTTCACCGCGGCGATCCTCGCGAGCGCGACGGGGATCGTCACGGGCCTGATGTGGGACATCTCGTGGCACATGAGCATCGGCCGCGACACCTTCTGGGCCCCGCCCCACATGCTCGAGTACGCGAGCGGTCTCCTGGCCGGCCTGTCGTGCGGCTGGGTGGTGCTCCGCACCACGTTCGCAGGCGACGACGCGCGCGCGGCGAGCGTGCGCTTCTGGGGCTTCCGGGGGCCGCTCGGTGCCTGGATCGCGATCTGGGGCACGTTCGCGATGCTCGCATCCGCGCCGTTCGACGACTGGTGGCACAACGCGTACGGCCTCGACGTCAAGATCGTCAGCCCGCCGCACATGGTGCTGTTCTGGGGCATGCTCGGCATCGTGGTCGGGGCGCTGGCCATCGCGGCCCAAGCGCAGAACCGCGCGGCCGGAGCGCGCGAGGAGCGCCGGGACGCGTGGCTGTACGCCGCCGCCGGCGGCGTCATGTGCCTCATCTTCGGCGCGGGGACGCTCGAGTACTCGTGGCCGAACGCCCAGCACTGGCCGCAGTTCTACCGCGTGTGGGCGCTCGTCTTCCCCGTCATGCTGGTCGGATACTCGCGCGCCGGGCGCCTCAAGTACCCGGCGACCGCCGCCGCGCTGGTCTTCATGGCCATCTGGCTCGCGATGGGCCAGATCCTGCGGCACGCGCCCGCCACGCCGCGGCTCGCCCCGATCTGGAATCCCCGCACCTATTTCTGGCCGCCGTACTTCCCGACCTGGCTCATCGTGCCCGCTTTCGGCATGGATCTCGTGCGCCGGAAGCTCGAGGGCAGAAATCCATGGCTCGTCTCGCTCGCGCTCGGCGCGACGTTCGTGCTGCTGCTGTTCGCCGTGCAGTACCCGTTCTCCACGTTCATGGTGAAGGGACCCGCGCACAACTGGCTGTTCAACGCGCGCGAGTGGCCGTACTTCTCGCGGCGCGGCCCGTGGCAGGATTCCTTCTGGGATGGCCAGGGTGCGCCGATCCTCGGCGAGCCGCCGGCCTTGAGGCTCGCGCTCGGACTCGCGATCGCCATCCTGATCGGCGCCGTCTCGAGCCGGGCCGGCCTGTGGTGGGGCTCCTGGATGGCGCGGGTCAGGCGGTGAGTCCGGCGCGGCTCACCCTCGCCCTCGCCGGCGTGCTCGCGGCCGCGCTCGTCACTTCGGCCCACGTCGGCAGCCCGGACACCTGGTTCGAGGGCATGGCGGGTCCCTACGCGGTGCGCGTGCAGATCCGCGCACCGCTCGTCATTCCGGCGCGCGCCGAGATCGTGGTGCGGATCCTGGGATGCGGGAGCGAGCGCCACGCGTGCGCCGCCGAGCACGTGAGCGCCACGCCGCGGATCTGGAACGGCGGCGATCGCGGCGCGCCGCCGCCGGACCAGGCCGCCCGCGTGCCGGGCGATTCCTCGCTGTGGTCGCTCCAGCTGTGGATCATGCGGCAAGGCTCGTACGCCGTGCTGGTGCGGGTCACGGGGACGGCCGGCGAGGGCACGGCGGTCGTCCCCTACACGGCCGTCGCGACGAGCGTGCTCGGCATGCAGAAGGGGCTCGCCTGGATACTCGCCGCGCTGGGGATCTTCCTCGCCGCCGGCATGGTGACCATCGTGGGCGCGGGAACTCGCGAGGCGACGCTCGCACCGGGCCAGGTGCCCGACGCGGCGGCGCGGCGGCGCGGGCGGCGCGCACGCTGGATCGCGGTCGCCGGCATCGTCCTGATCCTCTCGGGCGGCCGGGTGTGGTGGAACGCCGAGCAACGCTCGTATGCTGCGGCACTGTTCCGGCCCGAGCGGGCGAGCGTCACCGTGCGCGACTCAGGCTATTCGAGAATCCTCAGGCTCGCGATCGATCCCGCCGAGGCGCGCGTGCGCACGTGGACGCCGTTCGTGCCCGACCACGGCAAGCTGATGCACCTGTTCCTGATCAGGGCGGACGACCTTGACGCATTCGCCCACCTGCATCCCGTCATGACTGACTCCCTCACGTTCGTGGCGACCCTGCCGCCGCTCCCTGCCGGCGGGTACGACGTGTTCGCCGACGTGGTGCACGAGAGCGGGTTCGCGGAAACGATCGTGGAGTCGTTGACGCTGGGCCCCGGGATCCGGAGCTCGGCGCCGGGCGATCCGGACGACGCGGTGTACGAAGGGCCGGCCGAGGGCGCATCCGCACCCCTCGGGGGCGGCGCGACCATGGTGTGGCTCGGCGCGCTCGCGCCGCACGTCACGGGCGCGGATACCCTGCTTCGGTTCGTGGTGCGCGATTCGACGGGACGCTCGCAGGACGTCGAGCCGTACCTCGGCATGGCGGCTCACGCGGTGGTGATGCGCGCGGACGGCGGCGTGTTCGTCCACCTGCATCCGCTCGGCACGACCTCGCTCGGCGCGCAGCAGGCGCTGCTCGCCTGGACGCCGGCCGACACCGCACGCGGCGCGATCAGGACGAAGCTCAGCCGGGATGCCGCCGCCATGGCCGCGATGTCCGGCGAGAGACTCCCCGGCGCATTCCAGTTCCCGTACGCGTTTCCGTCGCCCGGTCGCTATCGCATCTGGGTACAGGTCCGGCTCGACGGGGCGGTCCGGACGGCGGCCTTCGACGTCGAGGTTACGGCCGTTCGTTGAACCGGAAGTTCTGGCCCGGGGCCGGACGCGGCGGCTGCGCCTGGAAGTTCCGCACCGACTCGGGCACTTTCGCCCACTGCTCCGGCCTCAGGATCGCCCGGACGGTCACGACCGACTGCGCGACGTCGTTGCGCGCGTCCGTGAACAGGGGCCGGAGCGTCGGCATCAGGCGGATCACGTCGGCGCTGTTGCCGCCGGCGCGCTGAGCCACGCCGCGCAGCGAATCCACGCGCACGCGGTTACGGGATGCGAGCGAGTCGCGGATCGGCTCGAGCAGGCTCACCTGGGTCGAATCGAGGCCGAGCGAGTCCTTCATCCCCAGCACGACACCGGCCGGATTCGGCAGGGCCGAGTCGATCCGCGAAATCATGGTCTCGAGGTTGAACACCGGGCCGCGGAACCCCATGCCTCCGAACCCGCGCGAACCGCCCTGGCGCATGGCATCCAGCGCCTGCCGCACCCGGTCGGGCCCGATCGTCATGCGCATCTGGATGCCGACCTGGAACGGCGGACGGAACGCGTTGGCCGTGCCGTACGTGGCGCCGAAGCGCTCGTTCACCTGGTAGCTGTAGCGCCGCGCCGTCGAGTCGAAGCCCACCACGTACAGCAGCGTGTTGTCCGGTCGCGTCGAGAGTCCCCAGCCCAGCTCGCCGTTCACGCCGTGCAGCAGCTCGTCGAGGCCGTGCAGGAAGTTCACGGTCACGACCGAGACCGTCAGCCGGCGGTTGAGGCCGAGCATCGCCGGGCGCCAGTTGAGCTGGAAGTCGAGCGTGCCCTGCCAGGGCCCGGTGCACGAGTTGCGCAGCGCGACGTCGCCGACCTGCGCGAGCAGGCAGGAGCGCACGCCGCTCGGCGCCACCGCCAGCAGCTGCTGCATGGCCTGGGCCGTGGCGGTCGCCGTGCCCGGCGCGTAGATGAACGCGCGGTCGTTGCGCGCGCCGTCGCCGTTGATGTCGCCGCCGACCATCGGCGTGAACGGCGCGCCCGACGTCAGGCGCCCGATGGAGGTGATCTCGACCGACTGCGACACCGGGTACGTGATGGTCGCGAGGAAGGCGTGCTGCCGCTCGTAATCGCTGCGCGCCCACTCGATCACGTTGGGATCGCCGGCGGTGGTGCCGCCGCGCGCGCCCGACTGCTCGTCGCGCGCGCGCTGCCAGGTGTACGAGAGGTTGAGCTGGATCCCGGGGCCCACGACGCCGCCGATGCCGGTCGTGATCTGGAACGAGCGCGACTCGAGGTTCGAGGTCGCCTCGATCACGCGCCCGAAGACCGTATCCAGGCGCGAGGCGATGAGGTTGGTCGCCCCCGTCGCCGGCGCGATGTCCCGCACGCCCACGTAGACCGGGCGGTTGCCCTCGTCGGGGAGCGTGAACCCCTTGGCGTTCGCCAGGTTCAGGTTGAGGTCGCTGTAGCCGGTCTGCGCGACGCCGCGCGCAACACTGGCATCGACCGTGAGCCGGAAGATCTGCGTCAGCCGCTTCTCGATGCCCAGCGAGCCGCGCCACGCGCGGGGAGTCTCGAAACCGGGGGCGAACAGGCTCACGGGCCGCGCGACCTCGAACCCCGAGCCCGGCAGTGGTCCGGCCGACGCGCACTCCACGGGAATCGCCGCCGGGTCTCCCGCGTACTGGCTCCAGTCCGGCGTCGGAACGCCGCCGCCGGCGCACGCGATTTCCGCCGACGACTGCGCCAGTCCGGTCGCGCTGCGTGCCTGGGCCGCCAGGCTGGTGGGCGGCTGGTTGCGGAACTCTCCGAAGCCGCCGCGGATCACCAGCGTCGGCGCCGAGCGCTGCCCGAACCC
>JBIOIA010000032.1:0-17725 GCA_044449445.1 Gemmatimonadales bacterium
GGCGCAGGTCAAGGCGCTGGCGCTGACGGCGTGCGGCATCGACGCGGCGCGGGCGGGCGATTACGAGGTCAAGCGGGGTGGGGCGCGGTTGCCGGACGAGCGGCGCACGCTCGAGGCGCTCGGCGTGAAGCCGGGCACCGCCCTCATCGTGCTCGCGCGGAGGCGGCGCCCGGTCCGGTGACGAAGCGGCGGACGGCGCGCGTCGTCTTCGCGGTCGGCTTCGTCGTCCTGCTGATCGACGGTGCCGGGTCCATCTTCCTCGGACAGTTGCTCGGCCGCAGCGTCGTGGTCTGGGTCGGCCTGCTGCTGCTCGCCGCCGCGGGCACCCTGGTCGTGGCGTACCGCCGCTGGATGATCGCGCTCGACGCGGTGGAGGAGGCCCGCCGCGAGCTGGTGGGCGAGATCGTCCGCCTGCGCGGCGCGGCCCGGGAAGCGCGCGCGGGCCCAAAGCCGTATTGATGGCGCCGGGTGGCGCGGGCGGACGGACCGTCGGCCTCATCACACATCCCGCCTGCCTGCTTCACGACAACGGTCCCGGTCATCCCGAATCGCGCGCCCGGCTCGAGGCGATCCGCTCACGCCTGGAGTCGGACGTCGTGCGCGCGGGGCTCGGTGTGTGGATCGAGGCGCCGCGCGCGAGTGAGCCGGATCTTGCGCTCGTGCACTCGGAGGCGCACCTCGCGCGGCTGGAGCGGATCGAGGCGGCGGGGGGTGGCTGGCTGGACCCCGACACGGCCGTGGGCCCGGGATCGCTCGAGGCGGCGCGCCGCGCGGCGGGCGCCGCGGTCCTGGCCGCCGAGCGCGCGATGAGGGGCGAGGGTGCCTCGTTCTGCGCCGTGCGGCCGCCGGGGCACCACGCGACGCCGACGCGCGCGATGGGGTTCTGCCTGCTGAGCAACGCCGCGATCGCAGCGCGCGTCGCGCTCGATCGGCTGGGCGCCGCGCGGGTGCTGATCGCGGACTGGGACGTGCATCACGGCAACGGCACGGCCGACGCGGTGCGCGAGGAGCCTCGCATCCGCTACGTGTCGCTGCACCAGTGGCCGTTCTATCCGGGCACCGGGCTCGCGGACGACGTCGGGTGCGGCAACCTGTTCCACGTGCCACGGCCGCCGGGGCTCCAGGCCGCCACGTACGTCGCCGACCTGCTCGGGGCGGTGGACCGGGCCCTCGAGGGCTTCGCGCCGGCTCTGGTGATCCACTCGGCGGGGTTCGACGCGCTCAGGGGCGATCCGATCGGCGGGTTCACGCTCGAGCCGGCGGATTTCGCCCGGATCACGCGCGAGATCGCCGCGCGCACCGCGGGCGTTCCGGCGCTGTCGGTCCTGGAGGGTGGTTACGATCCGGTGCGGATGGCCGAGGCCGCCGCGCAGCACGTGCTGGCGCTCGGAGAGAGAGGAAGCTGACGTCATGACGTTGAAGCTGACGCACGAAGTCCTGGAGCTCGAGACCGCGCATCCGTTCGGGATCGCGCGCGGCACGCAGCACGCCTATCGCGCGGTGTGGGTGCGCCTCACCGACCAGGACGGGGCCGAAGGCTGGGGCGAGGCGAATCCGTCGTCCTACTACGGCGAGACGGCCGACACGGTGGTGGCGACGCTGGGCCGCCTGGCCCCGCTGCTCCGGGACGCGGACCCGTTCGATCTCGAGACGATCGAATGGAAGATGTGGAACAGCATCAAGCACAACGCGGCCGCGCGCGTCGCGGTCTCGGCCGCGCTGCACGACCTGGTCGGCAAGCGGCTCGGCGTGCCGGTGTGGAAGCTGTGGGGGCTCGATCCGGCCAAGGCGCCGGCGAGCTCGTTCACGATCGGCATCGACGAGCCCGACGTGATCAAGCAGAAGGTGAAGGAGGCCGCGCAGTACCCGATCCTGAAGGTCAAGGTCGGCACCGCGGACGACGCGCGGATCCTGCGCGCGGTGCGCGAGGCGACGGACAAGAAGATCCGCGTGGACGCGAATTGCGGCTGGACGGCGACGCAGGCGATCGCGTCGCTGCCGATGCTGAAGGAATTCGGCGTCGAGCTGATCGAGCAGCCGCTGCCCCCCGACGACCTCGGGGGACTCGCGCGGGTGCGCCGCGCGAGCGACCTGCCGATCATCGCGGATGAGTCGTGCCGGACGGCGGCCGACATTCCGCGGCTGGTCGGCGCGGTGGACGGGATCAACATCAAGCTGGCCAAGTGCGGCTCGCTGCGCGAGGCGCTGCGGATGATCGCGGTGGCGCGCGCCCATCACATGATGGTGATGGTGGGCTGCATGATCGAAACGTCGATCGGCATTACCGCGGCGGCGCATTTCACGCCGCTGCTCGACGTGGTGGACCTGGACGGCGCCGCGCTGCTCAAACGCGACCCGTTCACCGGCGCCTCGATAACGGGCGGCCGGGTCACGCTTCCCACGGCTCCGGGGCTCGGCGTCGCGCGCCGATGAGCGGCAAGTTCGTCGACGTCGCGCTGCCCCTCGCGACTGTCGGCGCCCTCACCTACGAAGTCCCTGACGAGCTGATCGAGCGCGCCGTGCCCGGCGCGCGCGTCGTCGTTCCCATGCGCCAGCGCGAGATGGTCGGCGTCGTGGTGGCAACGGGCCGCCCCGAGGCGGCGCTCGCCGCCCGCGCACGAAAGGTCCTGGCCGCGCCCGATCCCGCGCCGGTGCTCGACGCCACGCTGCTCGAGCTCGCGACCTGGACCGGCGCACATTACGCCGCGGCTCCCGGGCTCGTGCTGCGCGCCATGCTGCCGGCGGCGCTGTTCTCCGAGGGCGTTCCCATCGTTCGCGTGACGGGAGAGCTGCCTGCCGGCGCACCGCCGGCGCTGGCCTCGCTCCTGTCCGGCGTCCGCGGCGAACGCGGTGTGAAGCTCGCGCAGGTCCGCAAGGCCGGCGGCGCGACGGCCGTGCGCTACGTGCAGCGGCTCGCCGGACTCGGCCGCGCGGAGCTGCTCACGCTGCCGCCCAGGACCGCGGCGCCGGAGAAGGCCGAGCGCGTGATCCGGCTCGCGGGCGAGCCCCTGACGCTCGTGGAGCGCGATGCGCGTTTCGCGCGCGCGCCGCGCCAGCGCCAGGCGTACGACCTCGTCGAATCGCTGGGCGGAAGCGCGGCGGGAGCCCAGCTCAGGGGTGCAGGCCTTCCGGGCTCGGCGCTGCGCGCGCTGATCAAGGCGGGTCTCGCGCGCGCCGAGTCGGTGCGCAGGGAGCGGGATCCGTTCGCCGAGATGGCCGTGAGCGCCCCGCCGGGCGAGCCGACGCCACAGCAGCGTGAGGCGATCGCGTCGCTCGAGTCACTGGAGCCGGGCGGCGTCGCGCTGCTGTTCGGCGTGACCGGGTCGGGGAAGACGCTCGTCTACCTCGAGCTCCTGCGCCGCATCGTCGCCGAAGGCCGGAGCGCGATCGTGCTGGTGCCGGAAATCGGGCTCACGCCGCAGACCGTGGCGCGCTTCCGCGGCGTGTTCGGCGACCAGGTCGCGGTGCTGCACAGCGCGCTCTCAGACGGCGAGCGCTACGACGCGTGGTGCGCGCTGCGCGAGGGCCGGCGAAGGGTCGCCGTGGGTGCCCGCAGCGTGATCTTCGCGTCGGTGCCGAACCTGGGCGCGATCGTCGTGGACGAGGAACACGACGCATCCTACAAGCAGGCCGATCCGGCGCCGCGCTACCACGCGCGCCAGGTCGCGATGCGGCGCGCGCAGATCGCCGGCGCGCGGCTCGTGCTCGGCAGCGCGACGCCCTCCCTCGAGACGTGGGCCGCCGCCGAGGGCGGGGCGGTACGGCTGATCGCGCTGCCGGAACGCATCGGCGCCAGGCCGCTGCCGCGGGTGGACATCGTGGACCTGCGCGAGGCGCCCTCGAGCGGCGGCCCGGTCGCGTGGAGCGAGGCGCTCGACCGCGCGGTCGAAGGCGCGCTGGCGCGCGGCGAGCAGGCGATGCTGCTCCTCAATCGCCGCGGATTCAGCGTCTTCGTGCAGTGTCCGGCCTGCGGCACGGTCATCGAGTGCCCCAACTGCTCGGTCGCGCTGACGTATCACCACCAGCCGCCGACGCTGCGCTGCCATCACTGCGATCACCGGGAGCGCCCGCCGGCCGCGTGCCCGTCGTGCGGCGAGGCGGTCCAGCGCTTCCGGGGCGCCGGCACGCAGCAGGTCGAGGACCACGTCGCGGCGCGATTCCCCTCGGCGCGCATCGCGCGCATGGACGTGGACACCACGAGCGGCAAGTGGGCGCACCACCGCATCCTGGGCGACGTCGCCGAGGGCCGCGTGGACATCCTCGTGGGCACGCAGATGATCGCCAAGGGGCTCGACTTTCCCAACGTGACGGTGGTCGGCGTGGTGGATGCGGACGTCGCGCTCAACCTGCCCGACTTCCGATCCTCGGAGCGCACGTTTCAGCTGCTCACGCAGGTGGCCGGCCGCGCCGGGCGCGGCCCCCGGGGCGGCCGCGTGCTGGTGCAGACGCGCCAGCCCTCGCATCCCGCCGTCGCGTGCGCCGCGAAGCACGACGTCGCGGGCTTCGCTCGCACCGAGCTCAAGGAGCGCGAGGATCCGCCGTATCCGCCGCACTCCCACCTTGCCAACCTGGTGCTGAGCGGTGCCAGGGAGCGCGCGGTCGGCGAGGCCGCGGTGGCCCTCGCGGACTGGCTCAGAGCGCTGTTCGAGGCGCGGAGCGAAGCGCGCGCCGACCTGCTCGGCCCGGCACCGTGTCCGATCCAGCGCCTGCGCGGCCGGTTCCGCTGGCACCTCCTGTTGCGCGAGAAAGAGAGCGCGCGGCTTACGCGGCTGGTGGGTTACGTGGCTCGTCACGCTCCTGTAACGGGCTCGGTGCGCCTGGTGATCGACCGCGACCCGGTTCAGTTGCTCTGATTCCCTTGACCTGACCCGGCTCCACGGTACTTTTCCCCGTCCCCATGCCAGACGTCCTTCCTGCGGACCCTGCGGTTTACGGCGACGGCCTCTCGCGGATGCTCGACGCGGTCGCCGAGCGCATGCCCGTGGCGGAGGTCGAGTCGGTGTGGGCTTTTCCCGGTGTGCGCCGCGAGGGCCGTGAGTACGGCGCGGCCGTGATCTGCCGCAAGGCGGGCGAGGGGCGCTTCCTCGTGTACCGCGCGCGCTACATCCTGCACGTCAAAGGACAGGACCGCGGCAAGGCGCAGCTCGAGGTGCTGGAGACGGCCGAGGCGCCGGCGGATCTGCTGCCGCGCGTCATCGAGGGCGTGCGGCGCCGCGCCGACGAGGCCGGCGAGGCCGACCTCGTGGATCTCACGTCGTGGCACAAGGGCGCCGCTCATGAGTGAACCCCATGGCAAGCAGGCTCGCGCGCCGGAGAAGAACGGCGTGCCGTCTCCCACAAAGCCCGAGGCCCACAGCTCCGTGAACAACCTGATGCGGTTCGTGCCCACCAAGGGATTCCTGACCCGCGGCGTGGGCCGCCACAAGGAAAAGCTCACGAGCTTCGAAATGGCGCTGCGCGACGCGGGGATCGAGAAGTTCAACCTCGTGCGGGTGAGCTCGATCTTTCCGCCGCACTGCAAGCTCGTTTCGCGGCAGGACGGCCTGAACCTGCTGCATCCGGGGCAGGTTGTCTTCGCGGTGCTGGCCGAGATGGCGACCAACGAGCCGAGCCGCATGGTCGTGGCGTCCATCGGCCTCGCCGTGCCGTCCGACCCCAGCCACTACGGCTACATCAGCGAGCACCACTCGTACGGCCAGAAAGAACAGGTCGCCGGCGACTACGCCGAGGACCTCGCGGCGTCGATGCTCGCCACGACCCTCGGCGTGTCGTTCGACCCCGACCAGGCGTGGGACCAGCGGCGCGAGGTGTACCTGCTCTCGGGCGACATCGTGAAGACGCGCAACGTCACGCAATCGGCCGAGTGCGGCCCCGACGGCCTGTGGACGACGGTCGTCGCGGCGTGCGTGTGGGTCGAGTACTCCGAGTGAGTCACGGGGCACGGCCCCGCTGACCGTGGTTGTTGCCTTTCTTGCCGGACTGCTGAGTTTCCTCTCGCCGTGCGTCCTTCCGCTGGTGCCGAGTTACCTGTCGTACATCACCGGGATGAGCGGTGCCGCCGAAATCCAGTCGCGCCGTCACCTGGCGCTGCTCCACGCCGCGCTCTTCACGATCGGATTCACCCTGATCTTCGTGGCCCTGGGCGCGACGGCGACCGGGCTCGGCCGGCTCCTCAATCACTACCAGCAGTGGCTCGAGCGGGTCGGCGGCGCGTTGATTGTCGTGTTCGGGCTGTACACGCTCGGCGTGCTGAAGATCGGCGTGTTCTCGCGCGAGATGCGGGTGCAGCTCTCCGGGCAGCCGGTCGGTTTCCTGGGCTCGGTGCTCGCGGGCGTGGCATTCGGGGCGGGGTGGACGCCGTGCATCGGCCCGATCCTGGGCTCGATCCTGCTCTACACCAGCTCGCGCGCCGACTTCGCGAAGGGCATTCCGCTGCTGCTCTCCTACTCGGCCGGGCTCGCGCTGCCGTTCCTGGTCGCAGCGGGCGCGCTCGAAGCGTTCCTGCGCTGGTTCCAGCGGTTCCGGCGCTACATCGGCTGGGTGGAGCGCGTGGCGGGGGTGCTGCTGATCGCGGTGGGCGTGCTGATGGTGCTCGGCATGTTCACGCTGCTCAGCGGATGGCTGCAGGGACTGACGCCCTCGTTCCTCAGGAGCAGGCTCTAGCTCACACCTGCTGCAGGCTCTCTTCCAGTTGCTGCCGTCTGAGCAGCTCCCAGTAGCGTCCCCTCCGCTCGAACAGCTCCTCGTGTTGTCCGGTCTCTACGATCCGTCCCTCGTCGAGCACGACGATGAGGTCCGCCTCGCGCACCGCGGTGATCCGGTGCGAGACCACCAGGGCGGTGCGGCTTGCGAGCGCGTCACGCAGGTTGTGCAGAATCGCCGCCTCGGTCTCGGTGTCCACCGCCGACAGCGCGTCGTCCAGCACGACGAGGCCCGGTTTCCGCGCGAGCGCGCGCGCGATGGCCGCCCGCTGTTTCTGCCCGCCCGACAGGTTGATCCCGCGCTCGCCGAGCATCGTGTCGTAGCGCTGCGGCAGGGCGGTGATCGTATCGGTCAGCTGCGCGACCCCCGCCGCCCACTCGACGTCGGCCTGGGACAGCGCGCCGAGGCCGATGTTCTCCGCGATCGTCTGGGAGAACAGGAACGTGTCCTGCGGCACGAACCCGACCGCCCGCCTGAGCTCCGCGAGCGGCAGCTCGCGAATCGGCACGCCGTCCAGGCGGATCGTGCCCCTGTCCGCGTCCGCGAGCCGGGCGACGAGCTCGACCAGCGTGCTCTTGCCGGCCCCGGTCGCGCCGACGATCGCGATCCACGCCCCGGACTCGGCGGTGAACGTGATGTCCTGGAGCGCCCAGCCGCGGTCTCCCGCATCCGCGCGCCCGGGATAGCGGAACCACACGTGATCGAACTCCAGCGCCGGCGCCCTCGGCCCCTTCGGCAGGTGACGCGGCGCCGCGGGGTCAGCGATCGTCGCGTGCTCGTCCAGGATCACCTGGATCCGCGCCATGGACGCGGCGCCCCGCTGGAACAGGTTGATCACCCAGCCCAGGGCGATCATCGGCCAGATCAGCAGCGTCAGGTAGGTGGTGTACGCGACGAAGTCGCCGATCGTCACGATGCCGCGGATCACGAGCGCGCTCCCATACCACAGCGTCACCACGCCGCCGATCTCGCCGATGAGCCCGACCAGCGGAAACAGCGCGCCCCACGCCCGCGCCAGCCTGATGTTGCGGCGCTGGTATTCGTCCGACAGCGCGCGGAACCGTTCGGTCTGCGGTCCCTCCTGGCGATACGCGCGCACGATCCGGACGCCCGACAGGTTCTCGTGCGCGAACGTCGTGAGCGTCGCGAAGTGCTCCTGCACGGCGCTGAAGCGGCGCTCGATCGCGGGGCCGAGCATCACGATCGCGCACGGAACGCCGAACATCGGGATCAGGCCGAGCGCGGTCAGCCGCCAGTTGATGGCGCCCATGAGCGGGATCGCCATGGCGAGGCGCGTGATGGTCTCGACCAGGTACATGATGCCGGGCCCGGCGACCATGCGCACCGCGCCGAGGTCGTTCGTAGCGAGCGCCATCAGGTCGCCCGTCGGATGCCGGTGGAAGAACGCCGGCTCGAGCGTCTCGAGGTGGCGATACAGGTCGTCCCTGATGTCGGTCTCGATGTGCCGGCTCACGCCGTTCAGCAGCTGGCGCATGCCGTAGCGCGCCGCGCCGGTCAGGACCGCCGCCGCGATCAGCCCTGCGGCGAGCCAGGTCACGGCGCCGAGCGGGCGCCCGGCGCCGATCGTGTCGATCCCGCGCCGCAGGAACTGCGGGCCCGAGAGCTGGAACAGGTTGCCGAGCACGACGCATACCAGCCCCGCCGCGATGGCAAGGCGATAGCGCCGGAAATACGGGAGGAGCGAGCGGAGCAGCGTCAGGACGCGGGCCGGCCCAGATAGCGCGCGAGCCAGTCCTGGACCGCGTTCCACCACACGATCTGGTTCTGCGGCTTCAGGACCCAGTGGCCCTCGTCGGGGAAGAACAGCAGGCGCGAGGGCACGTTCTGGCGCTGCAGCGCGGTGAACATCTGGAAGCCCTCGGTGTCCGGCACGCGGTAGTCGAGCCCGCCGTGGATCACGAGGGTCGGCGTGTGGAAGTTCTGGACGAAGCGGCTCGGCGAGAACCGCTCGTAGTCCGCGCGGTTCACCCAGTACGGCCCGCCGAACTCCCAGTCGGTGAACCACAGCTCTTCGGTCGCGCCGGCCATCGCCTCGAGGTTGAACACGCCGTCGTGGCTGACCATCGCCTTGAAGCGGTCGGTGTGCCCGTTGAGCCAGTTGATCATGTAGCCGCCGTACGAGCCGCCGGCCGCCGCCATGCGCGTCGAGTCCACGTACGGCAGCCGCGCCACCGCGTCGGTGCCGCGCATGATGTCCTCGAACACCTTGCCGCCCCAGTCGCGGCTGATGTCGTCCACGAACCGCTGGCCGAAGCCGGTCGAGCCGCGCGGGTTCAGCATCGCGACGACGTAGCCGGGCGCCGCGAACATCTGCGCGTTCCAGCGCGAGTGGAACTGGTCGAGCCACGCGCCCTGCGGGCCGCCGTGGATCAGGATCACGGCCGGGTACCTGCGGTTCGGATCGAAGCCCGGCGGCGTGACGATCAGGCCGTAGACGGTGTCGCCGTTCGCGCCCGTCCAGGAGAACTCATGCCCCGGGCTCATCGCGAGCGAGCCGAGTCGGTCGCCGTTGAGGTGCGTGAGCTGGAGCGGCGGCCGGGGGCTCGCGTGGGAGATTGTCCAGGAGTAGACCTGCGGCGGCTGGTCGAGCGCGTCGCTCACGATCGCCATCTCGGCGCCGGTGGTCCCCGTGGCGACCGACATCTGGCTCGGGTCCATCGTCGTCAGGATCTGGTGCACGTCGCCGGTCGAGAAGACGATGTGCAAACCGATGTGCCGCTGGTGCTTCTCGGAGATCGCGACGATGTCGTTGCCGCCCGGCAGGAACGCGAACTCCAGGATGTCGTCGTCCCAGCCGCGCGTGACCTCGCGCACCTGGCCGGTGCGCAGGTCCCTTACCATCAGCCGCTGGCGGTCCGCCTCGAAGCCCGCGCGCGCCTGCGAGAGGAACGCGAGGTAGTGACCGTCCCGGCTGAACGCCGGATTCGACTCGGCGCCGGGCATGCTGTCGGTGACGAGCACGGGCGCGCTGCTGCTGTCGGCACGCACGGTGTAGATGTCCAGGTTCGTGTTCCACGCCTGGTCGTGCGTCGCGAGCTTGGTCGTGAAGGCGAGCGACCTGCTGTCCGGGGCCCACGCGTACTGCTCCGAACCGCCGAACGGCGGGACGGGCGTGTCGTAGTCCTTGCCCACGAGCAGATCGCGCGCCGTTCCGCCGTCCGCGCTGACGACGAACAGGTGGCTGCGCAGCCCGTTTTCCCATTCGTTCCAGTGCCGGAACAGCAGGCCGTCGTAGATCCTCGCCTTGCTCGGCCGGGCGGCGTCGGCGTCCGCGCGGGTGCGGTTGCAGTCGTCGTTCGCGCAGTCGGGGTACACGTCGGAGACGAATGCCAGCCAGCGGCCGTTGGGCGACCAGATGACGCCGTCGGCTCCCGTCGAGAGGGTGGTCAGCTGGCGGCGCGTGTGGTACGCGAGGTCGTAGGTCCAGACCTGCGGCGTGCCGCCGCGCGAATTGATGTACGCGATCAGCCGGCCGTCGGGGCTGAAGCGCGCGCCGCGACCGCCCAGCGAGTCGTCGGTGAGCCGCTGCGCCTGGCCGCCCTCGGCCGACTGGAGCCACAGGTCGCTCCGGCGCCGGTTCGAGCGCAGGTCCGTGGTCGTGACCGTGTACACGATCCAGTGCCCGTCGGGTGAAATCGCCGGTTCACTCGGCTTGTCGAGGCCGACGAACTCGGTCGCGGTGATCGGATGCTGCTGCGCGAGGGCCGGAGCGGCGGCGAGCAGCAGGATGGCGGCGAGCTTGAGGTGCTTCACGGTGTGCCTTGGAACGGGTTCACGGTTGCGGTGCGTCGGTGCGTCGAGTTCTAGTATCCCGCGGCGGCCCTGGCCTGAACCCTCGGATCGGTCACGCCTTCGAGGCCGCGCCGCGTCACGCGAATCGCCTCGACGTCGGCGATGCTCAACGGCTGCGAGGCGAACGCGTGGCCCATCGCTTCGAGCCGCCGTCGCACCTCGGGATCCATGCCGCCCAGCTCCCAGCGGATCGAATCCGGGAGCGCCTGGTGGTGGATGCGCGGTGCGTACACGGCCTGCGCGAGCGTCATGCCGTGGTCAATCACGTTCGAGATCACCTGCCAGACCGCCGAGATGATGCGCGGTCCGCCCGGCGCTCCGAGCACGAGCGACAGATCACCCCTGGGATCGAGCACGATCGCGGGCGTCATCGCCGAGAGCATGCGCTTGTTCGGCGCGATGGCGTTGGCCTCGCCCTGCACGAGCCCGTAGTCGTTGGGCGCGCCGGGCTTCGCGGCGAAGTCGTCCATCTCGTCGTTGAGCAGGAACCCTGCGCCCCCGACAACGAGCGCGTTGCCGAAGTTGTCGTTCAGCGTCGTGGTCAGCGCGGCCGCGTTGCCCGAGGAGTCCACGACCGAGTAGTGCGTGGTCTCGGACCCCTCGACCACGGGCGGCAGGTCGCGCGTCGGTGTGGCGCGGTCGGAGCGGATGTGCCGGCGCAGGTCGGTCGCGTAGCGCTTGCTGAGCAGGTGATCGAGCGGCATCGCGACGAAATCGGGATCGCCCAGGAATCGGTTGCGGTCGGTGAAGGCCCGGCGCATCGCCTCGACCTCGAGGTGATCCAGCTCCGCGCTGCCGAAGGCCGGCAGGCGAGCGCCCTCGACCATGTTGAACATCTCGGCCATCGTCACGCCGCCGCTCGAGCTCGGCGGCATGGAGAAGATGGTCCAGCCGCGGTAGCTGATGCGCACGGGATCGCGCCATATCGGCCGGTAGCTCTCGAGATCGGCATGCGTGATGATCCCGCCGCTCGCCTGCATCTGCTGCACGATGAGGTCGGCGGTGCGGCCCCGGTAGAAGCCGTCGGCGCCGGAATCCGCGATGAGCTGGAGCGTCGCGGCGAGGTCGGGCTGGCGCCACAGCGTGCCGCGCAGCAGCGGCAGCCCGCCGGGCAGGAAGATGTCGCGACTGGTCGAGAACCGGCGCAGGCGCAGCGAGCTCTGCGCGATCCGCTCCGCGCGGATGCTGTCCAGGATGTGGCCGTCGCGGGCGAGCGCGATGGCGGGTGCGACGACGTCGCGCCAGGGAAGGTGACCGAACCGGCGGTGCGCCTCGAACAGGCCGGCCACCGAGCCCGGCACGCCCGCGGCGAGCGCGCCGATCAGCGACTTCTCGGTGACGTTGCCCGCCGAGTCGAGGTACATGTTGCGTGATGCGGCGGCGGGCGCCTTCTCGCGGAAGTCGAGACCGAACACCTGCCCGTCCGCCTGGCGGTAGAGCAGGAACCCGCCGCCGCCGATGTTGCCGGCGCGCGGTGTCACCACGGCCTGCGCAAAGGCGACCGCGACGATCGCGTCGATCGCGTTGCCGCCTCGGCGCATCACGTCCGCGCCGACCTGGCTGCCCGCGGGATTCTCCGTGGCGACCATCGCCCGCCGTCCGACCACGGGCGAATCCACCGTGGAGAACCGCCATCCGGGCGGGAAATGGACGGATTCCGCGTGCCGGGCGCCCGGATTGCAGCCGGCCAGCACGAGCAGGCCGAGCAGGGCGGAGAGGCGGCGTTGCGGCATAGATACCAACGCTAGCCGCGGGCCCGGCGGCCCGCCAGTCGCGGCGGTTTGCGCCCCGGCGCGCGGCGCGACATGCTTCGGCCCCGGGATGAGACACTCCGATGTCGTGGAACGAATCGCCCGCTTCAATGCCGGACGCGAGCCGGAGCGCCTCCGCCTCAAGTACGAGGCGCTGTGCTCCGGCGCCTTTCGCTTCCTGCGCGGAACCTGCCACCTCTTCTACGAGGACTGGCCGAAGCGCTCGCCGCTGAGCTCGGCGCCCCGCACCTGGATCTGCGGCGACCTGCACCTCGAGAACTTCGGGTCGTACAAGGGCGACGACCGCATCATCTACTTCGACATCAACGACTTCGACGAGGCGGTGCTCGCGCCGTGCACGTTCGAGCTCGCGCGATTCGCCACCAGCGTGCTGCTGGGCGCGCAGGATTTCGGCGCCGGAAGACCGCAGGCCACGACACTGGTCAGGCACTTCCTCGATGCGTACGCTGAGGCGCTCGGGCGCGGCAAGGCGCGCCGGGTCGAGCGGCTGGTCGCCGAGGGGATGGTGCGGGAGCTGCTCGACGCGCTGCTCAAGCGCACCCGCCGTGAGCTGCTCGATCACCGCACGGAGCGACAGGGCGGCAAGCGACGCCTGAAGCTCGGCAAGCGCGCGCTGCCCGCGAGCCCGGTGCAGCGACGCGCGGTGGTGGCGCTCCTCAAGGCGTATGCGCGGACGCAGGAGAGTCCGGCGTTCTTCCGCGTGCTCGACGTCGCGCGCCGCGTCGCAGGCACCGGCAGCCTCGGCGTGCAGCGCTACGTCGTGCTCGTGGAGGGCAAAGGCTCGCCCGACGACAATTACCTGCTCGACCTCAAGGAGGCGCGGCCGACGGCGCTGGCGCCGTACGTGCCGTGCCGGCAGCCGCGCTGGGCCAACGAGGCCGAGCGGGTCGTGACGATCCAGGACCGAATGCAGGTCGTGGCGCCCGCGCTGCTCGACGCGGTGACGCTGGAGCGAAAAGGATTCATCCTGCGCGAGCTCCAGCCCTCCGAAGACCGGCTCAGCCTCGAGGAGTGCCGCGGGCGGATGAACAAGCTCGAGAGCGTCATCCGCACGATGGGCAAGGTCACGGCCTGGAGCCAGCTGCGCAGCGCGGGCCGCCAGGGCTCGGCGATCGCCGACGAGCTGATCGTGTTCGCCGGCAGGAGTGGATGGCAGGGCGACGTGCAGAAGTACGCGCAGTCATACGCGCGTCAGGTCACGGCCGACTGGCAGGCGTTCAGGAAAGCCGCGGCCAAATGAACCGTCGCTTGTTCGTCGGATCGGTCGCCGCAACGGCGGCGTTCGGCAGCAGGCGGGGCACCGCGGCGCCGCGCGCTGAACAGCGCCCCGGCACGTTCCCGCTCGCGGAAGTGCCGATTTCGCAGCTCCAGGAGATGATGACGTCCGGCCGAACCACTTCGCGCCGGCTCGTGGACCAGTACGCCGCGCGCATCGCCGCGCTCGATCAGCGCGGGCCGCGCCTGGGCCACGTGCTCCAGCTCAATCCGGACGCGCGCGCGATCGCGGACCGGATGGACGCCGAGCGGCGCGCCGGCCGCGTGCGCGGGCCGCTCCACGGCATCCCGGTGCTCATCAAGGACAACATCGCCACCCTGGACCAGATGGAGACGACGGCGGGCTCGCTCGCGCTGCTGGGCGTGCGGCCGCCGAAGGACTCGACCGTCGCGCAGCGGCTGCGCGAGGCGGGCGCGGTCATCCTCGGCAAGACGAACCTCAGCGAGTGGGCCAACTTCCGCTCGAGCCGCTCGACCAGCGGCTGGAGCGCGCGCGGCGGCCAGACGCATAACCCTTACGCGACCGACCGGACGCCGTCCGGCTCCAGCTCGGGCTCGGCCGTCGCGGCCTCGGCCAGCTCGTGCGCGGTGGCCGTCGGCACCGAGACCAGCGGCTCGATCGTCTCGCCTTCGAGCGCGTGCGGCTGCGTGGGCATCAAGCCGACGGTCGGCCTGGTGAGCCGCGCGGGCATCATTCCGATCTCTCACAGCCAGGACACGGCAGGGCCGATCGCGCGCACCGTCGCCGACGCGGCCGCGCTGCTCACGGTGCTCTCCGGCGCGGACCCGATGGACGAGGCCACGGCGGAGGCGGGTCAGCACGCAATCGACCTTGCGCGCGCGCTGGACTCGGACGGCCTGCGCGGCGCGCGGATAGGCGTGCTGCGCCCCGCCGCCACGGCGGGCGCCGGAAACATCGATGCGCGAATCCTGGCGCTGTATGAAGCGGCGATCGCCGTGCTTGGGCAGCGCGGGGCCGACCTTGTGGATCCGGTGACGCTCACCGTTCAGCTCCAGAACGGCGGCGACCTGCTCCAGTACGAGTTCAAGGCCGACATCGAGCGCTACCTCGCCGAGTGGGCGCCCTCGGCGAGCGTGCACAACCTGGGCGACCTGATCGCGTTCAACCAGCGCGAGGCCGCGCGCGAGCTGACCTATTTCGGCCAGGAGACGTTCGAGGCGTCGGCGCGCAGGGGACCGCTCACGACGCCCGAGTATGGGCAGCTCAAGGAGCGGCTCCAGCACACCGCGCGCGAGGGCATCGACTCGCTGATGACGACGAACCGGCTCGACGCGATCGTCGCGGTCACGTCGGGCCCGGCGCGGCCGATCGACCTGGTGAACGGCGACGGCGGCGGCGGCGGGGGCGGACCCGGCGGCACCGGCATCGCGGCGACCGCGGGGTATCCGCACCTCACCCTGCCGATGGGCTACATCCGCGGTCTGCCGGTGGGGATTTCGTTCTTCGGGAAGGCCTGGAGCGAGGCGACGCTGATCAGGCTCGCGTTCGCCTACGAGCAGGCCTCCAGGATGCGCCGTCCGCCGACGTTCGCAGCGGGCCCTGAGCTCTAGCCGTATCCGTTTTGATCGAGCAACACGTCACCAGGGGAATCACGATGCGACACATCACCGCCTTCGCATTGCTGTGCGTCGCCTGGCCGGCCGCGGCGCAGCAGCCGCGCGTCCTCACCACCGAGGACTACGCCCGCGCCGAACGACTCATGGGCTACAACACGAACCCGCTGGTCTCCGGCGGGGCGGTGCGGCCCACGTGGCTCGCGGACGAGCGTTTCTGGTATCGCAACCAGACCGCCGATGGCACCGAATTCGTCCTGGTGGATCCGGCGCACCGGACGCGCGAGCGGGCCTTCGACCACGCGAAGATCGCCGCGGCGCTCTCGCGCGCGGCCGACACGACGTACGACGCGTCCCACCTCCCGTTCACGTCGTTCGATTTCTCGGCGGACGGGCAGTCCATCAGCTTCGACGTGCGGACTCGGCGCTTCACGTGCGATCTCGCCGGCACGCAGTGCACCGCGGCGGCCGGTGGCGGTGGGGGCCGGCGCCGCGCGCAGGCGCTCGCCAACGCAGTCGTTTCGCCCGACAGCACGAAGGCGGCGTTCATCCGCGACTACAACCTGTGGGTGCGCGAGCTGGCGAGCGGGCGCGAGACCCAGCTCACCACCGACGGGGTGCGTGACTTCGGGTACGCGACCGACAACGCCGGCTGGGTCCGCAGCGACCGCGCGGTCGTGGTCTGGTCGCCGGACTCGCGGAAGATCGCGACGTTCCAGCAGGACGAGCGCGGCGTCGGCGAGATGTACCTGGTACAGACGCAGGTGGGCCACCCCACGCTCGAGCAGTGGAAGTACCCGCTCCCGGGCGACAGCGTCATCACGACGATCCAGCGCGTGATCATCGATCTCGACGGTCCGCGCGTCATCCGGCTCCAGATGCCTCCCGACCAGCATCGCTCCACCGACTGCGACCACATCGTGTGCGGCGGCAAATGGGCCGACGTCGAGTGGAACGCCGACGGCTCGCAGCTCATCTTCGTCTCGACGGCGCGCGATCACCGTCACGAATGGATGCGCGTCGCCGACGCCCGCACCGGCACGATCCGCGAGGTGTTCGACGAAACCGACTCGACGTTCCTCCAGTCGGGCTTCAATCGCGCCAACTGGTCGGCCCTGCCGGCCACCAACGAGATCATCTGGTACTCGGAGCGCTCCAACTGGGGCCACCTCTACCTCTACGACCTCGCGACCGGGCGCCTCAAGAACGCGATCACGCACGGCGACTGGAACGTCCTCAGCGTCCTGCGCGTGGACCCGCGCACCCGCACGATCTGGTTCACCGGCGTGGGCCGCGAGCCGGGAGATCCGTATTTCCGCCGCCTCTACAGCGTGCGCATGGACGGCTCGCACCTGACGCTGCTCACGCCCGAGGACGCCGACCACGAGATCACGCTGTCGGCCTCCAGCCGCTGGTTCGTGGACAGTTACTCCAGGCCCGACGTGCCGCCGGTCAGCGTAGTGCGGGACGCCGAGGGGCGCACTCTGCTCACGGCAGAGCACGCGGACATCTCGCGCCTCGCCCTCACGGGCTGGAAGCCGCCGATGCCGATCACCGTGAAGGCGCGCGACGGACTGACGGATCTTTACGGGCTGCTGTACCGGCCGACGAACTTCGATTCGACGCAGCGCTATCCGATCGTCAACCACATCTATCCCGGGCCGCAGGCAGGGAGCGTCGGGGGCCGCAGCTTCGCGGCGGCGCGCGGCGACGCGCAGGCTCTGGCGGAGCTCGGCTTCGTCGTCGTGGAGATCGACGCGACGGGCACGCCGCTGCGCTCGCACAGCTTCCAGAGCGCCTACTACGGCAACATGGGCGACAACGGTCTGCCCGATCATGTGGCCGCGATGCGCGAGCTGGGCCGGCGCTATCCGTGGATCGACCTCGATCGCGCGGGCATTTACGGCCACTCGGGCGGCGGCTTCGCGGCGGCCGACGCGATCCTGCGCTATCCCGACTTCTTCAAGGTCGCGATCAGCGAGGCGGGCAACCACGACCAGCGGGAATACGAGGACGACTGGGGCGAGAAGTGGCAGGGGCTGCTCGATCGGCACCGCGACGGCACGACCAGCTACGACAATCAGGCGAACCAGCTCCAGGCCCGCAACCTGCGCGGCAAGTTGCTGCTCGCGCACGGCACGACCGACAACAACGTGCCGCCCTACAACACGCTGCTGCTGATCAACGAGCTGATCCGGGCGAACAAGGACTTCGACCTGCTGCTGCTGCCCAACCGGCGCCACGGGTTCGGCGCCGAGCCGTACATGGTGCGCCGCCGCTGGGACTACTTCGTGACCAACCTGCTGGGCGCCGTGCCCCCGCACGAGTACGAGATGCACGCGCCCGCGCCGCCCGGGGTCGGAGGCGCCAGGGCCGCACAGTGATCCGTCGCGCCGCGCCGCTCCTCGTGCTCGCCCTGTGCGCGCATCCCGGGGCGGCGTCGGCGCAGCAGGAGCCGTATCGCGATCCGCAGCTCTCCATCGATGCGCGCGCGCGCGACCTGCTCGCGCGCATGACCACCGAAGAGAAGTTCTGGCAGCTGTTCATGATTCCGGGCGACTTGGGCGACCCGGCCCACGACTACAGCC
>JBIOIA010000033.1:0-17588 GCA_044449445.1 Gemmatimonadales bacterium
ATCGCCACGAGCGCGACGAGGATGGACACGATCACCTTGGCCGTGAGATCCCGGACCTCGGCGAGCTGGGCCTCCCGCTCGCGCTCCTGGGGATCGGCGCCGGCCGTCGGCGCGGCCGGCGTGAGTCCCGTCCGCTCGATCGCCAGCGCGATCGCCTCGGGCGGGACGAGGCCCGGCACGAACGTGACGCGCACCGTCTCGGCGGCCGGATTCACCGCGGCGCCACGCACGCCCGGTACCGCGCGCACCAGGTCCTCGAGACGCTCGATGCCCGGGAAGAGCCGCAGCCCCTGCACCGGCACCGTCAGCGTGGCGCTCGCGACGTCGTAGCCGGCCGAGCGCACGGCGTCGATCAGCACGTCGGCGGGGATCGTGCCGTCGTCCAGATCCACGGTGGCCTTGTTGTTCGCGAGGTTCACGGCCGCGCGGCGAACGCCCGGCGCGGCGAGCAGGCGCTTCTGGATGGTCGCGGCGCAGGCGGCGCAGTGCATCCCGGTCACGGGAAAGGTGACGCGGCTCATCGGGGCTTCGGCGGCGCGAGGAAGTACCACAGCACCCAAGCCGCCAACAGGACGCCGAGCACTGTGACGACGATGCGGTCGGTTGTCATGGAAGAGAATTACCTTCTTTGCTCTGCCTTCGCCTCGATCCGCATGCCGTAGAACGAGCGCCACACGAAGATCATCGAGATCGCGAGGAATATGGCCGCGAAGCCGTGCGTCAGCGCCGCGCCCTTCTCGGCCGTCAGCGAGACGGCCAGCTCGACCGCGAGCAGGCCGAACAGCGTCGTGAACTTGATGATCGGGTTGAGCGCGACCGAGCTGGTGTCCTTGAAGGGATCGCCGACCGTGTCGCCCACGACCGTGGCCGCGTGCAGCTCCGTCCCCTTCTCCTTGAGCACCGTCTCCACGACCTTCTTGGCGTTGTCCCACGCGCCGCCGGCGTTGGCCATGAAGATGGCCTGGTACAGCCCGAACAGCGCGATGGACAGCAGGTAGCCGATGAAGTAGTACGGCTCGACGAACGCCCAGGCGAGGGTCACGAAGAAGACGGCCAGGAAGATGTTGAACATGCCCTTCTGCGCGTACTGCGTGCAGATCTCCACGACCCGCTTCGAGTCCGCGACCGACGCCTTCGTGGCGCCCTCGAGCTTGATGTTCGCCTTGATGAACTCGACGGCCCGGTAGGCGCCGACGGTGACGGCCTGCGTGGAGGCGCCGGTGAACCAGTAGATCACCGCACCGCCGGCGATGAGGCCGAGCAGGAACGGCGGGTGCAGGATCGAGAGGTTGCTCAGCAGCTCCGGCTTGAGCCCGTCGGTGAGCGCGAGGATGATCGAGAAGATCATCGTCGTGGCGCCGACGACCGCGGTGCCGATCAGCACCGGCTTGGCCGAGGCCTTGAACGTGTTGCCGGCCCCGTCGTTCTCCTCCAGGTACTCCTTGGCCTTCGTGAACTGCGGCTCGAAGCCGAACTGCTTCTGGATCTCGGCCTTCGCGCCGGGCAGCTGCTCGATCGTCGAGAGCTCGAAGACCGACTGCGCGTTGTCGGTCACGGGGCCGTACGAATCCACGGCGATCGTGACCGGGCCCATGCCGAGGAACCCGAAGGCCACGAGGCCGAAGGCGAACACGGCGGGCGCGAGCATCAGCGGGCTCTGCGGGTTGAGGCCGGCCAGGCCCTGGGTGCTGACCAGGTAGCCGACCGACATGAGGGTCAGCATCGAGAGGCCGAGCCAGTAGGCGCTGAAGTTCCCGGCGACGAAGCCCGAGAGGATGTTGAGCGACGCGCCGCCCTGCTGCGAGCTGGTGACGATCTCCTTCACGTGCCCGGAGTGCATGGACGTGAACACCTTCACGAACTCGGGGATGATCGCGCCGGCAAGCGTGCCGCACGTGATGATGGTGGAGAGCTTCCACCACAGCGTGGTGTCGCCGCCGATCTCCGGGATGACGACCGAGCTGACCGCGTAGGTCAGCGCGATGGAGACGAACGAGGTGAGCCACACCAGGGTCGTGAGCGGCGTCTCGAAGTTGAAGTGGTCGGCATCGAGGTAGCGCGCGCGCGCGATCGCCGAGTTGACGAAGTACGACAGCCCCGACGCGATGATCATCACGATGCGCATCACGAAGATCCACACGAGCAGCTGGACCTGCACCGCCGGGCTGGGCACCGCGAGCAGAATGAACGAGATCAGCGCGACGCCGGTGACGCCGTAGGTCTCGAACCCGTCGGCGGAGGGGCCGACCGAGTCGCCAGCGTTGTCCCCCGTGCAATCGGCGATGACGCCGGGATTGCGGGCATCGTCCTCCTTGATCTTGAAGACGATCTTCATCAGGTCGGCGCCGATGTCGGCGATCTTGGTGAAGATGCCGCCCGCCACGCGCAGCGCCGCCGCGCCCAGCGATTCGCCGATCGCGAAGCCGATGAAGCACGGGCCCGCGTAGGAGCCGGGGATGAACAGCAGGATGAACAGCATCATCAGCAGCTCGACGCTGATCAGCATCATCCCGACGCTCATGCCCGCGCGCAGCGGGATGTCGTAGCACGGGAACTGCTTGCCCCTCAGGCTCGCGAACGCGGTGCGCGAGTTGGCGAACGTGTTGACGCGGATGCCGAACCACGCCACGCCGTAGCTGCCGCCGATCCCGATCAGCGAGAAGGCGAGGATGATCAGGACGCGCAACGGCGGATAGCCATGCACCAGGGCGCCGGAGGCGTCGGTGGTCGAGGCGAGCTTGCCGAAGTAGAACGTGATGATCGCGCCGATGAAGATCCACAGCAGCAGCAGGAACTTGCCCTGCGTGATCAGGTAGGTCTTGCAGGTTTCGTAGATCAGCTCGCTGATCTCGAGCATCGCCGCGTGCACCGGCAGCTTCTTGAGCCGAATGTAGCTCATCAGGCCGAACAGCAGGCCGAGCGCGCAGATCACGAGCCCCCACATCAGGAGCGCACGGCCGCCGATCGAGTCGTTGAAGAAGCGGGCCGTGTTCAGGTCGGGCAGGACGAGGTTCGCCTCGCCCGCCGCGTGGTGGGCCTGGGTGGTCAACACCGTCATCCGTTACTCCTCGTAGTATTCGATGCCGAGATGGGTGATCTGCTCTTCGCCCATGAGCCAGCGCAGCGTGTTCTTGAGCTTGGTCTGCTGGATGAACAGGTCGTGCTCCGGGGTGAGCCCGGGCGCCGCCATGGGACTCTTGAAGTAGAACGACAACCACTCCTGGATGCCCTTCATGCCCGCGCGCTGCGCCAGGTCGGTGAACAGCGCGAGGTCGAGCACGATCGGCGCCGCGAGAATGCTGTCGCGGCACAGGAAGTCCACCTTGATCTGCATCGGGTAGCCCATCCACCCGAAGATGTCGATGTTGTCCCAGCCCTCCTTGGCGTCGCCACGCGGCGGGTAGTAGTTGATCCGCACCTTGTGGAAGATGTTGCCGTAGAGCTGGGGATACTGCTTCGGCTGCAGGATGTGCTCCAGCACGCCGAGCTTCGACTCTTCCTTCGTCTTGAACGACTCCGGATCGTCGAGCACTTCGCCGTCGCGGTTGCCCAGGATGTTGGTCGAGTACCAACCCGCCAGGCCGAGCATGCGCGCCTTCAGCATCGGCGCGAGCACCGTCTTCATCAGCGTCTGGCCGGTCTTGAAGTCCTTGCCGCCGACGCACAGCTCGCGGTCGAGCGCGAGCTTGAGCATCGCGGGGATGTCCAGCGTCAGGTTCGGCGCGCCGTTCATGAACGGCACGTCCTCCATCAGGCACGCCCAGGCGTACAGCATTGAGGGCGCGATGGACTCGTCGTTCTTCAGCATGGCCGCTTCGAACGACTTCAGCGTCCGGTGCGCGGGCCCGGCCTTGAGGAACACCTCGGTCGAGGCGCACCACACAACGACGAGACGATCGAGCTTGTTGTCCTGCTTGAAGTCGCGGATGTCCTGCCGGAGCTGCTCGGCGAGATCGCGCTTCGTCTTCCCCTTCTTGACGTTGGTGCCCTTGAGCCGCTTGACGTAGTTCTGGTCGAACACCGCCTTCATCGGCTTGATCGCCTTGAGGAACGGCGCGATCGCCTCGATCGCGTCCTTCTCGAGCACGCCGGCCTTCCGCGCCGCCGTGTAGGCGTCATCGGGAATGGGATCCCACCCGCCGAACACGAGGTCCTTCAGCTTTGCGACCGGCACGAATTCGCCGATCAGGGGGGCGCGCCGGTCGGTGCGCTTGCCGAGGCGGATGGTGGCCATCTGCGTGAGCGAGCCGATCGGCAGGGCCAGCTTGCGACGGGCGCTCTCGACACCGGCGTAGAACGTCGTGGCCACGGCTCCCATGCCGGGCGTCAGCACGCCGAGTCTGCCCCGTGCCGGCGCGATCCGGCGGGAGTTCGAAGACAACTCAGGTTCCTTTCACGACAGGATTCGGGATGACGGACGGCGCGCTGCGCGCGGGTGAGGCCGCGGGACGCAGCTCGCCGCCGATCTGGTGGTACACGTGCAGAACCCGCTGCACGGCGGTGATGCCGCTGGTGGCGAACAGGAACGCGAGGATCCCCAGCAGCATCCAGCCGCCGGGGCCCGCGTGCCAGATCAGCACCGGGACGCCGATCAGCACGATCCGCTCGGCGCGTTGCGCGATCCCCACCGCCGCCGAGATGCCGAGGCCCTCGGCGCGGGCCCGCGCGTACGAGACGAGGAAGGACGTCATCAGGTTGCCGAAGCACAGCATGAGACCGAGGATGGGCCAGCGTTGACCCGGCGTGACCACGAAATGGATGCCGATGCCCATGAACAGCGCCGCATCGCCCACCCGGTCCATCGTCGAGTCGTAGAACGCGCCGAATCGGCTCTCCATGCCGCCGCGCCGCGCGACCTTGCCGTCGAGCAGGTCGAGAATCCCGGAGCACAGCAGAATGGCCGCGCCCCAGCGCAGCTCGCCCATGGCGAACGCCGCACCGGAACCGATCAGGACCAGCACGCTGATCGTGGTGATGCCGTTGGGCCGCAGCCCGACGCGGATCAGCGCGTCGGCCACGGGGTCGAGCAGCCCAAGAACGAAGTTCTTGAGCGGCTCCGGGAGAATGGTCTGGCGTTCAGGATCCATCTGGCAGCCGGTAAATCTATCCGCGGCCGGGCTTTAAGAGCAAACGCCGAGGCCTATCGATACAGGAAGTACGGCATCGCCTGAGCCCGGAATGCCGCGATCTCCCGCGGCCACAGCGAACGGCAGTCGCCGAAGTCACTGCCGCAGTCCGGCGGGTGCCTGGGATCGAACCCAACGCCGAGCCGCCGCGCGAGGCCGACGGGGTCCACGGTGAACGAATCGGGGTACGCCGTCGCGATGTCCGACATCACCCGCATCAGGGTCTCGACGGTGCCGGCGTCCTTGAGATGCTCCCGCCGCAGCCGAAGCCCGCGCAGCGCCACGCCGTCGTACTTGCCGTCACCGGGGGCGTGCGGCGTGAACTCCACGGCGCGCGCGATTTCCCGCAGCCGCGGGTCCACGGTCAGGAGCCGCGCGAAGTCGAGCCACGGCGCGCCGATCTGCTTGAAGGCGTCGTAGGTGCCCCGCACCGTCGAGAGATTCGTCGCCTCGAACAGGACCGTGCCGGGATACCAGGCGACCGCTTCGAGGTCGGCCAGGTTCGGCGACGGGCGCACCCACGGCAGCCCGGTCTCGTCGAACCACATGCAGCGCCGGTAGCCCTTCATCGGCACCACGACGAGGTCGGCGCCGATGTGCAGCTCGGCGTTGGCGAACCGCGCCAGCTCGCCCATCGTCATCCCGTGGCGAAGCGGCACCGGTAGCATGGCGATGAACGAGGCGTAAGCCGTGTCGAGGACCGGCCCGTCCATCGTGCACCCGATCGGGTTCGGCCGGTCCAGCACGACGATGCGCCTGAGCGCCGCGCGCGCGGCGCGCATCGCGTACACCATCGTCGAGACGTACGTCCAGGTCCGCGTGCCGGCATCCTGCAGGTCCACGACGAGGACGTCGATCGCCGCCAGCTGCGCCGCGCTCGGCGCTCGACTCGCGCCGTAGAGACTATAGATTGGGAGCCCGGTCGCGGCGTCCGTGGTGTCGCTCACGGCCTCACCGGGCCGGGCCTGCCCCCGGATGCCGTGCTCCGGCGCGAACAGCGCCGCCAGGCTCGTGCCGGCATGGTGAGCCAGGCGATCGATCGTGGACGTGCCGGACGCGTCGACGCCGCTCGCGTTGGTGATGAGACCGACCCGTTTGCCGTCGATGAGCGCGGATGAGTCCGAGAGCAGGACGTCGATGCCGGGACGGACGCGCGAGCCAGCGTGCTCCAGGGCCGAAGTCCCGAGCACTACGCCGACAATGAGGAGCCATCCCGTTCCGTGACGCATCGCTCGACAGCGCTCCTGTTTCTCCTGGCGTTCGTATCCGGCTGCGCCCACCAGGTTCCCGCGCCGCCCGTCCCCGAGCCCGCCGCGGTGGCCGACGTGCCGCTCGAGCTCCCGAACCTCGCCGAGTCGCCGCCGACCGGCGAGGAGGGGCTCGTGCCGCCGGTGGCCGCGCTCGCGCTGCGCGACAAGGTCGCCCAGCTCGTGGTGCCGTGGATCCCGGGCGACTACTGGGCCGACGACAACGAGGCCATGACCGCGGCGATGCGCATGGTCAGGGACGAGCACGTCGGCGGATTCGTGGTCGGCCTGGGCGGATCGGCTTACGACCTGGCCGCCAAGTTCAACGCGCTCCAGGGCGCCTCGCCGCTGCCGCTGTTCATCGCCGCGGACCTCGAGAGCGGTCCGTCGGCCAGAATCCGCGGCGCGACCGCAGTCCCGGGCAATATGGGGCTCGGCGCCACCGGCAGCGAGCAGGACGCGTACGACGTCGGCGCCGTGGTCGCGCGCGAGGCCCGCGCGGTCGGCATCAACCTCGTGTTCGCACCGGTCGTGGACGTCAACAACAATCCCGCCAACCCGATCATCAACGTCCGCTCGTACGGCGAGGATCCCCGTCGCGTGGGCGCGTTCGGCGTGGCGTTCATCCGCGGCCTGCGCGAGCACGGCATGCTCGCGACTGCGAAACACTTCCCGGGCCACGGGGACACCGGCACCGACTCGCACCTCGCCCTGCCGGTCATCACCGCGGGCCGCGCGCGCCTCGACTCGATCGAATTCGTGCCGTTCCGCGCGGCCATTGGTGCCGGCGTGGACGCGGTGATGAGCGCGCACGTCGCAATGCCGGGCCTGACCGGCGGCGACATGCCTGCGACGCTCTCGGCGTCGGTGCTCGACACGCTGCTGCGGCGGGACCTCGGCTTCCACGGCCTGGTCGTCACCGACGCGCTGAACATGGGCGCGATCGTGTCGCGCTTCGGGCCGGCCCAAGCCGCCGTCCGCGCGCTCGAAGCCGGCGCCGACGTGCTGCTCTACCCGGTCGACCCGCACCAGGCGATCGAGGCGGTGCTCGCCGCCGTCCAGCGCGGCGAAATAAGCGAAGCGCGCATCGACAGCTCGGTGACGCGCGTGATCGACGCCAAGCGGCGCGCGGGACTGTTCCGGCGGCGGCTCACCGACCTCTCCGCGATCGCTCGGCTGGTCGGCACGCAGCGCGACGAGGCGCTCGCCCAGTCCATCGCGCAACGCGCCATCGTGCTGGTCAAGGACTCGCTCGGCCTCGTGCCGCTTTCAGTGGAGAAGCGACGCCACGTGCTCGTCGTCTCGTACGCCGAGGAGACGAACGGATCGGTGGGCCAGGTGTTCGAGGCCACGCTCCGCTCCGGCGAAGGGCGCGTGAGCGCATTGCGGCTGTGGCCGGCCTCGGGCCCGATGAGCTATGACTCGGTCCGCGCGCAGGCCCGCGAAGCGAGCCTGGTGTGCGTGCTCGTCGCGGCGAGGCCCGCGGCGTGGAAGCCCGACGCGGTCAACATGCCCGCGGCGCTGGCCGGTCTGGTCGAAGAGCTTGCGCGCGGCGGCACGCCGCTGGTCACGGTCGCGCTCGGGAGCCCGTACCTCATCGGCCAGGTTCCGTCCACGCCCACGTACCTGATCGCGTGGAGCGACGCGGACGTGTCGGAGCGCGCCGCCGCGCAGGCCGTGCTGGGGGCGATCGGCATCACTGGCCGCCTGCCCGTCTCGCTCCCGCCCGCCGCGCCGCTGGGCGCCGGCCTCACCCGCGCGGGCCGCGCGATGCCCGCCGTCACGGGCGCGGGCCCGTGAATGCCCTGCTCCTGGGAGCGATGCTCATGACCGCGCAGGACACGACCTGGGCGCCGCTCGCCCGCGTGCTCGATTCCGCCGTGGCGCACCGCGCGTTCCCGGGCGCGGTCGTCGCGATCGGGCGGCGCGACACCGTGCTCTACCTGCACGCCTTCGGGCACCTCGACTACGAGCACGGCCGCCCGGTCACGGCAAGCACGGTCTACGACCTCGCATCGCTGACCAAGGTCGTCGGCCTCACGACCGCGATGATGCAGCTCGCCCTTGCGCACCGCGTCGAGCTCGACACGCCCGCCGTGCGCTACGTGCCGGCCTTCCACGATACCACGATCACCGTGCGCGAGCTGCTGACGCACAGCTCTGGACTGCCGGCGTGGAGGCCGTTCTGGCAGCGGGTGCACTCGCGGGAGGAGATGTTCGCGCTGGTGAACGCCGAGCCGCTCGAGCAGCCGCCCGGCGTGCGGATGGTGTATTCGGATCTCGGCGCGATGGTCATGACGCAGATCGTCGAGCACGTGACCGGCGAACGGCTCGACCGGTATCTCCAGGCCCGCCTGTTCCAGCCGCTCGGCATGCTGAGCACGCGATATCTGCCGCCTGCGAGCTGGCGAAGCCGGATCGCACCCACGGAAATGGACACCACCTATCGCCACCGTCTCGTTCACGGCGAAGTGCACGACGAGAATGCGGCCTCCATGGGTGGCATTTCGGGGCACGCCGGGCTGTTCAGCACGGCGCCGGATCTCGCGCGGTTCGCGGCGATGATGCTGACCTGCTTTTCCGACGCACCACGCACGACGCACGACGCACCAATCGTGGATTGCGCTACCGTCAGGACGTTCACGAAGGTGCAGCGGCCGGGGTTCTCCTCGCGCGCGCTCGGGTGGGACACGCCGAGCGAGGGCTCGAGCGCGGGAACCCGCCTCTCGCCCGGCGCGTTCGGGCATACGGGCTTCACGGGGACGTCCATCTGGATCGACCCGGCGCAGGACCTGTTCATCATCCTGCTGACGAATCGGGTGTATCCGACGAGGGAGAACCACCAGATCGCGGACGTGCGACGCGCCGTGGCCGACACCGCCGTAAGGGTCGCGACGGGTCACCGTTGACCGGCCGCAACACCGCGCCTAACTTGAACGTGACGAACGTGACGCAAGCAGCGAGGAGACCATGAGCACGACGCAGAACGACGCAGTCCAGCTGAATCTCACGGCCGCGGCCCTGGCGAAGGTCCGCGAGTTCATCGCGGCCGAGAAGGACCTGCCGGCCGAGACCGCGGGGCTGCGCATCGGCGTGTTGCCGGGCGGCTGCTCGGGCTTCAAGTACGAGATGAGCATCGACGAGTCGGCGGCCGACGACGACATCCTGCTCGACATCGAGGGCGTGCGTGTCTTCGTGGATCCCTTCAGCGCCCAGTACCTGAACGGCGTGAAGGTGGACTACGTCGCGACGATGCAGTCGCAGGGCTTCGCGTTCGAGAACCCGAACGCCACGGGCGGCTGCGGCTGCGGAACCAGCTTCTCCGTCTAGGCGCGTAACGCGAGGCACGAGACGCGAGGCCCTGGCACCGACCAGGGCCTCGCTTTTTTTCGCCCCCCGGTCGCCTTGACGGCGACTTGACGGCGGGCGTTGCAGGTTGCCCGTTACCTGACGCCCTCACAGGAGGTGGCGCATGCCCGTAGTGCGGAGCGCGATGATCGCAGGGCTGGTCCTGGGGCTCGCGGCGTGCGGCGGCACGACCGAGCCCGGCGGCCCGCTTCAAGTGGTCAACGTCAGCCCGGCCTCCCTCGCCGCGAACGTGCCGGTCGCGGACACCATCACCATCACGTTCTCGAAGGCGCTGCTGCCGAGCTCGGTCAGCGACTCCACCATCGTGCTGAGCTACAATGGGCTGCGAGTGATCGGCACGTGGGCGCTCTCGGCGGACGCCCGCTCGGTCTCGATCATCCCCAGGCTCGGCAACAACCAGTTCTACGTCCTCGAGGTGCGGACCGACGTGAAGGACGCGGCGGGCGTCGCGCTCGCCGAGCCGTACGTCACGGCCTTCAGCACGGTCGCCGCCGGCCAGGTGGACGTGGTGGACCCGAAGGGCGACACGTACAATGCGGCGTTTCCGGACGCCACCTCCTTCTCCGTCGGCACGGCCGCGGACACCTTGACGATCCGGCTCGGGTTCGCGAGCCCGATCTCGGCCTCGACGAGCGGACTTGCCAACGCCGTCGGGGGCTACATCGACCTGGACACGGACCAGGATCCCACGACGGGCGCGGAGGCCATCACTGACGCGTTCGGACCGCCCGGCACGCAATCAGGCCTCGGCATCGAGTACTACGTGGTGCTGTTCGTGGATCCTCTGGGGAGGGCGTCGATCGTGAACATTCAAACCGGAGCGATCACGGGCCTGGTGTCACCGACCTTCGGGGACAGCAGCATGACGCTCAGGATCCCGCTGGCGATGCTCGGCAACGACGACGGCAATATGAACGTTGCGGCGACCGTCGGTTCAGTGTCGGTGCCGACCGACGTCGTACCGAACGTCGGGCACCTGACGCTGGGCACCTCGGGCCAGGTCGGCGGGAAGCGCTCGAGCGCGGCGCTGAGCGTCGGGCAAGGGCGAGGAGCCCGAATCGGAGCCTGGGGCCGCTAACTCCGCGTCCGGCCTGCCGTCTGCGGCCTGCTGCCTGCCGCCTATCTTTGTAGGGTGCACACCGTCGACTGGCTCGTCGCCGCCACCTACCTGGCGCTCGTCGTCGCGCTCGGCACCACCCTCGGGCGACGGCAGCAGGGCGCGTCGGACTACTTCCTCGGCCGGCACGGGCTCCCGTGGTGGGCGGTGCTCATCTCCGTCGTCGCGACGGAGACGAGTGCGCTCACCGTCATCTCGATCCCGGGCATCGGCTACCGCGGCGACCTGACGTTCCTGCAGCTCGCTTTCGGCTACCTGATCGGGCGCATCGCCGTCGCGTGGCTGCTGCTGCCGGGCTATTTCACCGGCGACGTGCAGACGGCGTACCAGGTTCTCGGAAACCGCTGGGGCGCCGGCGCCCGGCGCGTCAGCTCCGGCGTGTTCCTCCTCACCCGCGCGGCCGCCACGAGCGTGCGGCTGTTCGCCGGCGCGATCCCGCTCGCGGTGATCACCGGGTGGCCCTACCCGGCGGCGATCCTCGCGGTCGGAGTGGCGACGGTGATCTACACCTACGTGGGCGGGATCCGGGCGGTCGTCTGGGTGGACGTGGTGCAGTGGACGGTCTACGTGATCGCCGGCGCGGCGGCGCTCTACGCGGCGACGCGCTTCGCGCCCGGCGCGCTCGCGGCCGCGGCCGCGGCCGGCAAGCTGCGCGTATTCTCACCGGGCATCTCGCTCACGGATCCCTACGCGTTCGGCACCGCGGTGCTGGGTGGCGCGTTTCTCTCGGCCGCCTCGCACGGCACCGATCACCTGATCGTCCAGCGCCTGCTCGCGACACGCTCGCTCAGGGACGCGCGCCGCGCGCTCGTCGGCAGCGGCGTCGTCGTGATCGCCGAGTTCGCGCTGTTCCTGCTCGTGGGGGCGGCGCTGTGGACCGCGTATCCGGCGGGCCGCATGATGGCGGGCGACGCGGTGTTCCCGGGCTTCGTTTCGACTCGCCTCGCCGGCGGCCTGGGCGGCCTGGTCGTCGCGGGCATCCTCGCCGCCGCGATGGGATCCACCGCATCGGCCCTGAACTCGCTCGCGTCGGCCACGACCCACGATTACTACGCCCCGCTCGCGCATCGGCAGGGCGACGAGCTGCACCTGTTGCGCGTCGGCCGACTGCTCACGCTCGGCTGGGCGGTCCTGCTGGTGGGCGGTGCCCTGCTGTTCCGTCACCGCGACGCGCCCGTCGTCGTGGTGGCGCTCTCGATCGCGTCGCTGACCTATGGAGCGCTGCTTGGCGCCTTCGCGCTGGCCCGCGTGCGCCGCGTCCGCGAGCGCGACGCCGTGATCGCACTCATCACGGGATCCCTGCTGATGGCGATCGTCGTGTTCGCGGGAGCGCTGGGCGGCGCGAACGGTCCGACCGTGCTCGCGGCCCTCGCGCGCCTGGCCTGGCCGTGGTATGTCCCGGTGGGACTCGCGATCACCATGGCAACCGGCCTGATCTCGTCACTGATTCCATCGCGCGCCAGCTCGCGCGCGAGCGCCGCATGAGGGCGCTGCTGGGCGTGGACGCCGGCGGCTCCCGCACTGTCGCGGCCGCGGCGGACGCTGCCGGAACGATTCTCGCGCGCGCGGAGGCAGGGCCGGGCGCGGTGCGACCGACGCGGGCCAAGACCGCCGCGGCGGCGATCTTCACGGCGGGCAAGGACGCGCTGCAGCGCGCCCGGCTGACGGCGCCCGCCGCCGCACTGGTGGTCGGCGCCGCCGGCGTCGCGCATCCCGAGGAGCATGCCGCGCTCGCCGCGGCCCTCGAGGGCTGCGGGCTCGCCACCCGATTGATCGTCACGACCGACGCCGAGATCGCGCTCGCCGCAGCGTTCGGCGACGCTCCGGGCATCGTCCTGCTCGCCGGCACCGGGTCGGTCGCGTGGGCACGCTTCCCCGACGGGACGTCCGCGCGCGCCGGCGGCCTCGGGCCGGTGCTCGGCGATCGCGGCTCGGGCCACGACATCGGCCGCGAGGCGTTGCGCACCGTCGGCGTGGACCTCGAGATGGATATCGGGCTCTCGCTCACGAAGCGGCTGCTCGATCACCTCGGCGTCGGTGCGCCGGACCTGCCGCGCTGGACGCTCGCCGCCTCGGTCGCGGACATCTCCGCGCTCGCGCCGCTGGTGCTGGACGCCGCGGCCGCGGACGACGGCGTGGCGCGCGCGATCGCGCAGCAGGGCGCGCGGTCGCTCGCCACGCTCGCGGCGGGACTCGCACGACGGTTCCCGGCGGGCGCGAAGCTGCAGGTCGCGTGGGGGGGAGGACTGCTGAAGAGATCCGACTACCGCGCACTCGTGGCTTCGAGCCTGCGCGAGTTCATTCCGGGCGTCGTCATCGTGGAGGGGCCGGTCGACTCGGCGGCCGGGGCGATCAGGATGGCGATGAAACTCGCCAACTGAGTCTTCAGAGCACGCCGTCCAGGTATATGTCGAACCGCCAGCCCCTGGGCGCGCTGAACGCGCGGGCCAGGTCCAGGCGAATCAGGCCGTCCAGGATGCTCGCCCCGACGCCCCCACCCCATTTCGCCTTGCCGCTCTGAAACGCCGCGCGCGCTCCGGCCCAGCCGGCGTCCGAGAACACGGCGAGCCGGAACGCCGGCAACTGTGTCCCGACCTCGAACCGTCCGCGCCAGAACGCGTCGCCCATGAACGCGCCGCCGTCGTATCCACGCAGCGTGGGCGAGCCGCCCAGGAAATATCCGCTCTGGACGGGCACCGTCCCGGCGCTCGAACCCGCCGCGACCTCGAACCCGAACACCAGCGGGCCCGGCGGCAGCACCGTCGAGCGCAGCGTGAGCGCGCCCTTGGCGTAGCGGAAGGTGCCGGTCGCTCCTTCGCCGGAAGCCTCCGCACCAACCACCAGAGCGCGCGAGAGCGTCCGTGAGCCGCGAATCGTGAGCGCGGCCCCGGCCTGGTCGGCGTTCTGGGCCGCGATGTTCACGCGGAACGTATCCGCCGGGCTGAACAGGTGCGGCAGGCTCGCCTCGGTCCCGACCGATGCGCCCCGCTGCCGCTCCGCGAACACCCGGAGCCGGTACCAGCCGCTCGTCGCCGCGCCCGTGACCTCGGCGCCTAACGTACGAAAGTACTCGCCGTCGTCGCGCCCGATGAGCAGCGCCGTGAGCGAGTTGCCGAGGTCGAGCGGCGCCACGTCCGGATTCGCGGCGGCGAGGCGGCGGTAGCCGCCGAGCCGGAAGCGCTCATTCTCGGTGGGGCGCGTCAGGCCAAGCTCGAAGTCGGGTTCCCAGTCGGCGACCCCGACGCGGGCGCTGCCGTCGGCCTTGAGCCGGCCGAAGTCCACCTGCGCGCCGAGCCCGAGCGAGAGCGCCTCGATCCGGTTGTACCGGAAGTGTCCGAGGAGATCGCCCACGCCCCTGGGCAGCTCCGGATGGAACTCCCAGGGCCGCTGCCCCAGCGCGCCGATCTCGCGTCCCACCTGCTCCAGCTCGCCCTCGCTGATCACGTCCCCCATGTCGAGAATCGGCCGCCCGAGGTCGGCGTTCGTGAGCAGCGCCATGCTGTCCTGCGGCACGACGACCATGAGCGCCGTGTCGGGCGGGAAGCACGAGGAGCGTCCCACCCGCACCTGCACCTGGACGCCGGGCCTGCTGTCGCGCCGGCGCTCCGCCGCCCTGAGCGAATCGCGCTCGTGGCGCATGCACTCGCGGCGCACCTGCCGGATGCTGTCGGTCCGCGTCCGCAGCGCGGTGGAATCGGCGATGAGGCGGGCGAGAACCGTGTCCGCGGCCACGACCTCGGCCGCGACGCCGGATGAGCGCAGCGAATCCTCCCGGGCGCGCACCGAATCGCGGGTCCTCGCCAGGGCGCCACGGCCACGGCGCACGCTGCCGGCGGGGCGGAACGTGCTGCCCGCCACCGGCGGCGTACCGCCTTCCACGTGGTAGTCGCTGTAGGTTCGCTCGTAGCGAATCGGCACGCCCACGAGCGAGCCCATCGTGGCGATGGCGTCGACCGCGATGTAGCGCGGCATCCACCAGCGGAACTCGTACAGCCCGTACTCCAGCGTGACGTACTTCACCTCGACGCCGACGCCCGGAAGCCAGGAGGGGTAGTCGCCGCGATCGCTCGAGTCGGCGTCGCGGCGCAGATCGAAGGGGCGGGCGGGCCGGAACACCGCGCGCACCAGCGCGTAGGAGTCGGCGTCGAACCACAGCGAGCCCGACATCAGGCGGAAGTCCGAGCGCCGCGGCGTCACGACGAGCTCGAGCAGCTGGACGGTGTGGCCGGTGGGGAGTGTGATGGTCGTGGTGTCGCCCGCGCGGAACCGGTACATGGACTCGCCGCCCACCACGAGCGGATACACGAACCCCTCGGAGTCGGCCGCGCCGATGACGCGCAGGTAGTCCTCCGACGGGTCGATCACCAGCCAGCGCACCTGGTCCACGAGATCCTCGGGGACCTGCTCGCCGCGCACCGCGATCGGGATGCCCTGCCGCGCGCCCTTGACGTCGATGCGGCTCGGCCGGTCGCGGTACCACTCGATGTGCGCGGCCAGCTCCTGGTGGAACAGCATGCGATCGCGAGACAGGGCGTGGATACCGACGCCGATGCGCTGCGACACGTCGGCGGTATAGGAGGTCACCAGCCGTTCGTTGCGCTGGCGGGCGGCGCGGGCGCGCGCCACGAGGCCGGCCGCGGCCGAGTCGGCACGCGAAGTGTCCTGGGTGACTACGGCGAGGGCGAGCGCGATGACCAGCATGAGATGCAAATACTACTGCCATGGCGGACGGAAGGTTTCGGGCGGCGCGCTACGCCTTGGCGGCCATCCCGCGGATCCGGCTGTGCCGGACGCCGTACATGAAGTAGATCACCGCCCCGATCGCCATCCACAGGCCGAAGCGCAACCAGGTCAGCAGCGGCAGCTCGACCATGAGGTAGATGCAGAACGCAACGGACAGCAGCGGCAGCAGGGGCACGAGCGGCGTCTTGAACGGACGCGGCCGGTCCGGGTCGGTCCGGCGCAGGATGATGATGCCGAGCGCCACGAGAACGAACGCGAACAGCGTGCCGATGTTGGTCAGCTCGAGCACCCAGCCGATCGGCGCGAAGGCCGCCGACACGCCCACGAACACGCCCGTGAGGACGGTCGTGATGTGCGGCGTCCGGTATTTGGGGTGCAGCCGCGCCGCCCACGGCGGCAGCAGCCCGTCGCGCGCCATGGACATGAAGATCCGCGGCTGGCCCAGCTGGAAGACGAGCAGCACCGACGTCATCGCCGCGACGGCGCCGAAGGAGAGGATGCCCGCGGCCCAGTCGGCGTGGATGTACTGGAGCGCGACGGCCAGCGGATCGGGCACGTTGAGCTTGTCCCATGGGATGAGGCCGGTGATCACCAGTGCCAGCGCGACGTAGAGCACCGTGCAGATGATGAGCGAGGCGATGATCCCGATCGGGATGTCGCGCTGCGGGTTCTTCGCTTCCTCGCTCGCGGTGCTGACGGCGTCGAAGCCGATGTACGAGAAGAAGATGATCGCCGCCCCGACGCTGATCCCCTTGAAGCCGTTGGGTGCGAACGCCGGCGTGTGCCACAGGTCCGGCTTCAGGAACTTCAGGCCGACGAACAGGAACAGCGCGATGGTCAACAGCTTCACGATCACCATCAGCGTGTTCACCCAGCTCGATTCCCTGACGCCGCGCACCAGCACCCACGTGATCAACGCGACGATCGCGAGCGCGGGCAGATTGAAGACGATGGGAATCGGCCCCAGGTGCGGCGCGGCGGCCAGCAGCGCCGGGTCGGCCAGCGCGCTGCGCAGGTCGGTCGCCAGCCAGCGCGGAATGGTGACGCCGAAGCCCTTCACCAGCGAATCGAAGTAGCCCGCCCACCCGATCGCGACGGCGATGTTGCCGACGGCGTACTCGAGGATCAGGTCCCAGCCGATGATCCACGCGATCAACTCGCCGAGCGTCGCGTACGCGTAGGTGTACGCGCTGCCGGAGATCGGGATCATCGCCGCGAATTCGGAATACGTGAGCGCGGCGAGCGCGCTGGTGACGCCCGCGAGGATGATCGAGATCACGATCGCCGGCCCGGCGCCCAGGTGACCGGTGTCGCCCGAGATCGCCGAGCCGATCGCGGCGAAGATGCCCGCGCCGATGATCGCGCCGACGCCGAGGGCCGTCAGCGCGACCGGGCCGAGCGTGCGCTTGAGCCCGCCGCCGATCTGCCCGTCGGCGACGCACTGGTCCACGGTCTTGCGGGCGAACAGCTGGTTCAGGCGAGCAGGCCCGGCTGGAGGGAGTACGGCGCGATCAGTCGGGTCACGGTCCGTGAGTATACGGGCCGCTCCGGCGATTCACAATATGATGATGATGGGATACTCGGCCGCGACGTGCCGGCCGTCGGCGGTGTAGGCGGGACGAAATGTGAAGTGGCGCATCCGGTCCAGGAAGTCGCTGCGGTAGCCGCGGTCGCGGATCTCCGGGTCGGTGCGCACCGAGAGCACTTCGCCGCGCTCCGAGACCTGGAACGTCACGGCGATGCGCACGCCGTGCAGCTCCCTGGGCGCGCCGGGCGGCGCCATGATCATGCCGTAGGGAAACGGCGGGAACACGCGGCCGCCGGCGCCGCCGCCGGGGCCCGAGTCGTTGCCCGTGCCGGTTCCCGTGCCCCCGCCCGTCCCGCCGCCGGTGCCGGTGCCGGTGCCGCCGCCGGGCCCGACGCCGGCGCCCTGCCCCGGGCCCGCGCCGGCCCCGGTCGGCGGCGGCGGCGCCGGTGCGGCGGGCC
>JBIOIA010000034.1:0-17565 GCA_044449445.1 Gemmatimonadales bacterium
CGCCCGGATTCACGGGCACCGTCACCGTGGTGTCGATGCCGTTCAGCACGTAGAGCGGCGCGCCCTCCTGGCCCTTGCCGAGCAACGGGCTCTGCCGCCCCTCCATCACGGTGGATGCGAAGAACGTCAGGTTCTGGGCCAGCGGACCGCTCAGCGATCCCTCGAGCCGGTCGAGCCCCTGGCCGTGGATCTGCCCCGCGGCCTCGTCGGACTCACCCCGGAGGTACGCGTTGAAGCGCGGGCCACCCGAGCGGGTCACGTACGAGATGACGCCCGACTGGGCGTCGCCCTGGGCGGCGCCAATGGCGCCGGTCGTCACCGAGATCTCGTCCACCGCGTCGGTGCCGATCACGTTGACGCCGAGGCCGCCGTTGGGGGCCTGGCTGCCGGTCCCGGTCCGACCGGAGACCGAACGCATCGGGACGCCGTCCAGATAGATGATCGCCTCGCCGATGCGGCCGCCGCGGATCGTGATCCCGCGGCCCGACTCGACGACGCCCGGCTCCAGGCGCAGCACTTCGTTGGCCTGGCCCACGGGCAGGCCCTGCACCAGGTCGCCCGAGACGATCGGCTTCGAGGCCACCTGGTCGCGCGGCACGATCGGGTTCGCCTCGGCAACCACGTTGATGCCGCCGACCTCGATCGCCCGCTGCTCGAGCTGGAGGTTGACGGTCATCGTCTGGCCGGCGAACACGCGGACGTTCCGGACTTCCGACGGCGCGTAGCCGATGTATTGCCCCCGCAGCGTCATCACGCCGGCCGGGACGTTGTTGATGAAGTAGTAGCCCTGCTCGTTCGAGGTCGACGCGAACGCCGAGCCCACGATGAGCACCTGGGCGCCCGCGATCGGCGCGCCGGCCTGGTCACGAACCGTGCCCTCGACCTTGCCGGTCGTGCCCTGGGCAGCGAGACGTCCGGCGCCTAACGACAGCGCGACGCCGAGCACCGCCGCGAAGCGGGCGATGTGCCAGCGACTAGGATGAGTCATTGACAGCCTCCAAAGGCGGGAACGCACGAGAGCAGCTTGTTCGAACGAACCAGGCAATGACACACGCCACCTCCCTCGACGGAGGATTGCTTGAAAACACCAGTCAATTTTGTCTTCATGAACGTCGGCCGTCAGCAGCGGCACGAGCGTTCGAACGAAAGAGGACACTGAAACAGCAATTGTATTCGCAGCCAAACTATCCGGCGCCTTGAGTCCGTGTCAAGCAACGGGTTGCAACGCTTCCGGGGGGTCTGTCCACCCGGGAGGACACTCAGCCCCGAACGGCTTCGTCCCCGCCCGAGGCGTATTTCTGGCCCAGCGCGGCCAGGGAGGCGCCGAATTCCGAGACGTTCAGCTTGCGACGCTCGATCTCGGCCACCCGGGATCGCAATTCCTCAAGCCCGGCCTTGGTTTCGCTGGTCAGCGCGTCGGTGCGGCGGGTGAGCTCGGCCATGACCTGGTCGAGCAGCTGGGTCACGCGGTCGGCGTGGGCCTGCTGGCGCCGGGACAGGTCCTCGAGCTGCGAGGTGACCCGCTGCGCGAGCTCTTCGAGGCGGCGCGTGACGCGCTGCTCGAGGTCCGCGTACGCGCGGTCCACCTTCTGCTCCATGTCGGTCGCGCGGCGGCCAGCCGCCTCACGATCGGCGGCCATCACCTGCTCGAGGCGCGCAAGCTCCGCGCCGAACAGGACCTGCCTGATCGTGTCGAGACCTTCGCCCGGTTGGGTCACTTCGCGGCTCTCCAGCACGGAAAAGTCCCCAATGTTAGCCCGCTGCTCGTCCGGGCGCTAGCGCGCGAGGCCAAGCCGCACCAGGTCCTGTTGCGGCCCTTTGGGCGTGACCTCGGGCCCCGACTCGTGCAGTACCACGTTGATCTCGCTGCGCACGCCGAAGCGGTCGGTGAGATAGATGCCCGGCTCGACCGAGAAGCCCACGCCCGGCAACAACCGGCGGTCGTCGTGGGTCTCGTAGTTGTCCAGGTGCGGACCCGAGCCGTGCAGGTCCTTGTCGATCGAGTGCCCGGTGCGGTGCACGAACCAGTCCGCGTAGCCGGCTCGTGTGATGATCCCGCGCGCGGCGTCGTCCAGGTCGGCGCCCGTCACGGAGAAGCCCTCGCGCCACCGGTCGCGGAGCACCGCGACCGCCTGGTCGCGCGCGTCGCGCACCACGCCCCACACCTTCTCGACCTCGGCGGGCACGTCGGGCCCGGTCCAGGCCATCCACGTCTGGTCCGCGTACACGGTGTCGATCGCCTCGCCCGCCCACAGGTCGAGCAGCAGGACCTGGTTCGGCAGGATCTCGGTGTCGGGGCCGATCGCCGTGTCGTAGTGCGGATTCGCCGCGTGAGCGTCGACGCCGACGATCGGCGGCGAGTTGGTGTGGAGCCCGGCGTGCTCGAAGGCCTGGAGCACCCAGCGCTGCAGTCCCTGCTCGGTGGCGCGCTCGCCGGACTCCCGCCAGCGCTTCACCTGCTGGAACGCCTCGAGCGCGATCTCGCGCAGCTGCTCGGCGGCGCGGCGATGGCCGGCGAGCTCCGAGGGACTCCAGCGCGCGGCCATCGCCGTGACGAGCTCGGAGGAGCTGACGACCTCGGCGCCGGATGCGCGCACCAGCTCGACGACGCCCGCCGGAATGCGATCGAGATACGGCACGGCGTCCTTCGGCGAGTACTCCATCGCGGCCTTGCGGCCGGAGAGCACGCGGCCCAGCTCGTGCTCGAGCTCGCGCCACCTGGCGTAGGGTCGCACTTCGCCGGGGAACCCTTCGATCCGGCCCAGCTCGATCTTGTGCGCGACGGCGACCGGCTCGCCCACGGAGGGAATCCAGACGAAGAGGCGCCGGGTGGCGAGCCCGCCGATGCCGAGCACGCGCGTCGAAACCGGATTGAGTCCGTGGAAATCGAACAGCAGCCAGCCGTCGCACCGCATGTCCTTCAACATCGCGCGGATCCGGGCGAGCACGTCGGGGGTCAACGCTTCCGTTACGCTCACGGACGCCGCTCCAGCGTGAGAGTGGTCCGCCACTCGCAGCGTTCATCGCCGCGCGAGCGGCAACTGGTGTGGTCCATTGCGCCTTCGAAGTCTACCAGGTGACGCAGCAGCTCGGCGAATGCGGCCGCGTAGAACGTGCACGCGGCGCCGTCCGGTGTCGCGCGGATCGCTTCCGCCGCCTCGAGCGTGGCGACGGCATCCGCGCCCCGGCGAGCGAGGGTGGCGCCGAACACCTCGCGCGCGGCGGCTCGCGCGCCCCTGAAGCCGACCCGACGGCGCAGCGCGCGCGGCAGGCTCCTCGAAGCCCACCGAGTCGTGCCGGCCAGGCGCCCCATCGCGCGGCGCGCGGCGCGGCGGCCGCCGTCGGCGAACACGAGCGCGGCGTCGGTGCGTCGCCCCACCAGGCGCAGGATCTGCTCGAGCTCCCCCGCCGCCACGGCGCCATCGCGCTTCACCACGTCCTCGTACCGGCCGATCTGCGCGGCAACGGTGTCGGAAAGGCCGAGCCGCTTCTTGAGCAGCTCGTCCACGTACCGGCGACCTCTTCGTCGCTGGGAGAATCGAGGTTGCGCATCGCCTCGAGCAGCGAGAGCGGCAGGATGCTGTGGGAGGTGGCGGGAGCGGTCTGGATCACGGCGAGCGCGCAAGATAGCCGCCGCACCGTTGCGCCGCCACGACGGTGCCGGCAATCTCCCGTGCGTGCGTACCTGGCTCACGAAAGGCGGCGTGGCGTCGGCGATCGCGGTCGGCGCGAGCGTGCTTGCCGGCGCCGGCCTGCGCGGCTTCGCCCTGCTCCTGGTGTTCTTCCTGACGTCCTCGGCGCTGACGCGGGGTGGCGGGCGCAGGCGCGCCGTGCAGGTCTTCGCCAACGGCGGGATCGCCGCGGCGTGCGCGCTGCTCGCCCGCTGGAGCGGGACGCTGCTGCCGGCGTTCGCGGGCGCGCTCGCGGCCGCGGCCGCGGACACGTGGTCCACGGAAATCGGCGCGCGCAGCGCGAGGCCGCCGCGCCTGCTCACGACGTGGCAGACGGTGCCGCGCGGCACGGACGGCGGCGTCACGCTGCCGGGCAGCGCTGGCGGCGCGCTGGGCGCGGTGGTGATCGCGACCTGCGCCGTGCTCCTCGGCCTGGTGCGCCCGCCGGCCGCGCCGGGGGTGGCGCTCGCCGGCGTGGTCGGAACCGCGCTGGACTCGCTGGTCGGCGCGACCCTGCAACGGCGTTCCTGGCTGAACAACGACGCGGTGAACCTGATGGCCACGGCGGCGGGCGCGGCCGTGGCGGCGTGGCTAGCTTGACGATGATGCGCGACATCGACGTCCTGGTGGTCGGCGCGGGCCCGGCCGGCTCCGCGACCGCAGCTCACGCCTCGCGCCTCGGGCTTTCGGTGTGTCTCGTGGACCGCGCGCGCTTCCCGCGGCACAAGGCGTGCGCCGAGTATCTCTCGCCGGAAGCGGCCCGCGACCTCGACGCACTCGGCGTGCGCGCGGCAGTCGAAGCAGCCGGCGCGCGGCGGCTGTTCGGGTTCCGCCTGGTCTCCGACGACGGCGCGTCGGTGTGCGGGCGGTTCCAGGGCGCGCACGACTTCACGCCGTATCGCCCGTTCGGCTACGCGCTGCCACGAGCGGTCCTCGATTCCATTCTATTGTCAGCAGCCCGCGATTCCGGAGTGCACGTGCTCGAGAACACGTCGCTCGAGCGCTTGCTCGTCGGAGCGAACGGCGTCGTGGCCGGCGCCGTGCTGCTTGGGGATGGAGGCCGAGTCGTGGTGCACTCGCGTGCCGTGGTCGGCGCCGACGGGCTCAACTCGCGGGTGGCGCGGCAGCTTGGCCTCATGCGCCGCGGCCGGCCGGAGCGGCTCGCGCTGGTCGCGCACCTCTCGGGGATGCGCGGCCTCACCGACATGGGAGAGATGTTCGCCGCGCGCGGCTGGTACGTGGGGTTCGCGCAGGTGGGAGAAGGACTGGTCAATGCAGCGATGGTAGTGCCCAAGACGGAGGCGGCGGGTGGCAGGCGGCAGTGGGGTTCGGGCAGCAGGCAGCAGGTGGAAGCGTACTTCCTTGCGAAGCTGCGTTCGGTGCCCGAGCTCGCCCGCAGGCTCGAAGGCGCGCAGATCGCGCGAGAGGTGATGATCGCCGGACCGTTCGCGCGCCGCGCACGTTCGGTCGTCGCGCCGGGTGCCTTGCTGGTGGGCGATGCGGCCGACTTCTACGATCCTTTCACGGGCGAGGGAATTTTCGCGGCGCTGCGGGGCGGCGCCCTGGCCGCCGGCGCCCTCCACGCGGCGCTCACCGCGGGCGAGGCGACCATGGAATCGCTCGCGCCGTACGTGCGTGCCCGGCGGAGCGAATTCCTCGGCAAGTGGCTGCTGGAGCGGATCGTCGGTCTCGCCGCCACGCGGCCGATGCTGATGCGTCGCTTCACGCATCGCCTGGCCACGCGCACCGACGTGGCCGATCTGTGGGTCGGCGCGGCGGGAGACACCGTGCCGGTGCGCGCGCTGTTCGCGCCGCGCCACCTCATGGCGCTGGTCGTCTGACGAGTCTGGTGTGAGCCTCTCGCCCGAGCGCTTCCGCGCCACGATGGCGCACCTGGTCGCCGGCGTCACCGTCGTCGCCGTGAAGGACGGTGCCGGCCGCTCGGTGGGGATGACGGCGAGCGCGGTCACGGCGCTTTCGCTCGAGCCGCCGATGCTGCTCGTGTGCATCGACCGGAGCGCGGCGATCCACGACCTGATCGTCCGCGCACCCGCGTTCGCGGTGAGCATCCTCGCCGATGACCAGGAGAACGTGGCGCGCCGGTTCGCAGACCCCGAACGCCATGAGTTCTCCGCCGCGGGAGTCGCCGCCGGCCCTTCCGGACTGCCGCTGGTCGAGGGCGCGCTGGCGCACGTCGAGTGCACCCGCACAGCGGTGCACGATGGCGGCGACCACTCGATCGTCACGGGAACGCTGGAGTGGTCGCGCACGCGCGAGGGCGCGCCGCTGTGCCATTTCCGTTCCGGATACGGCCGGCCGGCGCGGTGAGGCACCCGCTCCGCGCGTGGGCCGCCCGCTCCACCGAGCTGCTCGACGATCCTGAGGCGGACGAGCGCGACGTCGTCGCGTCGCTGCGCGACATCGCGCGCATCAACCGCGTGTTCGGCGGCGCCGCGGCGGCCGCGCAGCGGCTCGACGAGTTCCTGTGCCCGATCGCGGCGGGCGCCACGATCTCGCTGCTCGACGTCGGCACCGGCGCGGGAGATATCCCGCGCGCGGCGGCGGCACGCGCGGCGCGGCGCGGCATCGCCCTCCGGCTCATCGGGCTCGAGCGCATCAAGGCGGCCGCGCGCGAGGCGGCACGGGCGGGCGGCGTGGCCGCGCTGGTCGCCGACGGCGGGCGGCTGCCGTTCCGGGCGGCCTCGGTGGACCTGGTGCTGTGCGCCAAGGTGCTGCACCACCTACCGGGCGAGCCGGGCCGGCAGCTGCTGCGCGAGATGAACCGGGTCGCGCGGCTCGGCGTGGTCGTCGCCGACATTCGTCGCAGCGTGTTCGCGGCGGCCGGGATCTGGCTCGCCTCCTTCCCGATGCGATTTCAGCCGGCGACGCGGCGCGACGGCGTGATCTCGGTGTTCCGCGGCTTCTCGCCGTTCGAGCTCGGGGCCATCTGCCGCTCGGCGGGCGTGAGCGCTGCCGTACGACGGCACCCCGGCTGGTGCCTCACGGCGGCCTGGCGGCCCGGCGGCTGCGCGTGATCACCGTGGACCGGGCGCGGGTGCACGCCAGCATCGAGCGGGTGTTCGGCGCGGCACGGGACGTCGAGCGCTGGCCCGAGCTGCTGCCGCACTACCGGTGGGTGCGTTTCCGCGAGCGGCGCGGCGAGGGGGGGGGCGGCCTGGTGGAGATGGCCGCGTGGCGACCGTTCTTGGGCGCGCTGCGCTGGCCGACGTGGTGGATGTCGGAGATGACGATCGAGCCTGCAACGCCACGCATCCTGTACCGGCACGTGCGGGGTATCACGACCGGTATGGATGTGGCGTGGGACTTCGCGAACGAGGACGACTGCGTGCTCGTCACGGTGACCCACTGGTGGGACGGGCCGGGTTGGCCGCTGATCGGCGAGCTGGCCGCGGAGGCGGTGATCGGCCCGGTCTTCGTTCACGGCATTGCGAGCCGAACGCTGGCGGGCATCGCGCGCGCAGTAGAAAGGAAGGACGGGTGAAGAACGGCGAGCGTCGCGTGGTGATCACCGGCGTCGGCTGCGTGACGCCGATCGGCACCGGTGCCGACGGCCTCTTCGAAGGCCTGCGGCTCGGGCGCTCGGCGGTGCGCGCGATCACCCGCTTCGACCCGTCGCCGTTCAAGAGCCGGATCGCCGCCGAGATCCCCGATTTCCGCCCGCAGGACTTTCTCGACGCCAAGCGCGCGCGGCGCTACGACCGGTTCTCGCAGCTCGCCGTGACGTCGGCGCGGCTCGCCCTGGAGGACGCGCAGCTCGACTTATCGCGCGAGAATCGGGAGCGCGTCGGCGCGATGATGGGCTCGGCGCTGGGCGGCGTGGCGTATGCCGAAGAGCAGGTGGGCTCGTACGCGGTCAGCGGCCTCAAGGGCGTGGACCCGATGCTGGCGCTCTCGGTGTTCGGTGGCGCTGCGAGCTGCAACATCGCGATCGAGCTCGGCGTTCAGGGACCGAACAGCACCAACGCGATGAGCTGCGCGTCCGGCACGGTCGCGGTGGGCGACGCGTTCCACGCGATCCGGCATGGCCGCGCCGACGTGATGCTCGCCGGCGGTTCCGAGGCGCCGCTCGCGCCGCTCTGCTTCGGCGCCTTCGCGATCATCCGCGCGATGTCGACGCGCAACGACGAACCCGAGACGGCGTCCCGCCCGTTCGATCTGGGTCGCGACGGTTTCGTGATGGGCGAAGGCGCGGCCGTGCTGGTGCTCGAGGAGCGCGGCCGGGCGCTGGCGCGCGGCGCCAAGGTCCTGGCGGAGCTGCTGGGCGCCGCGTCGACGAACGACGCATACCACATGACGGCGCCGCGGCCCGACGCCTCGCAGGCGTCGCGCTGCCTCGCGCTGGCGCTCGCGGACGGCCACATCGCGCCGCGCGAGGTCGATTATGTCAACGCGCACGGCTCCGCGACGCCACTCAACGACTCCACCGAGACCCTGGCCTTCAAGCAGGCATTCGGCGATCACGCCTACCGGCTCGCGATCAGCGGCACGAAAGGGTTCTACGGCCACGCGCTGGGCGCCTCGGGCGCGATCGAGGCGGCCATTACGGCGCTCGCGCTCGCGCGCGGCTGGCTCCCGCCGACCATCAACCTCCGGCAGGCCGACCCGGCGTGCGATCTGGACTACCTGCCGAACGGCGGGAACGGCCGGCGCGCCGACGTCGCGCTCTCCAACTCGTTCGGGTTCGGCGGAATCAACGCGGCGGTCGTGATGCGGCGCGCGGACTGACGCTTGCGCCGCTCCCGGGCCCGTTCCAAATTGCCGCCGGCCCTGCGGGGCCTACGCAATCAACATCTCTCAATGAGGCATTCGCATGCGTAGCACCCTCAGGCCGCTCGTCGCCGAGCTGATCGGCACGTTCTTCCTGGTGTTCTGCGGCGTCGGCGCCGCCGTGTCCGATCTGTATCGACCCGGCTCAGTCGGACTCCTCGGCATCGCCGTCGCCAACGGCGTGGCCCTGGCCATCGGCATCAGCGCGACCATGGCCGCTTCCGGCGGACATCTCAACCCGGCGGTGACGATCGGGCTGTGGTCCGTTGGGCGCATCGATGCGGTCAAGGCGGCGCAGTACGTCGTGTCGCAGCTGGTGGGCGGCATCCTCGCCTGTCTGGCGATCAAGTTCCTGTATCCGGAGGTGGCGGGGCAGATCGCGATCTACGGCGCGCCACGGCTCGCCACGGACGTCACGGCCACGCAGGGGATCCTGATCGAGGCGATCATGACCTTCCTGCTCGCGACCGCCGTGATGGGCACGGTCGTGGATGCCCGCGCGCCGAAGATCGGCGGCCTGGGCGTCGGCCTGATCGTGGTGTGCGACGTGCTCGCCGGCGGCCAGATGACCGGCGCGGCGATGAATCCCGCGCGCGCCTTTGCGCCGATGCTCGTCGGCAACATGTGGATCGGCGTGGCGATCTACTGGATCGGCCCGGTGCTCGGCGCGATCGTGGCGATGCAGATCTACGAGAGGCTGATCATGCAGAAGGACAGCTGAAAGTCGAAAGCTGAAAGTCGAAAGCTGAAAGTCGAAACTTGAAAGTTGAAGGTCGAAAGCTCTCAGCTCCCTTTCGACTTTCAACTTTCAACTTTCAACTTTCAGCTGCTCTTCTTCCCCCGGCGCCACAGCCACAACGAATACCCGCCGTAGAGCACTCCCGCCACGATGTACGCGGCCACCATGTAGGCGCTGTTGTCAGGCACGGTCGTCGGCCTCCGCCCGCGCGTGCGCGGCGGCGTCGGCGAGCTCGGCCTGCGCGTAGCGCTGCCACACCAGGGCCGCGAAGAGCACGGTGAACACCGCGAAGGAGCTGAGCAGGGTCGTGAGCATGGAGCCCGGCAGCGTGGGGCCTTCGGGCTTCAGCACCACCGGCTGCGGGTGCAGGGTGCGGAACCACACCACGCTGACGTGGATGAACGGCACGAGCAGCGCGCCCAGAATGCCGAGCACCGCGGAGAACCGCGCGCGCTGCCCCGGCTCGTGCACCGCGCTCCTCAGCACCAGGTAGCCGAAGAAGATGAACCAGAGGAAGAGCGTGCTCGTAAGCCGCGCGTCCCACGTCCACCACGCGCCCCATATCGTCTTGCCCCAGATCGGCCCGGTGAGCAGCACGCCGGTAGTGAACACCACGCCCACCTCCGCGCAGCTGGCCGCCAGCCGATCGAGTCGCTGCTCCCGCAGCGCCAGGTAGAGCACCGAACACACGCCGACGATTCCAAACGCGAGGAACGCCACCCACGCACTGGGCGCGTGGACGTAGAAGATCTTCTGCGCCGGTCCCTGGACCCAGTCGGGCGGCGTGAAGGCGAGGGCGCGGACGAAGATGCCCGCCAGCAGCGCCAGCGCCACGAGCATCAGCGCGGCGCTGCGACGCAACGACCGTTCGGCGGCGGTAGCACTCATGTCATTCGTCCAGGGTGAACTCGAATATGAGCAGCGCGGCCACGACGGTCACGATGTCGTAGCCCACGAGCAACTTAAGCCACGAGACCATTTCTGAAAACGGGCGGCCACCGAACAGCCGGGCCGTGACCTGCACCGCCGAGGTGATCGGCGGCACCAGAAACGGCAGCATCAGCAGCGGCAGCATCAGCTCGGCGAACCGGGTGCTGACGGCGATGGCGCTCAGCAGCGTTCCTACCGCGACGAACCCGATCGTCGCGAGCGCGATGACGCCGGCCAGCGGCCCCAGGATCGGCAGCACCGGCACGTTGAAGAACAGCGCGAACAGCGGCAGCGCGATCGCCTCGACGAGTCCCACGAACACCAGGTTCGCGATCATCTTGCCCAGGTACAGCGCCTGCCGGCTCACCGGCGAAATCAACAGGCCCTCGAGGGCGCGGTTCTCGCGCTCGAGAGCGAAGGCGCGGTTCAGCCCGAGCAGGCCGGCGAAGCAGAACGTGATCCACAGGATGCCGGGCGCGAGGTCGATTGTGCTCACGGCCGTGGGGTCCCGTGCAAAGTTGAAGATCGCGAGCACGAGGGCCGTGAAGGCGAGCGAGGAGAGAAACGCGGTGCGGCTTCTGAACTCGAGCCGAAGGTCCTTGGCCGCGATGATCCAGGCCTCGCGCAGCACGTCAGCCACCGGTCGCCTCGAGATAGCGCGCGCGGTAGTCCGCGAGCTCGCCGCTCTTCGCGCCGCATTCGACGAACCGTCCGGCGACCTGGATCGCCACGTGGGTCGCAAGCTCCAGGCCCTCGTCCAGGTTGTGCGTCACCAGCACGACCACGCGGTGCGCTGCGCGCAGCCGCTCGAGCTGGTCCCTGAGCGACGCCGCGGCCCGCTGATCGAGGCCCGTGAATGGCTCGTCGAGGAGCACGACCTCGGGATCGTGGAGCAGCGCTCGCGCGATCGTGAGCCGCTGCGTCATGCCGCGGCTCATCGTGGCGGCGAGGCTGGAAGCGCGATCGGCCAGACCGACCGACTCGAGTGCGCGCAGCGCCAGCGCCCGGCGCTCCTTCAGACCGTAGAGCCGCGCGTAGAACTCGAGGTTCTCGGCCGCGGTGAGTCCGTCATAGAGGAGAGAGGAGTGGGAAATGAGACCGATGCGCCGGCGCGTCGCAGCGTCGCCGCGGACCAGCCGCCGGCCGTCGATCGTGATCTCGCCGCGATCCGGACGCAGCACTCCCGCGAGCAGCCGGAGCAGCGTCGTCTTGCCGGCCCCGTTCGGGCCGAACACGGCCAGCACGTCGCCCTTCCGGAGCCCGAACGACACGCCGCGCAGCGCCCGGACGTGCCCGAAGCTCCGCGCGAGGTCACTGACCCCGAGCGCGCATTCGGATTGTGGCAATGGAGCCGCCATGCGGCGGCAAATATACAGCGCGGAGTCAGCCCTGAGCGGCGGGCTCGATGATGAAGCGGTCCTCCAGGCGGGTCATGAGCAGCAGGAAGCGGATCTCCTCCGACGGGCCGTGCAGCACGACGCTGCAGCGCTGGTCCGCGGCGCGCATCTGGAGCATCACGAGCGTGCCCAGGCCGGCGCTGTCGAGGCGCTCGGTGCGCGAAAGGTCCACGATCAGCCGGCCGCCCGGGACCTGCTGGAGCTTGGCCAGAGCGCTCAGGGCGCGCTCGCGGAACTCCGCCCTGCTGCTCTCCCCGAGGTGGATCGGGGCCTGAACGATACTGTGCGTCATGCCCGGCTCAATAAGAAGGATTGATACCTGGCCGGCCGGGATGACTATAAGTGATTATTCTGCATTGGCTTACAGGCTACCTGTGTCGCAATACGCAACCCTCGGCCTGACGTTTTTCGCAAGCATGAAGGCCGTTTGCGGCACCCGGATGGGTGTGGTCCGGGTCGCAAACAGAAGGGCCCGGGACTCGTGGGTCCCGGGCCCTTCGAGCGGCCTGCCAGGTGGCGTCAGACCTTGGTGACGTTCGCGGCCTGGAGCCCTTTCGGCCCCTCACGCACCTCGAACTCCACCTTGTCGTTCTCCTTCAGCGACTTGAAGCCGTCGGCCTGAATCGCGGAGTAGTGAACGAACACGTCCGGTCCACCCTCGCGCTCAATGAAGCCGAACCCCTTCGCGTCGTTGAACCACTTGACCCGGCCGGTGATGCGAGACATACCTAACTCCTCTTACAGGTGGCACTGGCACAGACGATCCCGTGCCCCCTGCCGGGCAGGTCTCCGAGATCCGTGCTGCGAGCGGTACAGAAATACGGGCCGACCCGCCCAATCGCAATAGGCCCCCGGACCACGCCCAACCACCCCCGTCCCCGGCGTCGAATGACCGAAACCCAGCGACTCGACACGCTTCTCCAGGAGTCCCGCAAGTTCCCGCCGGGAGAGGCGTTTCGTAAGGCGGCCCACGCCGGCAGCGAGGCGATCTACGAGGAGGCGGCTCGGGATGCGCAGGCATTCTGGGCGCGCTGGGCCGGAGAGCTGACCTGGTACCGCAAGTGGAACAAGGTCCTCGAGTGGAAGCCGCCGCACGCGAAGTGGTTCATCGGCGGCGAGCTCAACGTGTCGGTGAACTGCCTCGACCGGCACGTTGCCACCTCGCGTCGCAACAAGGCGGCCCTGATCTGGGAAGGCGAACCGGGCGACCGCCGGACGATCACGTACCACGAGCTGCACCGCGAGGTCAACCAGTTCGCCAACGTGCTGCGGAAGCTGGGCGTGAAGCGCGGCGACCGCGTCGCGATCTACATGCCGCTGATCCCCGAGGTCGCGGTCGCGATGCTCGCCTGCACGCGCATCGGCGCGGCGCACTCGGTGGTCTTCGGCGGGTTCTCGGCCGAGAGCCTGTCGGACCGCATCAACGACGCGGGCGCGGTGGTGCTCATCACCGCCGACGCCGGCTACCGGCGCGGCCAGCTCGTACCGCTCAAGCGCAACGCCGACGAAGCGCTCAAGAGCTGCAAGACGATCCGGCACGTCGTGGTCGCGAAACGGCTGGGCGCGAGCAGCGGCGAGGGCGGTGACGAGTCGTTCGTGCACATGCAGGAGGGCCGCGACCACTGGTGGCACCGGCTCATGCAGGACGCCGACGCGTGGAGCGAGCCGGAGCGCATGGACGCCGAGGACCTGCTCTACATCCTCTACACCAGCGGGACGACCGGGAAGCCGAAGGGGATCGTCCACACGACCGGCGGCTACCTCACCCAGGTCACCGCGACCACCAAGCTGGTGTTCGACCTCAAGGACGAGGACGTCTACTGGTGCACCGCGGACGTCGGCTGGGTGACGGGCCACTCCTACGTGGTCTACGGGCCGCTGGCGCTGGGGGCGACAGTGCTGATGTACGAGGGCGCGCCCGACTGGCCGGAGATGGACCGGTTCTGGTCCATCATCGAGCGGCACGGCGTCACGGTGTTTTACACGGCGCCGACAGCGATCCGCGCGTTCATGAAATGGGGAACCGAGCACCCCGCCGCGCACGACCTCACCTCGCTGCGCCTGCTCGGCACCGTGGGCGAGCCGATCAACCCGGAAGCCTGGATCTGGTACCACCACAACATCGGCGGGCAGCGCTGTCCGATCGTGGACACGTGGTGGCAGACGGAAACGGGCGGGATCATGATCACACCGCTGCCCGGCATCGTCGCGACCAAGCCGGGCTCGGCGACTCGGCCGTTCCCGGGCATCAGCGCCGAGGTCATGGACTCGCAGGGCGTGAAGATCGGCGTGGGCGGCGGATTGCTCGCCATCACGGCCCCCTGGCCCGGCATGCTGCGCACCATCTGGAACGACGACGAGCGCTACCGCTCGACGTACTGGTCGAAATGGCCCGACATCTATTTCCCGGGCGACGGCGCCAAGCGCGACGAGGACCACTACTTCTGGCTGCTGGGGCGCGTGGACGACGTGCTGAACGTCGCAGGCCACCGCATCGGCACGATGGAAGTGGAGAGCGCGCTGGTGGATCACCCTTCGGTGGCCGAGGCGGCGGTGGTGGGCAAGCACCACGACCTCAAGGGCCAGGCGATCGCGGCGTTCGTGACGCTGAAGACCGGTTTCCAGGCCAGGGACGAGCTGAAGGACGAGCTGAAGGCGCACGTCGTGAAGAAGATCGGCGCGCTGGCGCGTCCGGACGACGTCCTGTTCTCGGCGGACCTGCCGAAGACGCGGTCGGGGAAGATCATGCGGAGACTGCTGCGCGACATCGCCGAGGGACGGGCGTTAGGCGACGTGACGACTCTTGCCGACCCGAACGTCGTGGCGAAACTGCGAAACGAGTACGAAGAAATGGAGACTTAGGCGCGCCGCAGGCCGACGAGACTCGCGACGAAGATCGCGGCGATCACAGCCGCGCTCCCCACGCACCACCTGCACACCGCGTGGATACGGAACAACTCGGCCCAGGTCAGATAGATCGTGAATGCGACGCCGAGCCCGGAGATCAGGGCGAGCAGGCGCGTGACGTGCGGACCCGCCGCGAACCGCCCTTCGAGCCCGGCGAGCGCGATCACGAGCAGCGCCGCGTATCCGCCGAGTCCGAGCACGGCGACCGGGACGCCGAGGAACATGGCGTAACGGCTCAGCTGCACCTTTTCGCACGATTCGGACGCGCCGCAGACCAGCGAGCCCACCAGACCGTAGTGGTACAGCGTGAGGTAGGTCGAGAGCAGCACGCCCACGAGCGCGAGCGTCGCGACGAGCATCCGGTATCGCATCAGCGAGCGGCTTTCGCGGCTCCCCGGGGTGCCGGCGAGGTCGCGCTCCGGGCCGGCGCGATCGAGTCCACGATGCGGATCATCTGATCCACGGTGGGCACGTCCTTCAACTCCCGTCCATTGACGAAGAACGTTGGTGTCTGGATGACCCCCGCTGAGTCTCCCAGCGCCTTGTCGGCGAGCACCTGGCCCCAGGCGCGGCGCTCGCTGATGCACGACCCGTAGCGCGCCCTGTCCACTCCCGCCCGCTCGGCGTAGCCGTCGATCAACGACTGGTAGTCGTTGCTGCCCGACCACTCTTCCTGGTTCTGGTAGATGAGATCGTGCATCTGCCAGAACTTCCCTTGCTCGTTCGCGCACGCCGCGGCGAGGTGGGCGTAGGGCGACTTGGTGTGACCTTGAAGCGGGAAGTTCACGAACCGCCAGCGAACGCGGCCGGTGGGGAGAAGCCTCTGCTGCACGTCCGGCAGCGAGAGAACCGCGAAGCGTCCGCACCAGGGACACTCGAAGTCCGAGAACTCCATGATCTCGACCTTCGCCGAGTCGGGGCCCATGACCACACCACGCGGACCGCTGGCGAGCGGCGCCACGGTGTCGGTCGTGAGCGGCGGCGTGCGCTGCCCCGCCCCGCGCATGATGACCAGCGCGCCGGCGACGGCGACGAGCGCGAGCGCCCCGTAGAACTTCCTCAGCGATCCTCCGGCCGCCATCCATCCTCCTCGTCCGAGTCGGTGTCGTCTTCGGGGGCCCAGGCCGCAGCGGCCTCTTCGACGATGCGCCGGTGCTCCGCGGTCGCGGGGCTGTCGAACGTGCTGCGCACCTCGTAGCGGAACAACTCGGAACGCACGTCACCCATCTCCTTGAGCAGCGACGGCGTCTCGTCCAGCAACCGCCCCTCTGCGTCGAGCCGCGCGATGCGCCGGGCGAGCTCCCGGAGCGCATCCAGCAGCTCCTCGATCCGCACCGGGTCGTATGTCTCCTCGCCCATGTGTCGTCCTCCGCGCTGGCCTGCCCGTCCGCCGCCGACCGCCGTATCATCTTAGCCACGATGACCATCACCGCCAACTCGCGCTCTCCCCTGCTGACGGACGAGTCGCTCGAACGCATCGCCGAGATCGCGCAGGCGCCGCTCCGGCGCGGTCATCACGTGCGGATCCTGCGCGACGGGGCGCTCGCGTATCCGGCGATGCACGCGCTGATCCGGGCGGCGAAGCAGGCGGTATGCTTCGAGAATTTCATTTTCGCGGGCGACGCCACGGGCCAGGACTTCGCGCTCGCGCTGGAACGCGCGAAGGCGCGCGGCGCCGAGGTGCGGGTGATCTACGATCCGATCGGCACGCTGCTGGTGCGCGGCGGCTCGATCCGGCGGCGGCTCAAGCGCGCGAAGATCCGGGTGCGGCCCTTCCGGCCGGTCGGCATGACGGCGCCGTGGAGCTGGGCGCGTCTCACCCACCGCGATCATCGCAAGGTGTTGATCGCGGACCAGCTCGGCGCCGTGGTGGGCGGGCTGTGCATCGCGGACCACTGGGCCCCGGCCGAGCACGGCGGCGGCAACTGGCGCGACACGGCGCTGATGGTGCGCGGTCCGGCCGTCGCCGACCTCCAGCTCGCGTTCGAGCGGATGTGGACCCGCGCGCTCGGCCTGCGCGGGGGCAGCGCGACCAGCATGGCGATCCAGGTCGGGACGCTCCCCCCGCCCAGGGGCGACGCGGCGGTGATCGTCGTCGGCGACCGACCGAGGACGCAGCGCGTCGCCGCGCTGTACCAGTGGCTCGCCGAGAACGCGCGCGAGACGATCGAGATCTCGGACGCCTACTTCCTCGCGCCGCCGAGCGTCATCCAGGCGCTCATGGCCGCGGCCAGGCGCGGGGTGCGGGTGCGGCTGCTGCTGCCCGGCCGCAACAACCACCCCGTGGCCGGCCTCGCGGCGCGGCGCGTCTACACGGCGCTGCTCGAATCGGGCGCCGAGATTTTCGAGTGGAGCGGCGTGATGCTGCACGCGAAGACGGCGGGGTGGACGGCGCGATCTCGATGGTGGGCAGCTCGAACCTCGACCCGCTCTCGTTGCGCCGCAACTACGAGCTCAACGTACTGGTCGCCGACGAGAAGTTCGGCGCCGACATGCGTGCGCTGTTCGCGAGCGACGTGCTCCACGCGAACGCCGTCGTGCTCGAGGAATGGAAGAACCGGCCCCTCGGCTACAAGGCCGCGGAATGGGTCGCGGGACTCTTCGAATGGAACCTGTGAACAAAGGTGCAACCGCGTTGAGCTGCGCAAGACATTGCCGGAGAAGCGCTTAAACCATTACGAACTTGAGCCTTTCCCGCCTCGTGCGTATATTGTGGGCGACCCAAAGGAGGTGGAATGGCAAAGGCGAAGAAGCCCCGCAAGCAGTACATCCCCACGACGATGGAGCAGGCCCGCGACGAACTGTTCAGCCACATTCTGCGCTGTGGAGTACTGGAATCCGCTGAAGAGCATCGGAAAGACTGGTTCGACGACGCGATGGACTATCTGGCGGAGCGCTACGAAGGCCTGACGGCCGCGGAGCTCACCGACCTGCGTACGCTGGGCGAGCGGTATTGCCGCCCCGTCGCGCCGCGGACCGAGGCAGCCGGGGCCGGAGTGTCCTGAGTCCTGTGTCCTGAGTCCTGCTGACTGAGTAGTGACGCGCCCCTGGCTCAACGGCCCGGGGCGTTTTGTTTGCGCCACCTGAAGCCCATGGCGAGCCGCGCGCCGCCCCCGAAGCCGGCCTCCACGAA
>JBIOIA010000035.1:0-17497 GCA_044449445.1 Gemmatimonadales bacterium
CGAAATGCGCAGCGAGAAGGTGGCGTCGGGCGCCACGCTGGGCCCGAAGACCGCCATCAGCGCCCGCGCGATGCGCTCGTCGTTCTGCGCTTCCTGGTTGGCGAGCTCTTCCACCTGGTGCTGCATGTCGCGCTGGAGCGGGCCGATGACCCGCGCGAGCGCGATGAACGGGTCGGTGGATGCCGAGATCCCGGCGGCATCGCCGGTTACGAGCGCGCGGCGCTGGGCCGCCGTGAGAATGGTCGAGGAAGTGACCATCGCGCGGGCGGCCTCTTCGGGTGTGCGAGAGCCCAGGGCGGCGCGCCGCACCGGGTCGTTGTTCGGCAGCTCGTCCGCCATCGCCGTGAGCCAGGCCGTGAGCATCCGGATTTCGTACACCGTGTCGATGGGTGCGGCGGCGCTGCCGAAGACCACGCTGTCGATGGCACGCGCGCGGTTCGCGTCGCGATACCCGGGCAGGCGGGCAGAGTCGGGCTTCGCGGCCTCGACGGGTCCCCGCTCGATCAGGCCGGCGAGGTTCAGGAGCCGCGTGCCGTAGGCGCCGAAGGAGTAGTAGCGCCGGCGCGCGTCGAGCGCTGCCAGCTGGCGGCGGATGTTCTGGGTGCTGGTCCATGCCTCGCCGTACTGGCGGCGCAACCCGGCGTCCGCGTTCACCCGGTTACGGAAGTTCTGCTCCCAGTCACGCTTGCGGTTCATCAGCTGCACGTCGAGCAAGCCCGACTGGTAGCCGATGATGGCCTTCTGCGTGTTCTCGGCGCCGAAGACGGTGTTGCGCAACGCCGGACCACGCTGCGGGTCCGCGTCGAAGGAGTGGTACACGGCGATCTGCTTCGCCAGGGCGGCGAGCTGCGCCGGGTACTGCACGTCGCGCAGGAACTCGAGCTGGGCCACGGTGTTCAGCCGGCCGGTCGAGCCGGGGTTTCCCACGACGAACACGAGGTCGTTTTCGGAGGACCCTGTGCGGCTGAACCGGAAGAACTCGGGGTGGGCGGGCTCGCCGTTCACGTACGCGCGGTAGAAGCTCATGTCGAGGTCGTGACGCGGATACGTGAAGTTGTCGGGGTCGCCGCCGAAGAACGTGATCTTGTCCTCGGGCGCGAACACCAGACGGATGTCGGTGAAACGGCGGAACCGGTACAGCTTGTACTGGCCGCCGCGGTACATCGTGACGACCTGGCAGTTGAGGTCAGGCGCGCCCGCGCGGCAGCCGCGCTCGAGCGCCTGGATCGCGGCCGCTCTGAGCTCGGCGGCGCGCGTGGCCGGCGCGGCAGCGGGGACGGCGGCGTTCACGCTGTCCGTCACGTCGCTGATGCTGAGCAGCTGGTCCACCCAGTAGTTCGCGCACTGGCGCTCTTCCGTGCGGGCGCGGGCGTAGAAGCCGTTCTCGAGCAGGTCCTCGCCCTGCCGGGTCGACGACTCGATGCAGGCGCGGGCGCAATGGTGGTTGGTCATGATCAGCCCGTCGCCCGAGACGAACGAGGCGGTGCACCCGGGCTGGCGCAGCGCGGCGAGCCGCGCATGGTCGAGCCAGTCCTGCGTCGGACGGAAGTTGTAACGACGGGCCCAGTACTCGAGCGGGGGCACGTCGAACGTCCACATCTTGCCGGTCTCGAGGCCGGGGTACTCGCCGGCGGCGGCGGCCGTGGAGGGTGCGGCGGGCGCCTGCGCGAGGAGCGCGGCGGGGAGCACGATGGCGGGCACCAGGGCCAGCACACGCATCATACGCATCGGAGGAGTCCTCAGGAGAGAATGAACGGCGCGCGGACTGGCGCGCTTCAGTTCGTCGAGCACGAGGCGCTCTGTGGCGGCGTCTTCTGGCAGCGGATCGACTCGTCCATGCCGCTGGCGAGGGTGCCGCACGCGGTGGTCTGCGCGCCCTGCAGCGCCTCCCCCTCGTTGCCGCCCGCGACCCGCGCGCAATTGCGCCGGCCGTTGAAGACCACGCACACGTCGCAGTGCTTCCGCACGCGCGCCATGCTGCTATAGACCATGAAGGCCATCAGGGCCAGCACGATCAGGGTCAGCGTCCACTTCGCAGTTCGGCTCATGGCTGCCTCGAAAGCTACAAACGACGGGCACCAGGCAATAGGCAACGGATGACGTTACTGCCTACTGCCCATTGCCGATTGCCTTTCTTTCGGTCCCCATTAGAGCAGCAGTCCCGCGATGGTCGCCGACATCAGGTTGGCGAGGGTGCCGGCGAGCATGGCGCGGAAACCGAGCCGCGCCAGGTCGTGCTTGCGGTCCGGCGCCAGGGCTCCGATGCCGCCGATCTGGATGCCGACCGAGCTGAAGTTGGCAAACCCCGCGAGCGCGAACGACGCGATGGTGAACGAGCGCGGGTCCAGCTGCGCCTTCATCTGGCCGAGGTCCGCGAACGCGATGAACTCGTTCAGGACCGCGCGCTCCCCGATCAGGCCGCCGATCCGGGACGTGTCCTGCCACGGCACGCCGATTGCCCACGCGATCGGCTTGCCGACCCAGCCCAGCACTACCTGCATGCTCGCCGGGAACCACGCGACGTGCCCGTGGATCCAGCCGAACCCGCCGTTGATCAGCGCAACCAGCGCGATGAACGAGATCAGCATCGCGATCACGTTCAGCATCAGGTGGAGCCCTTCGCCGGTCCCGCGCGAGGCCGCGTCCACGATGTTCACGTCGGTCTTGGGAATCTTGATGTCCACGTTGCCGCGCGTCTCGGGCTCGCCGGTCTCCGGCTCGATCAGCTTCGACATCATGATCGTGCCCGGCGCCGTCATGATGACGGCGGTGAGCAGGTGCCGCGCCTCGACGCCGAAAGCGATGTAGGCCGCCATGATCGAACCGGAGACGTGCGCCATGCCGGCCGTCATGACGGTCATCAGCTCCGAGCGCGTCAGCTTCGGCAGGAACGGCCGGATCGTGAGCGGCGCCTCGGTCTGCCCCATGAAGATCGACGCGGCCACGTTGGTGCTCTCGGCGCCGCTCGCCTTCATCAGCTTGTTCATCACGATCGCCATCGCGCGCACCACCAGCTGCATGATGCCCAGGTAGTACATGATCGCGAACAGCGCGGAGACGAAGATGATCGCCGGCAGGATCTGGAACGCGAACACGATGCCGATCGGCGAGTGCTGCGCGCCGATGGGCCCGAACACGAACTCCGAGCCCTTGTAGGAGAAGCTCAGCACCGCGGTCACGAAATTGCCCAGCGTCCGGAACAGCTCCTGCCCGAACGGGACGCGCAGCACGAAGATCGCGAACAGCAACTGCAGCACGAGCCCGGTCCCGATGACCTTCCAGTCCACCGCCTTGCGGTCGCGCGAGATCGCCCAGCCGATGCCGATGATCATCGCCATGCCGATGAGGCCGATGAGCCTGGTGCCGAGCGGGATGCGGGCCGGCACGGCGGGCGCGGGAAGCGAGGGCGCGGCGGGCCCGACCTGCGGCTGCTGGGCCGGGGCCGCGGGCGCGGGCTGCTGCGCGACCAGCGGCGCGACGGTGTTGAAGACGGCCCGGGGGAGCGTGAACACGGCCAGAGCGCACAGCAGGGCCGCCGCGAAGGAGAGCACCACTCGTCTCGGGCCGAACGGGGTTGTCGTCATGGCCCGAGAAGGTACCTCACGGACGGATGGGCGTCACGTCCCGCCGGGCTCAGGCGAGGGCGAGCAGCACCTCGGCGTTCATCTCGTGCCCGCCGTCGAAACGTACCGTCCGCGCCTCCAGGCCGAGCCGGGCGAACCGGGCGTCCTCGGCCGCCACCGCTTCGTGCGAAGCCATCTCGTCGCCGTCGCCGAGTACGCGGACCACGCGACCCTTGAGGTGCGCCACGGATTTCTCGTCGAGCTCGGGCGGCAGCGGCCCGGCCCACGCCACCAGCAGGTCGGGGCGGATCCGGCCCAGGCACGACCAGCGCAGCGCGGTCGCTACGCCCTGTGAGAACCCGAGGACGACGACCCGCACGAGCCGGCGATCGAGCCCCGTGAGCATCTCGTGCTGGAGCGCATCGAGATAGCGGACGTAGTCCTCGATCTCGACGAGCCGGTCCTCGCGCGTCATCCACGTCGCCCCGACGCGCGCCTGGCCGGCGCCCTGCCAGGCCGTGGGCTCCAGATAGAATCGGTTCAAGGCCTCGGGGGCGACGATGAGCCGCGTGCCGTCGGCGAGCGGCGCGAAATGGCGGATGAAGAGTGCGGAAAGCTGGCCGTGCCCGTGCAGCACGAACCAGACCTGGCGCAGCGCGTCGCCCCTCTCGCCGAGCGTGTGGTAGCGGGCGTTGCGGCGGACGGCGAGGTGCCGCTCGCGCGGGCTCACGCCGCGCTCACGATCGGCGGTCCGTCCTGCCGAGATCCACGATCCGCTCCTGGAGCTTGTCGATCTTCTCGTGCAGGTGGGCGACTTCCAGCTCCGCCTTCACGTTGACCTCGTACTCGATGTCGGAGCGGATGCGGTCCTTGGCCACCTGGCGGTTCTGGCTGATCAGCACCAGGCACGAAAGGAAGATCGCCTCGAGCGACACGATCATCGTCAGCAGGCCGAATGGGTAGGGATCGAATTGCGGCACGCCGAGAGGCTTGACGTTGATGGCAACCCAGATGATGAACCAGACGCAGTGGAGCAGGAGGAAGGAGATGCTGCCGCTGAACCACGCGATCCAGTCGGCGATCCGCTGGACCGGCGTGAGGTGCTCCTCGAAGTCCACGTTGGCGTTGCGCGAGACCCGCTGGCGCAGCAGCTCGTCGGCCCGGCGCGTCTCGCGGCTCATCTGCGTCAGCAGATCGAGGGCGACGTCCGGGATGCGCCGGACCAGCGAGACCAGGCTGTCGCGGTCGAGCTCGAGCAGCTCGCCGTCCTCGACGATGCGCGCCGCGGCGGTGCGCGGCTGGCCGTCGAGCAGCGAGAGCTCTCCGAAGACCTCGCCCGGGCCCACGCTGTTGAGGACGATCTCCTGGCCGGCGTGGTCGCGGACGTACAGCTCGGCCCGGCCCGCGCGGACCAGGAACAGCGACTTGCCGGCCTCGCCCTCGTCGAACAGCCGCTCCCCTTCCCGCACGGGACGCGGCTGCATGGTCGCGGCGAGGGCGCGACGCTCGGCATCGTCGAGCGCACGAAACAGCTCGACGCCTTCGAGGTAGGAGGCATCCACCGGCATGCGCGATCTCCCTTGGGGGGTGGGCACAATCTAAGACTTTGGTTAGCGTTGGACAGATGGCCGGCCCCACCACCGACACTGCACCGCCGCGCGATCAGGCCGCCAACGACCTGGGATTCGGCTCGATCGTCGCCGGCGCGACCCGGCGCCGGTTTCTGAACCGCGACGGCACGTTCAACGTGCGCCGCGTGGGCCTCTCGCTCGCCGAGTCGCGATCGGTCTACCGCTACTTCCTGGACGTTTCCTGGCTGCGCTTCTTCTCGCACGTCGGCTGGTGGTATCTCGGCACCAACCTGATCTTCGCCGTGGCCTACCTGGCCTGCGGCCCCGGCGCGCTCGAGGGGCCCGCGGATTACGGCGGCGGCCTCGCCGGTCACTTCCTCAGGGCCTTCTTCTTCAGCGTGCAGACGCTCGCGACGATCGGCTACGGTCGCATCTCGCCGATGGGCGTGGCGGCCAACATGATCGTGGCGGTCGAGTCGATCTGCGGGCTGGTCCTGTTCGCGCTCATTACCGGTCTCGCCTTCGCACGCTTCTCGAGGCCCCGCCCGCGGATCCTGTTCAGCGGGCAGGCGATCATCGCGCCCTACGGAAGGATCACCGGGTTCATGTTCCGCATCGCGAACGCGCGTGACAACGAGCTGTTCGACGTGCAGGCCGAAGTCTCGCTCGCGCGCCGCAAGCCGGGCGGGAGCGCGGACGAGCGCCTGTTCGACTCACTGAAGCTCGAACGCAAGTCCGTCACGTTCTTCCCGCTGTCGTGGACGGTCGTCCACCCGATCGACGCATCGAGTCCGCTGTGGCACATGAACGAGGAATCGCTCGAGGCCTCGGAGGCGGAGTTCCTGATCCGGCTGACCGCGTTCGACGAGACGAGCGGCCAGACCGTGCACGTGAGATCCAGCTACCGGTGGGACGAAGTGACGTGCGGCGCGCGGTTCGCGCGGATACTGGATCGCACGGCGGACGACGGGATCATCAGGGTGGACGTAAAGCGGTTGTCGGAAACCGAGCCGGCGCCCCAGGCGGACTAGGCTACTCGACCTTCCAGGTCCGCCCCGAGCGGAGCAGACCGTTGATGTCGCGCTTCTGCGGGCCCGCCGCAGCGATCTGCTCGTACACCTGGTCGTCGTAGCTCGGCGCCGGGTTGCAGTACAGCACGCCGAGTGCCATGGGGAACTTCGGCGGCTGAAGCCCTGCGAGCATCTGCGCCATCACCAGGTTCTTCTCGTCGTGGACCAGCACGTCGTCCAGCCCGATGCCGTTCTCTCCGAGGCGCACGACCTCGAGCTCCAGCTTCCCCGGCTTCAGGCGGAGCCCGAGCTCGCGTTCCTTTCCGAACAGCAGCGGCAGGCCGTGCTCGAGGTGGAGCTGCTCGTCGGCGGCGACGTCCTTCTTGGTGAAGTTGTCGAACACGCCGTCGTTGAACACGACGCAGTTCTGGAACACCTCGATGAACGACGCCCCGCGGTGCTCGTGGGCGCGCCGCAGCACGGACACCAGGTGCGGCTGCGCCGTGTCGATCGAGCGTGCGACGAACCGCGCGGCAGCGCCGAGCGCGAAGTTGCACGCGTTCACCGGCGGGTCGATCGAGCCCATCGGCGTCGAAGGCGACTTCGTGCCCTGGCGTGAGGTGGGCGAGTACTGGCCCTTGGTCAGCCCGTAGATCTCGTTGTTGAACAGGATGATCTTGAGGTCCACGTTGCGCCGCAGCACATGCAGTGTGTGGTTCCCGCCGATCGAGAGCCCGTCGCCGTCGCCCGTGACCACCCACACGTCGAGCTCGGGGTTCGCCAGCTTCACGCCGGTCGCGATCGCGGCCGCGCGGCCGTGGATCGTGTGGAAGCCGTACGTGCTCATGTAGTACGGGAACCGCGAGCTGCACCCGATGCCCGAAACGAAGATCGTCTTTTCCCGCGATACGCCGAGGTCCGCGAGCGTCTTGTGCACCGCCTTGAGGATCGCGTAGTCGCCGCAGCCCGGACACCAGCGGACTTCCTGGTCGGACGCGAAGTCCTTCGCCGTCAGCGGCGTCGTCATGCGGCCCCCAGCTGCGCGCGGATCGCGTCCAGGATCTCGCTGCTCTTGAACGGCTTGCCGGTCACCTTGTCCAGGCCCTCGGCCGGGATCAGGTACGTGCTGCGCAGCATCGTCACCAGCTGGCCGTTGTTCATCTCCGGCACCAGCACTTTGCCGAAGCCCCTGAGCAGGTCGCCCAGGTTGCGCGGGAACGGATGCAGGTAGCGCACGTGGATGTGCGAGACGTCCAGTCCCTCGGCGCGCGCCGTGCGGACGGCCTGGTGGATCGGCCCGTAGGTCGAGCCCCAGCCTACGATGGCGAGCTTGCCCTTGGGTCCGCCCAGCACCGCGCGCTGGAGCGGGATGTCGTTCGCGATGCCCGCGATCTTGGCGGCGCGGGTCTTCGTCATCTTCTGGTGATTGTCGGGGTCGTAGGAGATGTGCCCCGATTCGAAGCTGCGCTCGATCCCTCCGATCCGGTGCTCGAGTCCCGGCGTGCCCGGCCTCGCCCACACCCGCGCGAGCGTCTTCGGGTCGCGCAGGAACGGATGGAAGCCCTCGGGATCGGTGCGGTAGTGGATCGGGAACTTCGGCAGCTTCGCGGCGTCGGGCAGCAGCCACGGCTCGGCGGCGTTGGCGAGGAAGCCGTCGGTCAGCAGGATCACCGGCGTCATGTACGTCACGGCGAGCCGCACGGCCTCGATCGCGACGTCGAAGCAGTCGGCCGGCGTGGCCGAAGCGATCACCGGCAGCGGCGCATCGGCGTTGCGGCCGTAGACCGACTGAAACAGGTCCGACTGCTCAGTCTTGGTCGGCATGCCGGTCGAAGGGCCGGCGCGCTGGCTGTTGACCAGCACGAGCGGCAGCTCCGTGGCGATCGCGAGGCCCAGCGCCTCGGTCTTGAGCGCGACCCCGGGACCCGAGCTGCTCGTCACGCCGAGCGAGCCCGTCCAGGACGCGCCGATCGCCGCGCAGATCGCGGCGATTTCGTCCTCGGCCTGGAACGTCACCACGCCGTACTGCTTGAGGCCCGCGAGCTGGTGCAGCAGCGCCGAGGCCGGCGTGATGGGATAGCCGGAGAAGAAGAGCTGCTCGATGCCCGCGGCCTGGAGTCCGGCGACGAGTCCGAACGCGATCGCGTCGGTGCCGTTGATCGTGCGATAGAGCCCGGGCGGCGCGACCGCCTTCGGCACGGTGAACGAGTGCACTTCGCGCGAGAGCTCGGCGGTCTCGCCGAACGCATGGCCGGCGTTGACCGCGGCGATGTTCGCGTCGGCGATTTCCTTGCGCTTGGCGAATTTCTTGGCGATGCCCTCGATCGTGGCCTGCCGCTCGCGCCCGTACATCCACAGCATCAGCCCGAGCGCCCACATGTTGCGGCAGCGCAGGCCGTCCTTCTGGCCGAGGCCGAACGGCTTCACGGCTTCGAGCGTCTGCTTCGTGATGTCGAGCTTCAGGACCTGGTAGCGCGCGAGCGCGTCGCCGTCGAGAGGGTTGGCCGTGTAGCCGGCCTTTGCGAGGTTGCGCTCGGTGAAGGCGCCCTTGTCGACGACGACCAGGCCGCCCTCGTGCAGGTCCTTCAGGTTCGTCATGAGCGCCGCGGGGTTCATCGCGACCAGCACGTCGAGCTCGTCGCCCGGCGTGAGCACGTCGGTCGAGCCGAAGTGGATCTGGAAGGCTGAGACGCCGAACGTCGTGCCCGCGGGGGCGCGGATCTCGGCCGGGAAGTCGGGGAACGTCGAAAGGTCGTTGCCGGCGAGCGCCGTCTCGACCGTGAATTGCGACCCCGTTACCTGCATCCCGTCTCCGGAGTCACCGGCGAACCGGATGACGACGGAGTCCCGGGACTCCCTAGCTGAAGCTGCGGCGGGTGTTGCCATGCTCGTCGCCAATAAACTACCGTCGGCGCCGCGCCGGCGCTACGCTTCCCGCATGACGCCCTGGGTCACCCGGCTGCTGATTGCGAACATTGCCGTCTACTTTCTGCAGACCGCCGACCCGCGGGTCACGATGCAGCTTGCATTCTACCCGCCGAGCGCCCTCCAGGAACCGTGGACGGCGGTGACGTACATGTTCGTGCACGGCGGCTTCACCCATCTGCTCTTCAACATGCTGGGTCTCTGGGTCTTCGGCCCTCCGCTGGAAACGCGCCTGGGTGGGAGGCGCTTCCTGACCCTCTACTTCATCAGCGGCTTGAGTGGAGCTGCGCTTTCCACCGTGACACCAGTCCCGATCATCGGCGCCTCCGGCGCGATCTTCGGCGTCACGCTCGGCTTCGCGAAGTTCTGGCCGAGGCAGCAGCTCCTGATATTCGGGATCATCCCGATCGAGGCGCGCTGGATGGTGCTCCTGTTCACCATCATCTCGCTGGTCGGCGGAGTCGTCCCGAGCATCGGCGGAGGCATCGCGCACTTTGCTCACCTCGGCGGGTTCATCGGCGCGTGGATCTACCTCGAGTACCTGGCGCGTTTCACCGGCGTGGCGGCGTGGCGCAAGAAGGTCGCGCCGGCGCCCTCGCGCGGCACGGTCACCGACCTGGACCGGTGGAAGACGATCCAGGCGGACACCCTGCATCCGGTCAATCGCGAGGAGTACGACCGCGTGATGGCGAAGATCGATCAGACGGGGCTGGGCTCGCTGACCCTCGGCGAGCGCGAGTTTCTCGACCGGTTCAGCGCGAGGGCGTGAGCAGCAGCTTTCCGGTCGTCCGACGGCTCTCGAGGTCCCGGTGTGCATCCGCCGCTGCGGCGAGCGGGTACTCCTTGAAGATGCGCAGCTTCAGCACGCCGTCCCTCACCCACTTCAGCACCTCGCCCGAACGTTCGAGCAGCTCTTCGCGCGTGGCCGTGTAGTCGGCGAGGACGCACCGGGTGAGGAACAGCGAGTGGTTCTTCATCAGCACCAGCGGGTCCACGCTGGTCACCGCGCCGCTCGACTGCCCGTAGAGCGCCATCATGCCGCGCGGCCGGAGCGATGCGATGCTCCCATCCCAGGTCGTCCTGCCCACGCCGTCGTAGACCACGTCCACGCCGCGGCCATCGGTCAACCGCCGCACTTCGGCGGCCACGTCGGCCTTCGTATAGAGGATGACGTCGTGCGCACCCGCTTCGTGCGCGAGCGCCGCCTTCTCCTCGGTGGACACCGTGCCGATCACGCGCGCGCCCTTCATTCGCGCGACCTGGACCAGCAGCAGGCCGACGCCGCCGGCCGCGGCGTGCACCAGGCACGTGTCGCCGTTCTTCAGCGCGAATACCGATGTTGCGAGGTACTGCGCCGTCATCCCCTGGAGCATCGCGGCCGCGGCGAACCGCGACGCCACGTCCTTCGGCACCGGCACCAGCCGCGCCTCGGGCACCGCGGCGAATTCGGCGTAGGCGCCGAGCGCGCCCGCCGCCCACGCCACGCGGTCGCCAGGCTTCACGAGAGTCGTGTCCGGGCCGACGCGCTCGACCGTGCCCGCGCCCTCGCTGCCCGGCGTGAACGGTGTCGTGACGGGATAGAAGCCGGTGCGGTGGTACGTGTCGATGAAGTTCACACCCGCCGCCTCGATGCGGACGAGTGCCTCGCCGGCCTTCGGCTCGCTTACCGGAACGTCCTCGAGCTTCAGGGCCTCAGGGCCGCCCGGCGTGTGAACGCGGATCGCCTGCATATCGAAGTCTAAGCATCGCGGTTGCGTTGACCGCAACCCCATTCCACTATACCGGCGTGCCGGCCGCCGAGGGCAGTCCCGGTCTCACGAAGTCCCGCTTCATGGCGGGCTGGCAGTGCCACAAGCTCCTGTGGTGGACGGCACACGAGCCGGAAGCCGAGGAGCTGATCCCCGACATCGGCACGCAGGACCTGTTCGACCAGTCGCGCGAGGTCGAACGCGAAGCGCACAAGCTCTTTCCCGGCGGCGAATTCGAGGCCCGCTTCGAGGCCGACGGCGTGCAGGTCCGCGTGGATGTGCTCCTGCGGGCACCGGATGGCTGCACGTTGATTGAGGTGAAATCGTCCTCCGGGCTCAAGGACGAGCACATCCCGGACGCGGCGGTCCAGGTCCACGTGCTGCGCAAAGCCGGAGTGGACGTGCGCAGAGTCGAGATCATGTACCTCAACAAGGCCTACCGGTATCCGGTCGGCGATCTCTTCGTCCGCGACGACGTGACGGCGAAGGTCGAGGCGCTGCTGCCCGAGGTGCCGCGGCTGATCACCGAGCAGCTGACCGCGATCCGCGGCCCGAGGCCGGAAGTCGCCATCGGCCGCCACTGCTCCGACCCGCGCGAGTGCCCGTTCTGGGACCGCTGCTGGCCGAAAGACCGCTTTCACGTCACCAAGCTCTACCGCGGCGGCGAGAAGGGCCTGAACCTCATGCGGCGCGGCATCGCGCTCATGAGCGAAATCCCGCCGGGCGAGAAGCTGAGCGACACGCAGAAACGCCAGAAACTCTCGGCGGAGCGCGGCGCGCTGGTCGTCCAGCCGACGCTCGCCGCGGCCCTCCGACCGTTCGAGGGCAGGCTCGGCTACCTCGACTTCGAGACGATCCGCCGCGCGGTGCCCGTGTGGCCGGGCACGAAGCCGTGGCAGCAGACCGTGGTGCAATTCAGCTACCACGAGGACCTGCCGGGCGGCGGCCAGTCTCACGTCGGCTGGCTCGCCGAGGGTCCCACCGACCCGCGCGACGAGCTGGCGCGTGTCATGCTGGAGGCGACCCAGCACGCCGAGAAGATCGTCATGTACAGCAGCTTCGAGCGCTCGCGCATCCGCGACCTGCAGGAAGCGCTGCCTCGCCGGCGCGCCGAGCTCGAGGCGCTCGAGGCGAAGCTCATCGACCTCTTGCCGGTGATGCAGGGTCACGTCTATCACCCCGACTTCAACGGCAGCTTCTCGCTCAAGTACACGCTGACGCCGCTCGTGCCGGAGCTGACCTACAACGATCTCATGATCCAGGAAGGCATGCGGGCGAGCGTCGAGATCTGGCGGCTGCTGTTCGTCGCGCACCTGATACGACCCGAGCGGCGCGCGGCACTGCGGAAGGACCTGCTGGCCTACTGCGAGCGGGACACGCTCGCCATGGTGAAGCTGTTGTCGGCACTCCGCAAGCTCGCTTCGCCAAGCAGGTAGGCGAGCACGTCGCCCGCCGAGTAGCGGTCTCTTCCGCAGAGAAACGACTGGATGTTCAGCAGGTCGTCGCCGCTGGTCAGCAGCGGCAGCTCGACCACGTCGCCATCGCGCAACTGTCCCAGGCCGATGTTCGCCATCAGCGCATTGCACAGGCAGTGGCGGCCGACAGTGTCTTCCTCGCAGCCGCCTTTCATCAGATAGTCCTTCACCGGCTCGCCGGGACAGCGGTAGGCGATGCGGCCGTCCGGGCGCCGGTACGCTGCGCGCAGGTAGCCGAGGTCGCAGACCCGCTCGCGGTTCTCGTCAACCACTGGCAGGCCCACGGCTTGGACGACCTTGAACGGGTAGCCGGTCGGGGATGCTCTGGGGTCGGTGATCACGTCGAGCAGTCCGGCGCGCGCCGCGTCGAGCACGGTGCGCTTGTACTCCTCGAGCAGCCCCGATTCGTCGCAGAAGGCGAACAGCGTGCCGACCTGGATGCCGGCAGCCCCACCCGCGAGCGCGGCCACCAGCCCATCCGGCGATCCCGTACCTCCCGCGAGCCAGAACGGGAGCCCCAGATCACACAGGGCGTCCAGCGCGACGACGTCTCTGTCCCCGTACACCGGCTCGCCCCGGTGGTTGAATCGCGGCTCGCCGCGCGGCGGTGCGTTGTGTCCGCCGGCGGTGGGGCCCTCGACAACGAAGCCGTCTATACGGCCGTTCGCCTTGCGGGCGAGCATGGTCGCCAGAGAGTTCGACGCCACGATCGCCAGAAACTTCGGGCGGTTGATCGGCGCGGGGGCTTCGGTCCACAGCGCGCCCGCATCGAACTCCAGGGACACGGGCTCGCCGCCGCCCAGCACGTCGTAGCGGATCGCGGCCGGCTTGTGCTCGGCCAGCAGGTCGAGCGCGCCGGGGATCTCGCGCGGAATCCCGGCACCCATCAGCACGTAGTCCACACCCGCCAGCATCGCGCCGTACAGCGATGGCAGCGTCGGCGGCTGGATCTTGGTGAGCAGGTTGATGCCGACCGCGCCGTCGTGCCCTTCCCGGGCAAGTGATACCTCGACGAAGTTCGCGAGCACCGTGACCAGGTTCCGCTCGAGCGAGGAGCGGGCGCCGTACTGGGAGAGCAGCGCGTAGCTCCGGCCGGCGCGACCGCCCTCGAGGAAGTAGCGGCGCAGCACGCGCGCACCGACGGCTGGAATTGGAAAACGCGCGATAGCGCGGCGCAGGTGGCCGCCCTGATCGCCGTCCTGAAGGCGGCGCACGAATATCGTGTCCATGCCCGTACCCGACACGACGCCGAGCTGGCCGCGCGAGGAAACGGCGCGCGCCAGCGCCCAGCCCGATACCGCCGCGCCCATCCCGCCCTGGATGATCGAGGGCGCCGTTCTGGAAAGGCCCATAATCTTGTAGCATATCGAATCGCGCGCCGAGCGTCAAAGCAAATAGGGGACTAAATCGCTTCGGGATTCACCCCCGCGTCGCGTGACTCGTTAGGCAGCGGTGGACGCTCCGCCTCGAGCCCCATTTCCTCCAGGAACCTGCTTCCGCCGCCGGGCCGGCCGGCGCGGCGATCCACGCGCGTCAGGACCAGCCGATCGATCGCGCGCGTCATGCCGACGTACAGCAACCGCCTGGCCTCCTGTGTCGCGTGCTCGGGATCCTCGTCGCGCGCGATCCACCCGGGGAGCTGCTCGTCCTCCACTCCCACGATGTACACGCTCCGAAACTCGAGCCCCTTGGTCGAGTGCAGCGTGAGCAGGTTGACCCGGTGCGGCTCCGGGTCCGTACCCTCGGCCTTGGCCGACAGCGCGACGCGCTCCAGGAACCGCGTGATCGCGTCATCAAGCGTCTCGCCCGGCGCCTGTTCGGTGAGCGCGCCAAGCCGCGCGATCGCCTCGGGATACTTGCGCGAGACGTCGACCTCCTCGCGCAGCCGGTCCATGAGCGCGCGTCCGCCGAGCCGGTGGATCACGTCGTCGAGCGGCGGTCCCTTGAGGCCGGAGCGCGCAAGCTCCGACTCGTAGAACTCCAGGCAGTCGCTGAAGCGTCCCAGCGCGCGGATGCGGGATTCCTTGAACAGCAACGTCGCCTCGTCGCCTTCCTGCCTGCCCTCGATCGCCATCGTGAGTCCGAGGTACGGCAGCAGGTTCACGAGCACCGACTTGCGCGCGCGCTCGAGCCGCCGGCGCTCCAGCTCGCGGTAGACGCCGACCAGCATCCGTGCATCGTCCAGGGCGTGGTGCGCCCGCCCCACCGGCACGCCGAAGCGCTCGGCGAGCAAGCCGAGCCGCGCGCTGCCGCCGCCCAGCGCCCGCGCCAGCGGCAACGTGTCGTACGCGTGCACGGGATCCACCGCGCCAATCAGGCCCAGCATGCGGCGCAGCACCGGCACGTCGAACGCGAAGCCGTTGTGCGCCACGAGCTGGGCGCCGCGCGCGAACTCGCGGAACTTCGGCCACACCTCGGCGAACCGCGGCGCATCCTTCAGCTCCGCCTCGCCATAGCCGTGCTGGCGCTGCGCGTCGGGATCTACCGGCACATCCGGACGCACCAGGCTGTGAAATTCGCCGACGACGCGACCCTCTTCGACACGCACGCCCGCGATTTCGACGATCTCGCACGAGGTGGTGTCCACGCCCGTGGTCTCGAGGTCGAACGTGACGAAGTGCGTCGCCGGCCCGCCCAGCCCGCGCGCGTGCAGCAGCTGGAGCGCCTTGAACGCGGTGACCGCGAGCAGGCCCGGCTCGGCGATCGTGCGATCCAGGCGCAGGTCGTCCAGCTCCGATTGCTCGACCTCGCCCGCGTAGGAGAGGTACTTGAAGCCCGCGCCGAACAGCAGCCCGCGCAGGGCGATCTCGAGCCCGCCCATCGGTTCCAGGACGATGCGCGACTTGCCGCGCTGCGCCGCCCCGAGGCGGTCGGCCAGCTCCGCGGCGCGAGCCGACGCGGCCGGATCGCTCAGGTCCTCATAGCGCTCTTCGAGAACGTTGCGATACGGCCCAACCGGCTCGGCCAGCAACTCCTGCACGAGCCCCATGAGCGTCGTGTGCTTCTCGCGCATCGCCGCGAGGTTCTCGGAGCGGTAGAGGAGGCGCCACAGTTTCTTCGCCTCCGGATCGGCGCCCATCTCCCCGGCGAGGTCGCGCACCTCGTGCAGGAAGTCCTCGTCGCCGGCCTTCACGCGCCCCTCCAGCACCTGCATCAGGTTCTCCGGCAGCACGCGGCGCGCGAACGATTCGGCCGCGGCGGGATCCGCGGGGTCCTTCACCAGGCGCATGGCGGCGATGACGTGTCCGATCACGCGGTCGTCGGCGAGCGGCCGGCCCTTGGCGAGCCGGCACGGAATGCCGGCCTTCACGAACCGTGCCTCCAGCCGGTCGCCGACTTCGTGCTTGCGGTACAGCACGGCGAAATCGCCCCACTTGCGGATGCCGCCCGGCGCGTCGGGCTCGGCGGCACGGTCCTGGGTGACGTCGGCGATGATCCAGTCCGTTTCGGCGTCGTCGTCCGCGAAGGCGAGCGCGCGCACCTCGTGCTTGCTGAGCCGAGGCGCGGTGAGCGGCTTCTCGAACAACGTGGGGTTCTCGCGCAGCAACCGGCGCGCGACGGCGAAGATCTGGTGCGACGTGCGATGGTTCTTGTCGAGCAGAACGGGGTCGGCGATCCCGTAGTCCTTCTGGAAGCGCGCGAGCACCTTGGGGTCCGCCCCCGTCCACGAGAAGATGGACTGCTCGTCGTCGCCCACGGCGAAGATGTTGCCGTGCCGCTCGGCGAGCCGGCACAGCAGGCGGTACTGCACGGCGTTGACGTCCTGGAATTCGTCGACCAGCAGGTAGTCCCAGCGGCCGGCGACGGCGTCGGCCACGTCCGGATGCTTTCGGAACAGCTCGGCGGTGGTGACGACCAGGTCGTCGAAGTCCACCACGTTGCGGCGGTGCAGCGTGCGGCGGTACTCGCGGAACAGCTGCTCGTCGCCGGGCGTGAGCGTGTAGTCCTGGAGCCGGCGGCGGCCGAAGAGCTGGAGCAGCTGCCCGGAGCGCCGGCTGTGACCCATCTGCCGCAGCACCGTGCGCTGGTAGTCGTCGTCGGCGATGCCGAATCCCGGCTTGAGTCCCGCCTCGGCGGCGTATTGGCGCAGCACCTCGGCGCACAGCGAGTGGATCGTGCCGCGCCGGACCGCGCTCCCCTGGTCCTCGAGCGATTCGCCGAGCCGCGCCGCGATCTCCTCGGCGGCCTTGTTGGTGAACGTGACGGCGCAGATCCGCTCGGGCTTCATGCCCAGCCTGTCGATCAGGTGGGCGATGCGTCCGATAAGGCAGAACGTCTTCCCGGCGCCCGGGCCCGCGACGACGAGCACGGCCCCGAGAGGCGCTTCAATCGCCTTGCGCTGCTGGGGCGTGGGGGCGAAGGACCCCATTACCTCACGATCAGCGCCGGCACGTTGGCCTCGCGCACCATCGCGTTGAATGCCGGCACGTCGGTCTCGACGATCTGGCGCAGCCGGTCCAGCTGGACCTGCAGCTCGGTCGAGATCTGGTCGAACACCTGGTACGCCTGGTCGGTCGGGCGCGCGTCGCCGAGCGCGACCACGCCGGCGAGGGCCGCGATCCGGTTGTTGAGCCGGATCGGGTAGTTGAGCGGGTCCTGGCTGCTGCGGTTCTTCGTCTGGTAGACCTGCTCCTCGACCTCGGTGAGCCTGCCCTTGAGCGAATCGGCCTTCGCGCGGATGCCGGGAGCGCCCGCAACGCCGGCAAGCCGGGTCGTCACCTGGTCCAGCTGCGCACGCAGGTCGCGGATCTGCACGACCGCGCGGTTCGCGTCGCCCAGCCTGTCCCGGATGCGGATCAGGAGCTGGAACTGACGCGCGTAGTCCTCCGCGCTGGTGTGCACGCGAGGATCGCTGACGTACCGGAACTCGCGTGTCTGGCTGTGCCCACCGGTCGTGAGGCGCACCTGGTAGCGCCCGGGCGGCGCGAGCGGCCCCGCAACGCCGCCGGCCCACATGATGAGATTCTGGAAAGAAACCGCGTCGGGGTAGCGCATGTTCCAGATCACGCGGTTCATCCCGACCTTGAGCGAGTCGCGTACGATCCGCGTCGTGATCAGCGAGTCGGCGCCGCGCACCCGGCGAGTGCTGAAGGAACGAATCAGCGTTCCAGCCGAATCCAGGAACTCGAGGGACAGCGGCTGCGTCGAATCGGGCACCGACTTGAGCGCGAAGTACACCACTGCGCCGCCGGGCGGATTGCGGCC
>JBIOIA010000036.1:0-17068 GCA_044449445.1 Gemmatimonadales bacterium
ATCTGCCGGAGCGGCGTGAGGTCGTCGAGGATCCAGAACGAGCGGCCGTGCGTGGCGGCCACGAGATCGCCGCGCGTGACCATGAGATCGTGCACCGGTACGACCGGGAGGTTGAGCCGCAGCGACTGCCAGTCGGCGCCGTCGTCGAACGACACGTACGCGCCGAACTCGCCGCCGGCATACAGCAGGCCCTGCCGCTCGGGGTCCTCGCGCACCACGCGCATGAAGTGGCTGGCGGGAATGCCGCGCGTGATGCTCGTCCAGGTGCGGCCGTAGTCGTGCGTCCGGTAGAGATAGGGCGCGAAGTCGTCGAGCCGCCCGTTCTGCGCCGCCACGTATGCGGTCGCCGCGTCGAACGGCGACGCCTCGATCAGCGAGATGGTCGCCCACTCGGGCAGGCCGGGCGGCGTCACGTCCTGCCAGGTCTGGCCGCCGTCGCGCGTGACGTGCACCAGCCCGTCGTCGCTGCCCGCCCAGATCACGCCCTGCTCCTTCGCCGAGGGCGCGATCGTGAACACCACGTCGTAGTACTCGATGCTCGTGTTGTCCTTCGTGATCGGGCCGCCCGACGAGCGCTGCCGCGTCGAGTCGTTGCGCGTCAGGTCGGGCGAGATCGCCGTCCAGGTTTGCCCTTCGTTCGTGGAGCGGAACACCACCTGCGCGCCCGCGTACAGGACGTTGGGATCGAACGGCGAGAGCACGATCGGATACGTCCACTGGAACCGGTAGCGCAGGTCGCCCGCGGGATGGCCCATGGGATTGTCGGGCCAGATGTTGAGGTTGCGCTCCTGCCCGGTGCGGCGGTCCTGCCGGTCGAGCTGGTTGCCGTAGCAGCCGGCGTAGGAGATGCCGGTGGTGTCGGGCCGCACGGCGATGTAGCCGCTCTCGCACCCGCCCAGGATCTCCCAGGTCTCGCGGCCGATGCCGCCCCCCGACGTCCGGCTCGGCACGCAGATCGTCGAGTTGTCCTGCTGCGCGCCGCACACGCGGTACGGGAAATCGCTGGTGGTCACCACGTGATACAGCTGCGCCGTCGCCTGGTTTTCGATCGACGTCCAGGTGACGCCGCCGTTGTAGCTCACCGAGGCGCCGCCGTCGTTGCCGTTGATGATGCGCCGCCCGTCGTGCGGATCGATCCACAGCCCGTGGTTGTCGCCGTGCGGCTGCTGGACGTTGGCGAACGTGCGGCCGCCGTCGCCCGAATGCAGCAGGCTCACGTTGAGCACCCAGACGCCGTCGTTGCTCGACGGATCGGCGTGCACGTGCGTGTAGTACCAGGCCCGCTGGCGCAGGTTGCGGTCTTCGCTGGTGCGCGTCCACGTGCGGCCCGCGTCGTCGGATCGGAACAGCCCGCCGTCCTCGGCCTCGACGATCGCCCACACGCGGTCGCCGTTCACGTGCGAGACCGCGACGCCGATCTTGCCGACTGTTCCCCGCGGCAGCCCGGGATTGCGCGTGATCTCGGTCCACGTGTCGCCGCCGTCGCTGCTCTTGAACAGGCCGCTGCCCGGACCGCCACTGATCAACTCCCACGGCCTGCGCACCACCTGCCAGAATGCCGCGTACAGCACGCGCGGATTCGCCGGGTCCATCGCGAGGTCGATCGCGCCCGCGCTGTCGGAGCGGAACAGGACCTTCTCCCACGTGCGTCCGCCGTCCTTCGAGCGGAAGATGCCGCGATCCGGGTTGGGGCCGAACGCGTGGCCGAGCACCGCGGCGTACACGAGATCGGGATTCGAGGGATGGATGCGGATCGCGCCGATCTGTCCCGCGTTCTCGAGGCCGATGCGCGACCAGGTGCGGCCGGCGTCGGTCGAGCGGTACATGCCGTCGCCGGGCGAGACGTCGCCGCGCAGCGGTGATTCGCCGCCACCCACGTACACGACGTTCGGATCCGATTCCGCCACGGCCACGGCGCCGATCGAGCCGGCGCCGAGCGCCGAGTCCGCAATCGGTAGCCAGGTCATGCCGCCGTCCGTGGTCTTCCACACGCCGCCGCCGGTCGCCCCGAGGTAGTAGACGTACGGCTGTCCCACGACGCCGGTGACCGTGGTGACGCGCCCGCCGCGGAAGGGGCCGATCGAACGCCAGCGCATCGCGGCGAACAGCGTCGAGTCGAACCCAAGCCGCGTGGATTCAGCGGCAGCCGGCTGCGCGGCGCGGCGCGGCCTCTGCGCGGTGAGCGGAGCGGCGAACGCGGCGAGCGCGGACAGGACGGCGAGCGGGCGATGCCAGGCCATGGGACGGACCTCCCTGATGACGGCGTTGCGGCGAGGGCGCATAAGATGGCGCTAGATTGGCCGGATGGCGAGCATCAGGATTCCGGTCGGCGCGTGGGCCGCACTGACCGAGACCGTGACCCGGGACAAGACCGTCGCGCACTTCCACGACGACATGCCCGAGGTCTACGGCACGCCGTTCATGATCTACCTGATGGAGCTCGCAGCCGCGACCGCGATCCAGCCTTACCTGCCCCCGGGCTGGATTTCGGTCGGCGCGGGCGTGGAGGTCAGGCACCTGTCCGCGACGCCGACGGGATTCACGATCACGGCGCGCGCGGAAGTGCTGGAGTGGGACGGCAAGGCCGTCACGTTCGCCGTGGAGGCGAAGGACGGCGTCGAGCTAATCGGCCGGGGCCGGCATGTCCGCGCCCCGGTCGAGCTCGCCCGGTTCAACCGCGGCGTGGCCGCGAAGGCGCTGAAACGCCCGGAGCGGAATCAGCCGAAGGGCCAGTAGCAGCACGAGGATCACGCCGATGACGGTCGGGCGCAGCCGGTCGGCCTTCACCGACCACATGAAGTGGATCACCCCCGCCATCGCCGTCAGGTAGATCAGCGCGTGCAGCGCCACCCACTTCTTCCCCAGCCGCCGGATCGACGCCTTCGTGCTCGTGAACGCCAGCGGAATCATCAGCAGAAAACCGGTGAACCCCACCGTGATATAGGGTCGTTTCGCGATGTCCTTCACGACCTCATGCCATCCGTAGGCGGGTTCGAACGGGATCTGCTTGTCGAGCACGACGTAGATGACGAGGAAGTGGACACAGATGTAGGTGAACCCGAACAGGCCGAGCATGCGGCGATACGACTGCAGCTGGTTCCAACCGGTGAGGCGCCGCAGCGGCGTGACGGCGAGCGTTACCGTGATGAGGATCAGGCCCCAGTAGCCGGTGCGGTGCGTGATCTCCTTGATCCAGTCCCCGTGAATGCGGCCCGTGAGGAGATCGAACGCCGCGATCGCGAGCGGCACGAGACACAGCACGAAGACCGCGGGCCTGGTGAGTCTGCGCATGCGCGTCTAGTAGTTCCTCCGAAGGTCCATCCCCGCGTACAGCGACGCGACCTGATCGGCGTAGCCGTTGAACATCAGCGTGGGCCGCCGCAGGAACTCGCCGATCCGGTGCTCGCGCGCCTGGCTCCAGCGCGGATGGTCCACGTCCGGGTTCACGTTGGCGTAGAAACCGTATTCCTCCGGGGCCGCGATGTTCCACGTGGTGGCCGGCATCTCGGTCGCGAACCGGATCTTCACCAGCGCCTTTCCCGACTTGAACCCGTACTTCCACGGCACCACGAGCCGGAGCGGCGCCCCGTTCTGGTTAGGCAGCGGCCGGTTGTAGAGGCCGGTGGCGAGAATCGCGAGCGGGTGCATGGCCTCGTCCATGCGCAGGGCCTCGACGTACGGCCACGGCAGGACGCTGCGGCGCTGGCCCGGCATCTGGTCGGGCGCGAGCACGGTGGTGAACTCGACGAACCGGGCGTGCGAGGTGGGCCGCACCCAGTTGATCAGATCGCGCAGCGGGAAACCCTGCCACGGAATCACCATGCTCCACGCCTCGACGCAGCGCAGCCGGTACACGCGCTCCTGCGACGGGAAGCGATGGAGGATGTCCTCGAGGTTCACCGTCTGCGGCCGGGCGACCTCGCCGGCGATCTCCACGGACCACGGCCGCGTTCGGAACGCGCCGGCGTTGTGCGCCGGATCGCTCTTGTCGGTCCCGAACTCGTAGTAGTTGTTGTAGGTGCTGACGTCGTCGAACGGGGTCAACCTGTCGTCGTCACGCGGGGAGCGGGGAGCGGGGAGCGGTACCTTGCCCGCCGACAGCAGCGACGGCAGCGCGAGCGCGCCGGCCGCCATGCCTGCCGCCCGGATGAACTCCCGGCGACGCAAGTAGGCGGATTCGGGCGTGATCTCGCTCGGCTTGATCTCGTTGGGGCGACGAATCAACATGGCTGCCTCCTTCTACTACTACTTCGCGCGCTCCAGGTAGGTCCCGGTGCGCGGGTCCACGCGCACCTTCGTCCCCTCTTCGAGGAACTCGGGCACGTTGATCGTCTTCCCGTTGTTGAGCTTGGCGGGCTTGTTCGAGGCCGTCTTGGTCGCCCCGCGCATGACCGGTGCGGTTTCGACGATCGTGTACTCCATCGCCGCCGGGAGCTGGAGGCCCACGACCTTGCCGTCGAGCAGCTCCGCCTGGAAGTGCATCTCCGGCTCGAGCCACTCCACCGCCTCGCCCGCGGTATCCAGCGGAACCATCATCTGATCGTAGGTTTGCGAGTCCATCGCGTGCACGCCCTGGTCGTCCCGGTACATCACCTGGAATTCCTTGGTGTCGAGCCGCGCCTCGTCCATGTAGTCGGTGGCCGAGAAGCGGGTGTCGAACGTGTTCCCGGAAATCAGGTTGCGCATGCGCATCTGCACGAACGCCCGGAGGTTGCCCGGCGTGCGGTGCTGGAAGTCGAGCACGCGGCACGGCTGACCTTCGATCATCAACACGGCGCCCTTACGAACCTCTGATGCCTTCATGACTGTATTCGCCTGGTGGAGTGGTGCCAAAAAGACGCCGCGGGAGGCCGCATCCGGCCATTCCGCGGCGCCAGAAACAGGCCGGAAAGTAACGGGTCATGAACCGGGCCGCCAACCTCTGGCGCCACCCCGGATTCGCAGGCATCATCTCATGTATGTCTGACGATACGGCCTCGCGCCGCGCCTTCCTTGCCGCCTCAGCCGCGGCCGCGGGAAGCCTCTGGCTGGCCGCGAACCCCGAGGAACTCAGGGCCTCGCTCGACCACGCCCGCCGCGCCCTGCGCGCGGACACCCAGCAGCCGTTCGAGGTCCTGGCGGCGGACCAGGCGGCGGACATCGACGCCATCGCCTCGCAGATCATCCCCACCGACGATCTGCCGGGCGCGCACGAGGCGGGCGCGGTCTACTTCATCGATCATTCGTTCACCACATTCGCGAAAGACGAGCGAGAACAAACGCTCGCCGGTCTCGCCGCGTTCAACACCCTCGTCTCGCAGGCTCACCCCGGGACGACGCACTTCGCGCAGCTCACCGGCGCGCAGCAGCTCGAGTTCCTGCAGGGCCACGACCGCACTCCGTTCTTCCAGCAGCTGCGCGGCACGGTGCTGGTCGCCGTGTTCTCGAACCCTCTCTGGGGCGGCAACAAGGACAAGGCGGGCTGGCGCATCCTCGGCTTCGACGACCGAGGCGTCTGGCAGCCGCCGTTCGGCTGGTACGACGCGCGCGCGAACGGCGGGCCGAACTGATGCCGCAGCACGCGCAGCACCCGGCGAGCGCGCAGCGCCGTCGCGCAGGCACGAGGCATTACGCGGACAGCACGGTCGTGGACTTCGTGGTGGTCGGGTCCGGAGCGGCGGGCGGCGTGATCGCGAAGGAGCTGTCCACCCGCGGCTTCACCGTTGTCGTCCTCGAGCAGGGCCCGCGCGTCGAGCCCGAGCAGTATCAGCACGACGAATTCGGCTACTACTTCCAAGGCAAGTACCAGGCCACAGTGCCGCAGAGCTTCAAGGCGGGCCCCGACGCCACTCCGCGGCCGGGTGGAGGCATCGGCTATCACCGGCTGGTGGGTGGCGGCAGCCTGTGCTTCACCGCCAACTACCGTCGCTTCCGGCCGCTCGACTTCAACGAGCGCAGCACGCACGGCGCGATCGCCGGCACCGGCTTCGCCGACTGGCCGATCGCGTACGAGGAGCTCGAGCCCTACTACACGAAGGCCGAATGGGAGCTCGGCGTCTCGGGCGAGCCGGGCCCGTTCGATCCGCCCCGCTCGCGGCCGTATCCCGTGCCGCCGCTGCCGATGAAGTCGTCCGGCGTGCTGTTCGATCGCGGCGCGCGCGCCATCGGCCTGCATCCGCAGCGCGCTCAGATGGCGATCCTGTCACGGACCTACAACGGCCGGCCCGCGTGCCAGCAGTGCGGCTACTGCTTGGGCTTCCCGTGTGAATTCCGCGCCAAGTCCTCGACACTGTTCACGACTATCCCGATCGCCGAGGCGACGGGGCGCTGCGAAATCCGCACCGGCGTCATCGCGGCCCGCGTCGAGACCGACGAGCGCGGGCGCGCCACCGGTGTCGTGTACTTCGACGCGCAGAAGGTCGAACACCACCAGCGCGCGCGGGCCGTTGTGCTGTGCTGCAACGGCGCCGAGACGCCGCGGCTCCTGTTGATGTCCGCGAGCCCTCGCTTCCCCAACGGACTCGCCAATTCGAGCGGCCTGGTGGGCCGCTACCTGATGTTCAACAGCAACGCCGTGGCGAACGCCGTGTTCGAGCACGAGCTCGACGACTGGAAGGGCGCGATGGTGACGAACATCGCGCTCGACTTCTACGAGAACGACCCGGCGCGCGGTTTCTACGGGGGGGGCGCGCTCGACGGGCGGTTCTTCGGCTACCCGCTGTTCTTCGTGTTCGGCTTCGGAGGAGCGCAAGCAGGCGCGGCTTTGTGGGGCGCCGAGTTCAAGCACAGGCTCTCCGAGGAATTCCGCCGCAGCATGAACGTGCTGTGCGAAGGCACGTCGCTGCCGCTCGAGACCAATCGCATCGAGCTGGACACCGCGCTCAAGGACGACTGGGGCCTGCCCGGAATGCGCGTCACGTACAAGGACCACGACGACGACCTTGCGACGATGCGGTTCCTGATCGACAAGGCGACGCACCTGCTCGAGGCGGCCGGCGCCAGGCGCGTGTGGGCCGAACCGGTCACGCCCCAGCAGAATGGGGTGCACCTGCTCGGCACCTGCCGCATGGGCGACGACCCGCGGACCTCCGTGATCGACAGGTTCCACCGCACGCACGACGTGAGGAATCTGTTCCTGTGCGACGGCAGCTCGCTCGTCACCGGCGGGCGCGGCCAGCCGACCTGCACCATCCAGGCCCTCGCCTACCGCGCCGGCGATCACATCGCGCGCTCTGCGCGCCGTGGAGAGATCTAGAATGTCCATCGCGCGCAGCGCACTGCTCGCTGCCTCCCGCTCGAAGTGGCTCTCCGAACAGATGGCCCGTCGCGCCTTCGCGAAGCGCGCCGTACGGCGATTCATGCCGGGGGAGAAGGTGGAGGACGCGCTCGACGCGAGCGCGGCCCTCGCGCGCGAGAACCTCGGCGGCATCCTCACGCAGCTCGGCGAGAATCTCACGTCGTTAGGCGAGGCCGATGCCGTGCGCGACCACTACCTCGGCGTGCTCGACACGATCAAGGCGCGCGGGTTGCCGGCCGAAGTCTCGGTCAAACCGACGCAGCTCGGCCTGGACCTGTCGGCCGAGGCGTGCTTCGCGAACATCGACGCGCTGGCCGCGCGCGCCAACGCCGGCGGCGGCACGCTGTGGATCGACATGGAGGATTCCTCGTACGTCGACCGCACGCTCGACCTCTATCGCCGGCTCCGGGCGAAGCACCAGAAGCTCGGAGTCTGCCTCCAGGCGTACTTGCGGCGGACCCCGGCCGACCTCGCCGCGCTGTTGCCGCTGAAACCGGCGATCCGGCTCGTCAAAGGCGCCTACGCCGAGCGGCCCGAGGTCGCCTTCCCCGTCAAGGCAGACGTTGACGAGGCGTATCACCGGCTCGGCGTTGACCTGCTCGCGGCGGCCGCGAAGGGCGGCACGTTCGTCGTGTTCGGCACGCACGACCTCGCGCTGCTCGGCCGGCTGACGACGAAAGCCGCCGAGCTGGGCGTCAAGGACGGCGCCTACGAGATTCACATGTTGTACGGGATTCGGGCAGGTGAGCAGCGGATGCTCGCGAAGGACGGCCGCAAGGTGCGCTGCCTGATCAGCTACGGCAGCGCCTGGTTTGCGTGGTACATGCGCCGGCTGGCCGAGCGGCCGGCCAACGTGTGGTTCGCGGTGCGGAGCCTTCTGCCGAGCTGATCCGCTCGTAGTTCTCGAATACCAAGCCCCTCAGAGCCAGGTGCCGTACCGCCGCATGTAGCGCAGCTTGACCGCGTGGACGAGTGCGCCGTACAGCAGCATTGTGAGCGCGAGCCACCCGAAGTACGCCGCCGGCAGCGGCGCGATGCCGAGCTTGTCTCCGAGCGACGAGAACGGGAGCGCCAGTCCCACCACCACGATCGCGACGGTGGTCAGCATCACCGGCCACGAGGCCCTGCTCTGGATGAACGGCACCTTCGCGGTCCGGATCAGGTGCACGATCAGCGTCTGCGACAGCAGGGACTCGACGAACCATCCGGAGCGGAACAGCGTCTCGTGTCCGACCGTGGCGCCGAAGACGAACCACATCAACAGGAACGTCGTGATGTCGAACACCGAGCTTGTCGGACCGACGATCAGCATGAATCGGCCGATGTCGTCGGCCCTCCACTTCCTCGGCATGCGCACGTACTCGGCGTCCATGTGATCGAACGGGATCGCCGCCTGCGAGAAGTCGTAGAGCAGGTTGACGGTCAGCAGCTGGATCGGAATCATCGGCAGGAACGGCAGGAACGCGCTCGCGACCAGGACACTGAACACGTTCCCGAAGTTCGAGCTCGCCGTCATCTTGATGTACTTGATGATGTTCCCGAATACCTGGCGGCCCTCGATGACGCCTTCCTCCAGCACCATCAGGCTCTTCTCGAGCAGGATGATGTCGGCAGACTCGCGCGCGATGTCGGCGGCGGTGTCCACCGAGATGCCCACGTCCGCCTCGCGCAGGGCGCCGGCGTCGTTGATGCCGTCGCCGAGGAATCCCACCGTGTGGCCGCCGCGCCGCAGCGCCGCGACGATCCGCACCTTCTGGATCGGCGTGATCTTCGAGAACACCGTCGTCGACTCCGCCGCCTTCGTCAGCGCGACATCGTCGAGGCCTTCGATCGCCGGGCCCGTGAGAATGTCGCCCGGGTCGAGCCCCACGTCGCGGCAGACCTTGCGCGAGACTACTTCGTTGTCGCCGGTGATGACCTTGACGCGCACACCGTGCTCGTGTAGCGCCGCGAGCGCCGGCGCCGCGGTCTCCTTCGGCGGGTCAAGGAAGCCGATGAACCCGGCCAGCACCAGGTCCTTCTCGTCGGCGACGGCGTAGGCGCGATCCGTCGCGGGGAACTCGCGGTACGCGACGGCGACCGCCCGCAGGCCATCCTCGTTCATCTCGGCCATCAGCTCCATCGCGTTCTGCCGCGCCTCCTCCGAGATCGGCGTGACGCGGCCTTCGTCACGTGCCTGGTGGCACAGCGGCAGGATCTCCTCGACCGCGCCTTTGCAGATCAGCATGTGCTCATCGAGTCCGTGCGATACGACCACGGACATCCGCCGCCGCGTGAAGTCGAACGGAATTTCGTCCACCTTGCGATAGTCCCGCTCGACGTGCAGCTGCTCGCGGAGCTCGGCGCGCTCGAGCACCGCCACGTCCAGCAGGTTCTTCAGGCCGGTCTGGTAGAAGCTGTTAAGGAACGCGTACGTGAGCACCTCGTCGTCATCCTCGCCGACCAGGTTGAGGTGGCGCTCGAGGACGATCCGGTCCTGCGTGAGCGTGCCCGTCTTGTCGGTGCAGAGAATGTCCATCGCGCCAAAGTTCTGGATCGCGTTCAGCCGCTTGACGATCGTCTTCCGCCGCGCCATCGCAACGGCACCCTTGGCGAGATTCGCCGTCACGATCATCGGCAGCATCTCCGGCGTCAGGCCGACGGCCACGGCGACACCGAACATGAACGCATCCAGCCAGTTGTGCTTCGTGAATCCGTTGATGAGAAAGACGACGGGGACCATCACGAGCATGAACCGGATCAGCAGCCAGCTCACGCTGTTGACGCCCTTGTCGAAGCTCGTGAGCTGCCGCCGGCCGACGATGCTCTTCGCCATCGAGCCGAAGTAGGTCCGGCCGCCGGTCATCACGACGACCGCTGTAGCCGTTCCGCTCACCACGCTGGTGCCCATGAAGCAGATCGTCGCCAGCTCCGGCAGCGACGCCTTGGCGGCGGCCGAGAGGTCCGACACCACCGGCCACTTCTCCACCGGGAGTGATTCGCCCGTCAATGCGGACTGGCTGACGAACAGGTCCTTGGCCGTGAGCACCCGCACGTCGGCCGGAACCATGTCGCCGGCCGAGAGGTGGACGATGTCGCCCGGCACCAGCTCCTCGATGGCGAGCTCGATCTTGCGGCTGACCGGCGGTCCCGGCGGCTCCGGATGCGCCTCGCGTCGCCGCTCCGTCGGCGGGCGAGCGGGAACCGGCTCCACCTGCTCCCCGGACCTGCGCTCCGGCAGCTGGCGCTGGACCGTCGCCCGGGTCTTCACCATCGCCTGGAGGGCGAGCGCGGCCTGGTTGGAGCGGAACTCCTGGATGAAGCGCGTGATCGTCGCGAGCGCGACCATCGCGCCGATGACGACGACGGCCCGCACGTCGCCGGTCGCCCACGAGACGGCGGACAACAACGTGAGGACAATCGTGAACGGGGTCGCGAACGCGTGAAACAGCTGGACGTACCAGGCGGGGGGACGCTCGTGCGCGACCTCGTTGAGGCCGGACACCTCACGCCGCCGCAGCACCTCATCCTCGGCCAGTCCCGGACGCTCGGCCTCGAGCGTCCGCAGCGCCTCCTCCCCCGAGCAGCACCCCAGGGAATGCAGGCGCTCGGCGTGGGCGTCGGCGGCTTTTGTCGGCTTGGCGGTAGCGGTCACGTTTTCGATTCTCCGGGACTCGGCGGAGCGAATCTATCGGCTGTCCGTAACGATGCGGTCACTCGGTCGGCGGCCAGTGCGCGGGCCCGAACGGAACAGCTGCTGTGCCGATCGGCGCTGCACGCCGTCCTCATGACCGAGGCGCGCCCGCGACAACACCATACCAACCTCTTGAGGGACAGCAGGTTGCGCAAGCGGCGCCGGCTCCGCGCGTCGCGGCACCGTTGATGCCTTAAGAGGTGGCGGAGCGAAGAGGCTCCGCAACCGCAGCAGGAGGCAGTATGAACGCCCACGTGAACGCAACCGACTCCGCCGAGACCGGCCCGCAGCGCGATCTCGATCTTCCCGCCCTGGTGGCGATCTCCTGGTCGGTCGCGGGCGGTCTCCTGGCCGGCGGTGCAACCGTCGCGACCCTCATCCTGACGAGCCGCCTCAGCGGCCACCTCCTGATCGCGGCGAGCGCCGTGTTCTTCGCGATCGGCTCCGCGCTCGGGCTCGCGCACGGTACCATGCTCGGCGTGTTCGGCAGGCCCGAGGGCACAACGCCGCGGCAGGCCTTCGCCAGCATCGCGCGCGGAACGATCTTCCTGCTCCCTTCGCTGCTCCTCGGCTGGCTGATCGCCGGCTGGGTTGCGGCGCTCCCGATCGTCCTCATCGGCCACCACATCCTGGGCGGCGTGATTACGCTCGGCGCGTGGATGATCATGGCGGCCGTGGTCGCGGTCGCATCCGCATCGGGCCTCAGGGCCGCGCGGCTCCTGTTCCGGCGCTGGCCGGACCGGGTCCTCGGCTCCGTGCTCGTCGCGGCGGTGCTGGTCGCGCTGAGCGTGATGTTCACGATCGAGCGGCCCACGGTGTGGTTCGTGAACGTGCAGCTCTCGACGTTCGGCTCGCTCGCCTTCGTGTACGCGTTGACCTTCTGGTTCTACGGCCCGCTGATCACAACCGGCCTCGCGCTGTTGCGCCGCATCGCACCGCTGCTTCCGGCGACCCGCCTCGGTACCGGCGACACCTGGCGCGCGCGGTTCTCCGCAGCCGCCTCGGTGATCGCGGTCGCGCTGCTCGTCGTGACGCTGGCCCTGCCGTTCCAACAGGGTGTTCTCGGACTGCCGACCGCGGCCGAGCGCCTCGGCTGGTGGCAGGCCGCGCTGCTCGCCCTCGGCAACGCGGTGACCACCGAGTTGCTGCTGCGGCTCTGCCTCCTCACGGCGGTGTTCGTCCTCGCCTCTCGCTACTTGACGAAGACGCGCGCGGTCGCCGTGGCCGTCGCGGTGTCCGCGATCGGTGACCTGCTCCTCCATTGGAACGGAATCGCCGCCTACGGTATGCCCGGCGCCGGCGTCGTCGCGACGTACATGATCGCGCGGCTCGCCATCCCGGCGATCCTGTTCGGATACCTGTTCTGGCGCCGCGGGCTCGGGACCGCGGTGGCCGCCCACGTCACGGCGGACCTGGCGATCGGTCTCCTGGTCTTCTGACAGCCCGGCTGGCCCAATTCGCACTCCGCGTGCCTAACGGCACGCGGATTGCGCATATCGGGACAGTAGGGATATGGGACTTCGCGACTTGTCTATCCGCGCCAAGGTCCTGGTCACCGGACTGGGGGCGCTGCTCTTTACCCTCGGCGTCGGGGCGCTGCTGTCGTTCCAGTACTGGGAGAAGGAGCAGTTTGCGCTCACGGCCGAGAACGCCGTGATGGCGGCCCGGGCGCTGCGGCCCGCCATCGAAGGGGCCCTCGCCCACGGTCAGGTCGGCTGGGCCCGGAACCAGCTCGACAGCCTCATCTCCCTTCCCCCAGCGCAATCCTACCGAATCGTCAGTTACGACGGCCGCATCCTGCTCTCGAGCAATCCCGAGGAGGAGGGTCGGATACGACCGGGTCCGCCACTGCCCGATCCGTGGGACATTCCGCCCGAGGGTTTGGCGCTGAACGGTCGCAGCGAGTCCTCGGCTGCCGCGCTGGTGTCGCTCTCCGGCGTCGGTGGTCCTGGCGGCCGCGCTACGCTCGAGGTCGGCCTGGACGTCGAGCGAATCCAGGCGGCGATTCGCCGCGGACGCAGCTTCGCGCTGGTGCTGACCGCCGCGCTCGGCCTGACCTACGCCGTCGTGCTCGGACTGATGCTGGAGCACGAGATCATCGCGCCCCTCTGGCAGCTGCGCGCGGGCCTGGCCCGGGTGCGCGCCGGCGAGACCGGCGTGCGGGTCGGCCTCACGAGCCGCGACGAAGTCGGCCGCATCGGCGCGTCGGTGGACGAGCTGCTCGCGAAAGGCGAGCGGGCCGAGAACCTCGCGGCGACGCGAGGGCGCGCGCTGGCCGAGCAGGCCGGCTTCGCCGAAGTCGGCACGCTGGCCGCCGAAGTCGGGCACGAGATCAAGCGACCGCTCGCGGGGATCAAGAGCGCGATCGAGCTGATCGCGCAGGAGTATGCGATCAGCGAGCCCGAGCGCGCGCTGCTTGGCCGCGTGGACGACCAGCTGATGCAGGTGGATCGCACGCTGCGCGACCTGCTCAGTCTCGCGAAGCCGGTCGGCCTCAACGCACAGCCCGTGCTGCTGTCGCAGGTGATGGATGCCGCGCTCGCGCGGCTCGCGGGCACGAAGGGCGCCGATCGAGTGAAGACCGTGCGCGAGTACGAATCCGCGGGCCTGACGGTGTGGGCGGACGCGGCCCGGCTCGAGCAGGCGATGGTCAACCTGTTCGCGAACGCGATCGAGGCGATGCCCGAGGGCGGCACGCTCCGAGTCCGCACTCTTCAGAACGCCGAGAATGTCGTCATCGAGGTCGAGGACACGGGCGTCGGGATCCCGCGTCAGAACCTCGAGCGCATCCTGAAGCCGTTCTTCTCGACCAAGCCCGACGGCACGGGGCTCGGACTGCCGCTCGTCGCCCGCGTTGTGGCCGCGCACAACGGCCGCATCCGGGTCGAAAGCGAAGTCGGCCGCGGCACCGTCTTCCACATCGAGCTGCCGCTGCGCCAGGGCGCGGCGGCGACGGGAGGTGCGCCGTGGCCGGCGAACGTCTCCTGATCCTCGAGGACGACGCGCTGCTGCGCAGCATCCTGGCCGAGCGTTTCACGCGCGACGGTCTCGACGTGGCCACGGCCGGCACGCTCGCGGAGGCCCGCACGCAGCTCAATCTCGCGACGCCCGACGTCGGACTGATCGACCTCCGCCTTCCGGACGGTGAAGGGCTCTCGCTGCTCAAGGATCCGGCCGCGCGCGACACCGCGTGGGTGGTGATGACCGCGCACGCGACCGTCAGCCTCGCGGTCGAGGCGCTCAAGCTCGGCGCGAAAGACTTTCTCGAGAAGCCGTTCTCGCTCGAGCGCGCGGTCGCGACCGTGAAACAGGCGCTCGAGACCACCGCCCTGCGGCGCGAAGTCACGGCGATGCGCGCGAACTCGCTCGTCGCAGGCGCGAGCGTCATCGGCGAGAGCCAGGCGATGCAGAGCGTGTTCGGACTGATGCGGCGCCTGGCCGAGGCCGATGCGACGACGGTCCTGATCGAGGGCGAGAGCGGCACCGGCAAGGGCGTCATCGCCCAGGCGCTGCACCGGATGAGCAAGCGCGCGCAGGGTCCGTTCCTCAACGTGACCATCTCGGCGCTGCCCGAGACGCTGATGGAGTCCGAGCTGTTCGGCCACGAGAAGGGCGCCTTCACCGACGCGCGCACGACCAAGCGCGGTCTGGTCGAGATGGCGGACCACGGCACGCTGTTCCTGGACGAGATCGCTGAGCTGACGCCCGGCGTGCAGGCCAAGCTGCTGCGCTTCATCGAAGAGCGCGCGTTCCGGCGGCTCGGCGGCACGAAGGACATGACCGTGGACGTGCGCATCGTCGCGGCCACCAACCGCTCTCTGGCCGACGAAGTCACTGCCGGGAGGTTCCGGCCCGACCTGTTCTACCGGCTGCGCGTCGTTCCGATAACGATGCCCCCGCTGCGCGAGCGGCCCGACGACATCATGCCGCTGGCGAAGCACTTCCTCGAGCATTTCAACCGCGAATTCGGCAAGCGCGCGCGCGAGCTCACGCCCGAAGCCGTCCAGATGCTGATGGCTTACGACTGGCCCGGCAACGTGCGCGAGCTTCGCAACGTCATCGAGCGCGCCGTGCTGCTCGCCGACGGCGACCGCATCGGCCCGGCGGAGCTCCCGCTCGAGGTCTCCAGGCCCGAGCCGGCATCCGTCGCGGCGTCCGGCAAGCTGGAAGACGTCGAGCGGCGACTCCTGGTTCAGGCCCTTGAGGCCAATGACGACAACCAGTCGCGCGCCGCCAAGACACTCGGGATCAGCCGTCACCAGATCCGCACGCTGATGCGGCGGCACGGGCTGCTGCCGCTGATTCTGCTCGCCATGCTCGGCGCCTCGAGGCCAACTCCGGCCCGGGCGCAGACCGCCGCCGATCAGCGGGCCAGCGCGCAGTGCCTGATGTGTCACGCCGACCGCGAGGTCATGGCTCGGCGGGCGCCGCCCGGCGTCAGCCCCGAGTCGCTGCTGGTGGGTCGCGCCGGCCTCACTGGCACGGCGCACGCCGGTGTTCCTTGCGTCCGCTGCCATCCGCTCCCGGGCCTGCTGCCGCACCCGGTGCAGGCCCGCGCGACCGTCCCGTGCGGCACCTGCCACGCGGAGGCCGACTCGTTGTGGCGCGCCGGGCCGCACGGCGGGCGCCGCGGCGCGCGCGAGGCGGCGGGTACCGCGTGCCACGGCAGGCACGACGTGCTGCCCGCCCGCGCGCTCCGGAGCGCCGAAGGTCTCGCCGTGCTCACGGCGCGATGCGTGACGTGTCACAAGGACCGCGCCTTCCCGGTGGGCGACGTTCACCGGGGCAAGGTGAGCTGCGCGGCCTGCCACGGCTCGCACATGGTGCAGCCGGTGCACGATCCGGCCACGCACGGCGTCCCCATCGGCATCGCGCAGCGGTGCGCGGCCTGCCACCAGGCCGAGGCGACGCTCGCGTTCGCGGACGTTCACGGCACGGCGGCCAGGGCACAGGCCTCGGGCCTCAAGGCGCTGCATGGAGACACCGCGGCCACGTGTATCGCCTGTCACGGCGGCCATGGCATGAAGCCGGCGCGCGACATCGACCGCGAAGTCGGGCTCATCCAGCGCTGCGCGACGTGCCATCCGCTGGAAGGGGCGTCGTACGCCGACACGTACCACGGGCGCGCGACGCGGCTGGGCTACTATCGCGCGGCGCGCTGCGTGGACTGCCACGGCTCGCACCACATCCTGCCGTCCCGCGATCCGGCGTCCCCGACTTCCGTCGGGCGGCGCGTCGCCACCTGCGCCCGCTGCCACGCGTCCGCGGCGGGTCCGAGCTTCATCTCGTACCGCGCGCACGTCCGCCCGCACGATCCCTCGGACAGTCTTCCGGTCTTCGGCGCGTGGCTGTTCATGAACGTGCTGCTGTTCTCGGTGTTCACGGTGTTCGGCGTACACACCGTGCTGTGGCTGGCGCGACTGCTCACGATCCGCTGGCATGAGCGGAGGCGGCGGCGTGCGGCGGGACTGCCGCCGCTGCCGCGTCGCGTGGCGCTGGACAGCTCCGACCGCGGCGGCCCGTACGTGTGGCGCTTCAAGCTCTTTCATCGCCTGGTGCACGGCATTTCGGTGGTGAGCTTCTTCGCCCTCGTCATCACGGGTCTGCCGCTGCGCTTCTCGTGCACGCTGTGGGCCGCGGACATGATGCGCCTCCTCGGCGGGACGCACACGGCCGGCCTGGTGCACCGGACGGCGGGCGCCATCACCATCGCCTATTTCCTCGCGCACGTCGTCTACGTCACGGCGATCCTGCTGCGCTCGAACAACAAGCGCGCGATGCTGTGGGGGCCCGACTCGCTCGTCTTTCAGCCGCAGGACGTCCGGGACTTCGTGCAGATGTTCAAGTGGTTCTTCGGCAAGGCGCCGTTCCCGCGCTTCGGGCGCTACGGCTACAACGAGAAGTTCCACTATTTCGGTGCCTTCTGGGGCATCCTCCTGCTCGGCGGTACCGGCCTGGTGCGCTGGCTGCCCGGCGTGTTCACGCGGATCCTCCCGGGCTGGGCCTTCAACGTCGCCGCGGTCATCCACTCCGAAGAGGCGATGCTCGCCGCCGGCTTCATGTTCCTGATCCACTTCTTCAACGTGCACCTCAGGCCGGACAAGTTCCCGCTGGACGCC
>JBIOIA010000037.1:0-16806 GCA_044449445.1 Gemmatimonadales bacterium
AGTCGCACCCGGCCGATCCCGACGGCACCGATGCCGATGCGGTGCGGCGGTTCGCGGTCGCGCAGCTGCGCGCCGAGCAGGACGGTGATCTCCAATCGCTCGGCGTGCGGTTCGAGGTCTATTCGCTGGAGTCGTCGCTGTACGCGGACGGCAACGTGGAGCAGACGGTGCAGGCGCTCACGGCCGCGGGCCACACGTACGAGAAGGACGGTGCGCTGTGGCTCAAGACGACGGACTTCGGCGACGACAAGGACCGGGTGATCAGGCGGAGCCCGGAACGCGGGGGCGAGTACACGTACTTCGTGCCCGACGTCGCGTACCACGTGACCAAGTGGCGGCGCGGTTTCGCCCGCGCGATCAACGTGCAGGGCGCGGACCATCACAGCACGGTGACGCGGGTGCGCATCGGGCTCCAGGCGCTCGACATGGGCATCCCCGCGGGCTATCCGGAGTACGTGCTGCACCAGATGGTGACGGTGATGAAGGGTGGAGCAGAGGTGAAGATCTCCAAGCGCGCCGGCAGCTACGTGACGGTGCGCGACCTGGTGGACGAGGTCGGCAGGGACGGCGTGCGTTACTTCTTCGTCATGCGCAAGCCGGATTCGCACCTGCAGTTCGACGTGGACCTCGCGCTGAAGCGCACCGAGGAGAACCCCGTCTTTTACGTGCAGATGGCCCACGCGAGGATGGCGGGCATCTTCCGGGTGGGCGGCATCGCGCCGGAATCGATCACCGTTGAGGACGCGGACGTCTCGGTGCTCACTGATGAGAGCGAGCTGGAGCTGCTGAAGGTGCTCGGGCGGTATCCGCCTGTGATCCAGCGCGCGGCCGAGGCGCTGGAGCCGCACCGGGTCACGACGTATCTCGAGGAGCTCGCGCGGGCGGCGCACCTGTGGTACCACAAGTGTCGCGTGCTCGGAGAGCCGCCCAGGCTCGAGCGGGCGCGGCTCGCGCTGGCGCGCGGCACGCAATTCGTGCTCCAGGGCGCGCTGGGTCTGCTCGGCCTCTCGGCGCCGGACCGGATGTAGGCGGAGGATCGAATGGCTCTGCTGGTGGTGGGAAGCGTGGCGCTCGACACGGTCGAGACGCCGTTCGGCCGGGCCGACGACGCGCTCGGCGGGTCGGCGGTGTTCTTTGCCGCCGCGGCGTCGCTGATGCACCCGGTGCAGGTCGTCGGCGTCGTGGGAAGCGACTACCCGATGAAGAAGCTCGAACGGCTCGGCGCGCGCGGCGTGGACCTCTCGGGCATCACCAGGGCCGACGGCGAGAGTTTCCGGTGGGCGGGCAAGTACGGCTTCGACCTCTCGACGCGCGAGACGCTCGAGACGCGGCTCGGCGTGTTCGCGAACTTCAAGCCGCGCATCCCCGACGCCTTCCAGGGCAGCGAGTACGTCTTTCTCGGCAACATCGACCCCGAGCTCCAGCTCGACGTGCTGGGGCAGGTGAAAAAGCCGAAGTTCGTCGCCTGCGACACGATGAACTACTGGATCCAGGGCAAGCGCACGGCGCTCCTCAAGCTGCTCGAGCATGTGGACTGCCTGATGGTGAACGACTCGGAGATCCGCGAGCTGAGCGGCGACTGGCACATCCATCGCGCCGCGCGCTGGGTGATCGAGCGCGGGCCGAAGTACGTGGTCATCAAGAAGGGCGAGCACGGCGCCGTGCTGGTGGGCGGCAACAAGGTCTTCTACGTCCCCGCGTATCCGCTCGAGGACATCTTCGACCCGACGGGCGCGGGCGACGCGTTCGCCGGCGGCTTCATGGCGCACATCGCGCGCCGCGGCCAGCTCACCGAGCGGCACCTGCGGCTCGCGATGGTCTACGGCTCGGCGATGGGGAGTTTCGCGGTCGAGCGCTTTTCGGTGCAGCGCTTCGACGAGATCGCGGCGGACGACGTCGCCGCCAGGGTGCGCGAGTACCGCGACCTGGTGCATTTCGAGCCCGAGCCGCTGGCGTGAGCAAAGGCCCGGCAAGAGACCGGTACGCCGAGGCCGGCGTGGACTTGGAGTCGGCCGAGCGCGCCAAGGCGCGGATCGCCGAGCTGGTGAAGTCCACGCGCACCGCGGCCTCGCGCGGCGCGGTCGGCGCGTTCGGCGGGCTGGTCCGGATGCCGGCCGACGTCGCGGACCCGGTGCTGGTCGCTTCGACCGACGGCGTGGGCACGAAGCTGCTGGTGGCCATCGCCGCGGGGCGCAACGACACGGTCGGCGAGTGCCTCGTCAACCACTGCGTGAACGACATCCTGGTCCATGGGGCGAGACCGATCGGCTTCCTCGACTATTTCGCGACCGGGCGGCTCGACCCCGAGGTCGCGGCCGACGTCGTGAGCGGCGTGGCGCGCGGCTGCCGCGCGCACGGCATGCCGCTGGTCGGCGGCGAGACGGCGGAGATGCCGGACGTCTACCGCGCGGGCGAGTACGACCTGGCGGGCACGATCCTCGGCGTGGTGAGCGAATCCGAAGCGATCCACGGCGACAAAGTGCGCGAGGGCGACGTGCTGGTGGGCTGCGCGGCGAACGGGTTTCACACCAACGGCTACTCGCTGCTGCGCCGCGTGCTGCTGGGCGACATGGGGCTTGGCGTCACCGACCGGTTCCCGGGCGCCACGGCGAGCGTCGCCGACGTGCTGCTCGCGGTGCACCGGAGCTACTTCGCGGCGCTCTGGCCGGTGCGGCGGACCGTCCACGCGCTCGCGCACATCACCGGAGGCGGAATCCCGGGGAATCTCAACCGTGTGCTGCCGGGCAACGTCGACGCGCTCGTCGAGGGCGACTCGTGGCCGACGCCCCATGCGTGCCGCGTGGTGCAGGAGGGCGGGCACGTCGGCGACAAGGAGATGCGCCGCGTCTTCAACATGGGCGTGGGCATGATCGCGGTGTGCGCGAGGGCCGACGCGGACGCGGTGCGCAAGGCGGCGACCTCGGCCGGCATCGAGACGTGGATGATCGGACGCGTCGTGAAGGGGACCGGCATTGTCCGCTGGGACGGCTAGAGCGGCGCGCGTGAACGACCGCGAGGCGATGGCGCGCGCGATCGAGCTCGCATGGCGCGGGTGGGGCCGCGTGGGCGCGAACCCGATGGTCGGCGCGCTGGTGGTCAAGGGCGGCGCGATTCTCGCCGAGGGCTGGCACGCGGAGTTCGGCGGGCCGCACGCCGAGGTCGTGGCGCTGGAATCGGCGGGCGCCCGCGCGCGCGGCGCGGACCTGGTCGTGAGCCTCGAGCCGTGCGCGCACCACGGCAAGACGCCGCCGTGCGCCCCGGCGATCGTGGCCGCGGGCATCAAGCGGGTCGTGTTCGGCGCGGCGGACGTGGACGCGCGCGCGAAGGGCGGGGCCAGGGTGCTCGAGCGCGCGGGCGTGCGGGTCGAGGACGGGCTCATGCAGGGCGAGGTGCGCGCGCAGAACGCCGCGTTCTTCCATCGCCACGGATCGAGCGACCGGCCGTTCGTCGCGGTGAAGCTCGCGCTCTCGCTCGACGGGCGCATCGCGGACGGCTCGCGGCGCTCGAAGTGGATCACCGGCGAGGAAGCCCGAAACTGGGTGCACTGGCTGCGCGCGGGCTTCGACGCGATCGGCGTCGGCGCCGGCACGGTCAAGGCCGACGATCCCCGGCTCACGGTTCGCGGCGACGTCGTGCCTCCCACGCCACCGCTGCGCGTCGTATTCGACGCACGCGCCGAGATGCCCCAGCACGCGGAGCTGGTCGCGACGGCGCCCCAGGTTCCCACGCTCGCGCTGGTCGCGCCCGGCGCAAACGCCTCGCGGGTCGAGGCGCTGCGCGGGCTCGGCGTCGAGATCGGCGAGGTCGCCGGCCTGGCCGCGTCGCTGCGCGCGCTGCACGCGCGCGGCATCGCCAGCCTGCTGATCGAAGGCGGCGGCGTACTGACCGGACGGCTCATGGCGGACGGATTCGTGGACCGGCTGTTCCTGATGACGGGGCCGGTGATCCTCGGCCACAACGGCGTTCCGGCATTCGGCGAAATGACCGGATCGCCGCTCGAGCGCGCGATGCGCTGGCGCACGGTGGGCCGCAAGGCGCTCGGCCCCGACACGCTCATCGTGTACGATCGCTGATGTTCAGCGGCCTGGTATCGGCGATCGGCACCGTGAAGGCGGCGAAGAGGACGGCCCGCGGCCTCGCCGTCACGATCGCCGCTCCGTACCCAGGCCTCGCGGTCGGCGAGAGCGTCGCGGTGGACGGCGCGTGCCTCACCGTCGTCGCGCGCGGCACGGGCACGTTCACCGTGGAGGCGATCGGGACCACACGCGGCCGCACCAAGATCGGCGACTACCGCGCGGGAACCGCCGTGAACCTCGAGCGGGCGCTCAGGGTGAGCGACCGGCTCGGCGGCCACCTGGTGTCGGGCCACGTGGACGCGGTGGGGAGGGTCGTCAGGCGGCGCGAAGCGGGCGACGCCCTGCTGCTCGACGTCCGCGTGCCCGCCGCGGTCTCTGCGCTCTGCGTGCCCCACGGCTCGATCACCGTGGACGGCGTCAGCCTCACGATCAACGCGCTGCCGGCGCGCGGCGTGGTGCAGGTGGCGCTGATCCCCCACACGCGCCGTGTCACGACGCTGGGTGCCGCCGGACTCGGCGCCCGGGTACATTTGGAGGCTGACCTCGTCGGGAAGTTCGTGAGGCAGCTGGTGCAGCCGCACCGCGCCACCAGGCGCCGGAGGTAGCTGGATGCCGCTGGGCTCGGTCGATCAGGCGATTCATGACATCCGCGCCGGCAAGCTCGTCGTGGTCGTGGACGACGAGACCCGGGAGAACGAGGGCGACCTCGTCGCCGCGGCCGAGAAGGTCACGCCCGCGATGGTCAACTTCATGACCAAGCACGGGCGGGGGCTCATCTGTCTCGCGCTCACCGCCGAACGCTGCCGCGCGCTCGACCTGCCGCAGATGGTGGAGCAGAACACCGACTCGCTCGCCACGGCGTACACGGTCAGCGTGGACGCGCACACGCGCTTCGGCGTCACGACCGGCATCAGCGCGGCCGATCGCGCCCAGACCATCAAGGTCGCGATCGACCCGATGACGGTGCCCGCGGATCTGCGCCGTCCCGGCCACGTGTTCCCGCTCCAGGCCCGCAAGGGCGGCGTCCTGCAGCGCGTCGGCCACACCGAGGCGAGCGTGGACCTCGCGCGGCTCGCCGGCCTGCAGCCCGCGGGCGTGATCTGCGAGATCCTGGGCGAGGACGGCGCGATGGCGCGCGGCAACGAGCTCGAGGCGTTCGCGAAGACACACGGGCTCACGTTCATCACCGTCGCCCAGATCGTCGCGCATCGGCTCAAGACGGAGCGGCTCGTGCACCGCGTCGCGCAGGCGCGGCTGCCGACGCCGGGCGGCGAGTGGACCGTGATCGGCTACCGCAACGACGTGGACCAGGCCGAGCACGTCGCGCTGGTCTACGGCGACGTCAAGGCGCCGGGCGCGGTGCTCGCGCGGATGCATTCCAGGTGTCTCACGGGCGACGTCTTCCACTCGGCGCGTTGCGACTGCGGCTGGCAGCTCGAGACCGCGATGCAGATCATCGTCGAGGAAGGGCGCGGCGTGGTGGTGTACCTGGACCAGGAAGGGCGCGGCATCGGGCTGCTGAACAAGCTCAAGGCCTACCAGCTCCAGGACCAGGGCCACGACACGGTCGAGGCCAATCGCCGCCTGGGCTTCGAGCCCGACCTGCGCAACTACGGCATCGGCGCGCAGATCCTGCTCGACGTCGGCCTCACCCGGATCCGCGTCCTGACCAACAATCCGATGAAGCTCGTCGGCATCGAGGGCTATGGGCTCCAGATCACCGAGCGGGTGCCCATCGTGCCGCCGCGCACCGACGAGAACGCCGGCTACCTGGACGTCAAGCGCGACAAGCTGGGCCATCTCCTCGTCGACTGATGGCCGCCCAGCGGGTGCTGCCCCCTGCGGGCCGGATCGGCATCGTCGTCAGCCGCTTCAACGAAACCGTCACGACGCGCCTGCTCGAAGGCGCCCGCCGCTGCCTGGCGGAGCGCGGCATCGGCGAACGGCACGTGGACGTGACGTGGGTCGCGGGTGCGTGGGAGCTGCCCGTGGTCGCGCGGGCACTGCTGGCCGGCGGCGGCTACCAGGCGCTGTGCGCCCTGGGCGCCGTGGTGCGCGGCGAGACGCCCCACTTCGACTTCATCGCCACCGCGTGCGCGCAGGGACTGATGGCCCTCCAGGTCGAGTTCGGCGTTCCCGTCGGCTTCGGTGTCCTGACCACCGACACGCTGGAGCAGGCCCTGGCCCGCGCCGGCGGCGATTCGGGCAACAAGGGCCACGACGCGATGGCGGCGGCGCTCGACGCGGCGGTCGTCCTCGGGACGCAGGGTGAGCGTCCGCACTGAGACGCGCGCTCGCGCGCTCGCCCTCCAGCTCCTCTACGCATGGGACATCCCCGGCGCGCACAACGGCGGCCTGCCGAAGGGCGCCTGGGCGCGCGTGCTGGCGCTGCTCAGCCCGCGGCCCTGGGTGACGGAGCGCGCGCTCGAGCTCGCCGAGGCGATCGTGAAGCGGCGCGCCGAGCTCGACGAGCACATCGAGCGCGCCGCCGAGCGATGGCGCATCGAGCGGATCGGCATCGTGGACCGCAACGTGCTGCGGCTCGCCACGTTCGAGATCGTCACGGGCGACGTGCCGCCCAAGGTCGCGATCGACGAGGCGGTGCGGCTGGCGAAATGGTTCGGCGGCGAGAAGTCGCCGGGGTTCGTCAACGGGGTGCTGGATCGCATCGCGCGCGACGCCGGCCGGCTGTGAGGATCCTGCTCGTCAACTGGCAGGACCGCACCAATCCCCAGGCCGGCGGGGCGGAGGTGCACCTCCACGAGATCTTCGGGCGGCTCGCCGCGCGCGGTCACGAGGTGCACCTGCTGTGCAGCGGTTACGCGGGCGCCCCGGACAGCGACGTGATCGACGGCATCCGGGTGCACCGCGTCTCCTCGCGCTACGGTTTCGCGCTCCGGGGCCGCGGCGCGTTCGCCCGGCTGGCCGCGGCGCTCCGCCCGGACGTGGTCGTCGAGGACGTCAACAAGGTCCCGCTCAACCTGCCTCTCATATGGAAGGGACCGTTCGTGCTCCTGGTGCCGCACCTGTTCGGCGCGACTGCCTTTCGCGAGCTGCCGGCCCCGGTCGCCGCGGTCGTGTGGGCGAAGGAGCGCCCGATGAGCCGGGTGTACGCCCGGGCGTCGGTGCATGCGATCAGCCGGAGCACCGGGGACGACCTCATGGCGCGGGGGTTCCGCTCCGAGGCCGTGCGCGTCATCTACCCCGGCGTGGATACGGCGCGCTTCAAGCCCGACCCGCTGACCGAGCGCGAGGATGAGCCTACCTTCTTGTATGTGGGGCGACTCAAGAGGTATAAACAAGTGGATGTCGCGATCCGGGCCGTATGGTTGCTGCGCTCGAGTCTGGAGGGCTCGACCGGGATCCGGGTGCGCATGTGGGTCGCCGGGGACGGTGACGACCGCGGGCGCCTCGAGCGCCTCGCGCGCCGGCTGGGGGTCGAGGATCGCGTGACCTTCTTCGGCCACGTGAGCGAGGAGCGGAAGCTGGACCTGTACCGGCGGTCATGGGCGGCCGTGCTCCCCTCGCTCAAGGAAGGCTGGGGCATCACCAACCTCGAGGCCGCGGCCTGCGGCACGCCTGCGGTGGGGGCGAACAACTCCGCGATCGCCGAGTCGATCCGGCACGGTGAAACCGGCTACTGCTTCCGGACGAGCGACGCTCAGGAGCTTGCGGCACTGCTCGGGACGCTGGCCGCGCGACCGGCGCTGCGGGACCAGCTCGGCCGCGCGGCGCGCGATTTCGCCGAGACGTTCAGCTGGGAGAGGACCGCCACGGAAACCGAATCCCACCTCGTCGCCGCGGTGAGCTCGCCGCGCGGCCCGGAGGCTTGAGCATGCAGACGACGATCACGGCCCGTCACAAGGATATTCCCGACGACCTCAAGACCCGCGCCAGGGCCGTGGTCGCGCGATTGGCCAAGCGCGCCAACCGCCCGACCAGCGCGCACGACCCGTTCGACCCCTCGCGCCCCGAGCCGCGCGCCGAGATCGTGCTCAACGCGGCGCGCAACGCGGTGTTCGTGGCGAGCGCGGAGGCGGCCGACCACCGCACGGCGCTGGACCGCGTGGCCGCCAAGCTCGAGCGCCAGCTGACGAAGCGCGCGCGCCCGGCGCGCCGCGCCGCCCGGAAGGCGGTGTCCCGCTGAAAGTCCGCGACCTGCTGGAACAGAAGAAGGAGCGGCTGGGTCTGGAGCTGCTGGCCGGCGAGGAGGGCCTGGACCGCACGGTCGAGCGCGGCGAGGCGTCGAGCCCCGGGCTCGTGCTGGCCGGCTACACGGCGCGGTTCGTCGGCGGACGCGTGTTCGTGCTCGGCGAGACGGAGATCGCCTACCTCTTCACGCTCGACGCGAAAGCGCGCCACAAGTCGCTCGAGACGCTGTTCGCCTTCGACCTGCCGTGCCTCGTCGTCACCAAGGCGCAGGACGTTCCGCCCGAGCTGGCCGAGCTCGCGAAGGCGCGCGGCGTGCCGCTGCTGCGCACGACCTTCAAGACGGCCGAGTTCTACCACCGGCTCAAGCCGTTCATGGAGGACGCGTTCGCGGCGGGCACCAGCCTGCACGCGAGCCTGGCCGACGTGTACGGCGTGGGGCTGCTGTTCCAGGGCCGCTCGGGGATCGGCAAGAGCGAGTGCGTGCTCGACCTGGTCGAGCGCGGTCACCGGCTGGTGGCCGACGACGTCGTGCTCGTCAAGCGGCTCGGCCAGGACGTGCTGATCGGGCGCGGGCACGAGCACGCGCACCATCACATGGAGATCCGGGGCGTCGGGGTGATCGACATCGCGGCGCTGTTCGGCATCCGCGCCGTGCGGCAGCAGAAGCGCATCGAGGTCGTGGTGCAGCTCGAGGACTGGGACAGCACCACGCCCTACGATCGCACCGGTCTCGACAACGAGACGGCCGAGATCCTCGACGTGTCGCTGCCCAAGGTCCGGGTGCCGCTCAACCCGGGCAAGAACATCACGGTCATCGCCGAGGTACTGGCGATGCGCCATCTCCTGAAATACGGCGGCACCGACTCGGCGCGCGAGTTCAACGAACGGCTGATCGCGCGGATGCAGCGGCGCGCGGCGCGGGCGAAGCAGGAGCCCGATCGCAAGATGCTCCGGGAGTACCTCGAAGAAGATTATGAGTGAGCGGCTCGTCGGCATCGTCCTGGCGCACGCGGAGGTCGGCAACGCGTTCGTCGCCGCCGTGCAGTCCATCGCGGGCGACGAGCACGGCCTCGTGGCGGTGTCCAACACCGGTTGCGACCGCGCGTCGCTGACGGCGCGGCTGGACGGCGCGATCGCCGGCCGGCCCACGGTCGTGTTCGCCGACATGCCGGGCGGCTCGTGCGCCTTCAGCGCCGCGTCCTACGCGCGCGAGCACCATAACGTCGCCGTCGTGACCGGCGTCAACCTCGCCATGCTGCTCGACTTCGCCTTTCACCGCGATGTCACGCCCGCCGCGGCGGCGAGCCGCGCGAGCCAGACGGGCAGGGGGGCGATCACCGCGATCGGGGCCGACACGCCGGGGACGTCGTGAGCGTCGAGCTGTTCCGCATCGACGACCGGCTGATCCACGGGCAGGTGGTCGTCGGGTGGGGCCAGACGCTCGGGATCGCCTTCATCGTGCTGGCCGACGACGAAGTGCGCGCCAACGACTGGGAGCAGGAGCTCTACCGGATGGGTGTGCCGCCGCAGGTCGGCGTGATCTTCGCGAGCGTGGACGAGGCGGCCGCGCGGCTGAACGAGTGGCAGGCCGATACGCGTCCGAGCATCGTCTTGACCGGCGACGTCGCCAGCATGGCACGGCTCGCCGCCGGGACCAATGGCGCAGTGCGGCGCGTCAACCTGGGCGGCCTGCACTACCGCGAAGGGCGCAGGGAGCGGCTGCGCTACGTGTTCCTCACCGACGAGGAAGTGGCGGCGCTCAGGCAGCTCGCCCAGAGCGGCGTGGACGTGAGCGCGCAGGACGTGCCGACAGGGACCCGGGTGCCGCTCGCGGAGATGATCGGATGACGCCGGGTTCGGCGCTGCTCGTCGTGGCCGCGGGATGGCTGGCGGGACTCGACTCGGTGAGCGGGCCTCAGGCGATGTATTCGCGGCCGCTCGTGTCCGGGCTGCTCGGCGGCGCGGCCGTCGGGGCCCCGCTGCCGGGGCTCGCGATCGGCGCGCTGCTGGAGTTGTTCGCCCTCGACACCCTTCCGGTCGGCGCATCGCGCTACCCGGATTGGGGGCCCGGAAGCGTCGCGGTCGGCGCGCTCACCGCGATCCACCGCCACACGCTCGGTCCGGCGGGATTGCTCGGCCTGGTCCTGGTGGCCGTGTGCACGGCATGGCTGGGCGGGTGGCTCTCCCACCTGGTGCGGCGCGCGAACTCGGCGGAGGTGCTGAAGCGCCGCGCGGATCTCGACCGCGGCGAGCCGGGCGCGGTGGCCGCGATCCAGCACCGCGGCCTGTTCCTGGACGGCGCGCGGGCGCTGGTGCTCACCGCGCTGGCCTGGGTGGCCGGCGAGCTCGTGCTCGCGCTGATCCTGCGCATGTGGGTCCTCCCGCCTAACGTCGCGCAGATCGCGCTGGTGGCGACCGGCATCGGCGTCGCGCTGAACGCCGGATGGCGCTTCGTGGGACGCGGTCGCGCGCTGTGGCTCGCGGGCGGGCTGGTCGCGGGCGGCCTGGTGGCGGTGTGGCTGCGATGAGACGGATGCCCGCGTTCGGCCGCGTGCTGTCGCGTCTGTTCACGCTCCAGGCGGCGTGGAACTACGAGCGCCTCCAGGGCATCGGGTTCGGTCACGCGGCGGAGCCGGCGCTGCGCTCGCTCGAGGGTGGCCGGGGCGGTGAGCGCTACGCGGCGGCGCTGGCACGCCAGGCGCGGTTCTTCAACGCGCATCCGTACCTGGCGGGCCTCGCGGTCGGCGCGGCGGTGCGCGCCGAGCTGGACGGCGAGCCGCCGGACAGGATCGCGAAGCTGCGGGAGACCCTGTGCGGGCCGCTGGGCTCGATCGGCGACCGGTTGTTCTGGGCGTCGTGGCTGCCGGCCTGCTCGATGCTGGGCCTGATCGCGTACGCGCTCGGCGCGCGGGCGTGGGCCGCCGTGTTGTTTCTCGCATTGTACAACGCCGCGCACCTGGGGTGCCGCGCCTGGGGGCTCCGTGCCGGGTGGGAGAGCGGAAGCCAGGTCGTCGCCGCACTGCAGGGGCCGTTCCTCCGGCTGGCGAGCCGGCTCGCCGCGCCCTGCGCGGGCCTGGCCGTGGGTGCCGCCGTGCCGATCGTCCTCGTTCGAGAGCTCAGGGGCGCGAGCGTACCGACGGTCCAGGCCGCGGTGGCCGGGGCCGTGATCGTCCTGGCGCTGATGCGGCTCGTGGGCGCGCGCCTGGCCGGCGTGCGGCTCGCCGCGCTGGTGCTGGGCCTGACCTTCGTCGCGGGGATCGCGTGGCCGTGATGGAGGCCACCGTGCCAATCGTCAACTCGCTGGGCCTCCACGCCCGGCCTGCGGCGGAGTTCGTCAAGACGTCCGCGCGCTTCGCGGCGAACGTGATCGTGCGCAAGGACAGTCTCGAGGTGAACGGGAAGAGCATCATGGGCATGATGATGCTGGCCGCCGAGCGCGGCAGCGAGCTCTACATCCGCACGGAGGGCGACGACGCCGAGGCGGCGCTCGCCGCGCTCGTCGCCCTCATCGCCGCCGGGTTCGGCGAGCAGTGATGATGAGCCGCAGCGTCATCCGCGGAATCGCCGTGTCGCGTGGCGTGGCGGTCGGCCCGGCGCTGGTGGTGCGCTGGGAGGTGCCGACCGTGTCGGACCACGCGATCAGGCGCGGGGCGGTCGAGGGCGAGATCGCGCGGCTCAGGGAAGCGCTGGCCTTCGCGAAGGAACGGCTCGCGACGGTGCGCGCGAAGGCCGAGGAGCGGGCCGGCCCCGAGGAAGCGCGCATCTTCGACGCGCAGCTGATGATCCTCGAGGACGTGGAGCTGGTGGACGGCGTCGAGCGGCTGATCCGCGAGAACCACTTCTCGGCGGCGCGCGCCTTCGAGCTCAAGGTCCTGGAGTGGCGAGGACTGTGGTCACAGCAAGGCAGCACGCTGCTGAGGGACCGCCTCATCGACCTGACCGACGTCGAGATCCGCGTGCTGACGCGGCTGCTGGGCGTGGACGAGCCCGACGTGCTCAAGGGCCACGGCGGCGTGCCGGTGGTGCTGATCGCCCGGGACCTCACGCCGTCCATCACGGTGCAGCTCGATCGCGATGCGGTGCTCGCGATCGCCTGCGAGCAGGGCACCAAGACCTCGCACGCCGCGATCCTCGCGCACTCGATCGGCATTCCGGCGGTGGTCGGGCTGCCCGACGTGCTCGAGCGGGTCCGGACCGGCGATACGGTCGTGCTCGACGGCTGGGCGGGAACGCTCAAGGTCACCCCCGACGCCGGCGACGTCGAAGAGGCGCGCTCGCGCGACCAGCGCTACGCGGGGCTGCAGAAGGACCTCGATGCGGCGGTGGACCTGCCCGCGGTGACGACCGATGGCGAGCGCGTGGTGCTGCGCGCGAACCTCGACCTGCCCGAGGAGCTCGAGTCCGCGAAGCGCGGACGCGCCGAGGGCATCGGCCTGATGCGCACCGAGTTCCTGGTCGTCGGGCGCGGGCACATGCCGTCGGAGGACGAGCAGGCCGCGCTGTACCGTCGCGTCGGCGAGACGTTCCCCAAGGGTGTGTGCGTCGTGCGCACGTTCGACCTGGGCGGCGACAAGTTCCCGGCCGGCTTCCGCGCGCAGTCCGAGGCCAATCCGTTCCTCGGCTGGCGCGCGATCCGCGTCTGCCTCGACCAGCCCGAGGTGTTCCGGCCACAGATCCGCGCGATTCTGCGTGCGGCCGCCCATGCGCCGCTCAAGCTCATGATTCCGCTCGTCACGCGCGTCGAGGAGGTGGAGACGACTCGCGAATGGGTGCTCGAGGAAGCCGCGGCGCTGAAGTCGAAGGGGATCGAGGCCGCTGCCGGCCTGAGCGTGGGCGTGATGATCGAGACCCCGGCGGCCGTGGTCATCGCCGACCGGCTCGCCGAGGTCTCCGACTTCCTGTCCGTCGGGACCAACGACCTCGTGCAGTACACGCTCGCCGTGGATCGCGGCAACGCGAAGCTCGCCGGGCGCTTCACGGCGCACCACCCGGCGATCCTGCGCTCGCTGGCGGAGGTGCTGAAGGCGGGCGCGCGCGCGAAGATCGAGGTGTCGGTGTGCGGCGAGATGGCTTCCGATCCGGTCAGCACGTTCATCCTGCTCGGCCTGGGCTACCGCGTGCTGTCGGTCGCGGGCCCGAACCTCCCGCTGCTGCGCTGGCTGGTGCGCCGGCTCGCCGCGAAGGACGCGGCGCGGAGCGTCGCGCAGCTCATGGACGCGCGCCGCACCGCCGAGGTGACCGCCGCGGCGCGCGAGGCCATCTCGCGCCTCGTGGATCTCAAGCTGGTGGATCCCAACGCGTAGTTGAGATTCACCTGTCGGCGGGCTAACTTCCGTTCCGAGCGAACTTTACCGACACTCAGAAGCGAGCCGCGCGTGGCCAATCGCCGCTGGTTCTTCTCGTCCGAGTCCGTGACGGAAGGGCATCCCGACAAAATTGCCGACCAGATCTCCGACGCGATCCTGGACGCGATCATCGCGCGCGATCCCAAGGCGCGCGTCGCGTGCGAGTCGTTCGTCACCACCGGGATGGCGCTGGTGGCCGGCGAGATCACGACCGACACCTACGTCGCCATCACCGACATCGTGCGGGGCACGCTGAACGCGATCGGGTACACCGATCCCGCGTTCGGCATCGGCGCCGAGACGTGCGCCGTCCTGAGCGCGATCGACCGGCAGTCGCCCGACATCGCCCAGGGCGTGGACACGGGCGGCGCGGGCGACCAGGGCATGATGTTCGGCTATGCGACGGATGAGACGCCGGAGCTGATGCCGCTGCCGATCCTGCTCGCCCACAAGCTGACGCGGCGGCTCGCCGAGGTGCGCCGCAGCGGCGAGCTCGCATGGGTGCGCCCCGACGGCAAGTCGCAGGTCACGGTCGAGTACGAGGGAGACCAGCCGCAGCGCGTCGCCGCGGTGGTGCTCTCCACGCAGCACGAGCCGACGATCTCGCACGAGGAGCTCAAGAAGGCCGTCGTCCAGCACGTGATCAAGCCCGTGCTCGGCGAGTGGATCAGGGACGGTGAGCCGGTCTACCACGTCAACCCAACCGGCAAGTTCGTGGTCGGCGGGCCCCAGGGTGATGCGGGCCTCACGGGCCGCAAGATCATCGTGGACACCTACGGCGGCTTCGCGCGCCACGGCGGCGGCGCCTTCAGCGGCAAGGACCCGACCAAGGTGGATCGCTCGGGCGCGTACGCGGCACGCTGGGTCGCGAAGAACGTGGTCGCGGCCGGGCTCGCCAAGCGCTGTGAGGTCCAGCTCGCCTACGCGATCGGCGTGGTGCAGCCGATCTCGGTGCTGGTGACGACGTTCGGCACCAGCCAGCTGCCCGAGGAGGCGATCGAGCGCGCGGTGCGCGAGCAATTCGACCTGTCGCCGCGGGGCATCATCGAGGCACTCGAACTGCGCAACCCGATCTACCGCGCCACCTCCAATTACGGCCACTTCGGCCGCAAGCCCGAGCGCCGGAGCGTGGAAGGCCGCGAGGATGGCACGCAGCGCGAAGTGGAGTTCTTCACCTGGGAGCGCACCGACCGCGCGGCCGAGCTGGCCGACACGGCACACCGACTCGCCGGCGTCGCCAAACAGGGCGCGCGCCGCTAACCGCAGGGACAAGACAACGATGGCAGTCGCGACGAAGACCAAGACCGCGTTCGACGTGAAGGACCTGGCGCTCGCCGACGAAGGGCGCCGCCGCAGCGAGTGGGCCGAGCGCTCGATGCCGGTGCTGCGCCAGATCAGGGAACGCTTCGCCCGGGAGCAGCCCCTCAAGGGCAGGCGCCTCGCGGCGTGCCTCCACGTGACGAGCGAGACGGCGAACCTCTGCATCACGCTCAAGGCGGGCGGCGCCGAGGTCGTGCTGTGCGCGTCCAACCCGCTCTCGACCCAGGACGACGTCGCCGCGCACCTGGTGCGCGACCACGGCATCGCCGTGTACGCGATCAAGGGCGAGGACCACGAGTCGTACTACGAGCACATCCGCGCGGCCCTCGCCCACCGGGCCGACATCACGATGGACGACGGGGCCGACCTGGTCGGCGCGCTGCACATGGTCGCGCTGAACCGGCTCGACGATCTCGCGCCGCCGGTGCGCCGCTGGGTCGAGTCGCTCAAGAGCGACGAGCGCGCGGCGCTGCTGAAGGGCGTCATCGGCTCCACCGAGGAGACGACGACCGGCGTCATCCGCCTCAAGGCGATGGCGAAGGACGGCGTGCTCCAGTTCCCGGTCATCGCGGTCAACAACTCGCTGACCAAGCACCTGTTCGACAACCGCTACGGCACCGGGCAGTCCACGGTGGACGGCATCATCCGGGCGACCAACGTGCTGCTCGCCGGGATGACGGCGGTGGTCGCGGGCTACGGCTGGTGCGGACGCGGCGTCGCGATGCGGCTGCGCGGGCACGGCGCGCACGTGATCGTGACCGAGATCGACCCGGTCAAGGCGCTGGAAGCCGGCATGGACGGCTTCCAGGTCATGCCGATGGAGCAGGCGGTGAAGACCGGCGACCTGTTCGTCACCCTCACCGGCAACGTGAACGTCGTGCGCATGGAGCACATGCGCGCGATGAAGGACGGCGCGATCGTCTGCAACAGCGGCCACTTCAACGTCGAGATCGACCTCGAGGGCCTCGCCAAGGCGGGCAAGGGCCCGACCGCGCTGCGCAATTTCGTGGATGAGTGGGTGCTGAACGGGAAGCGCATCGTCATCCTCGGCGAGGGCCGGCTCATCAACCTGGCGGCCGCCGAGGGCCATCCGGCGAGCGTGATGGACATGTCCTTCGCCAATCAATCGTTAGGCGCCGAGTACCTGGTGAAGCACGGCCGCGCGCTGTCGCGCGACGTGCACAACGTGCCGGCCGAGATCGACAGGGAGATCGCGCGGCTCAAGCTCGCGGCGATGGGCGTGGCGATCGACACGCTCACGCCCGAGCAGCAGAAGTACCTGTCCAGCTGGGACCTTGGCACCTGACGCGAAGTCGGGCGCGATGGTCGAGGTGCGCGTCGCGCACCTCGGATTGGACCGGAACACGAATTCGCCGGTCGTCATCCTCCAGGAAAAGGAGGGGCCGCGGGTCCTCCCGATCTGGATCGGACCCGGCGAAGCGAGCGCGATCGCGATGGAGCTGGCGGGCGTCAAGTTCAGCCGCCCGCTGACGCACGATCTCCTCAAGCAGGTGATCGTCGGGCTGGGTGGGGAGCTGCGCCGCGTGCTGATCACGACGGTCCGCGACAACACCTACTTCGCCGAGCTGCACATCCACCGGGCCGAAGACGTGATCCAGGTAGACGCGCGCCCCTCCGACAGCATCGCGGTGGCGCTGCGGCTCAAGGCGCCGATCTTCACCAGCCGCGAGCTGCTCGACGTGCCGGCGGAGCCGTTGATCGAGAGCGCGCCCGATCCGAGCGCGCTGGATGCGGAAGCCCTCAAGGAATACCTCCAGAAGCTCAATCCCGAAGACTTTGGGAAGTTCACGCCGTAGCCGGGCGCGGGCGGGGGGGGCCGCGGGCGCCCCGGGGGGGGGTGTTAAGGCGACGGGCCCCCCCCCCCCCCCGCCCGGGGGGGCGCGGGGGGGGGG